>DDEH01000125.1 GCA_002336085.1 Flavobacteriales bacterium UBA1959 | reverse complement strand
GCGCCCATAGCTCAGTTGGTTAGAGCAGTGGACTCATAATCCATTGGTCGTAGGTTCAAGTCCTACTGGGCGCACTTTTTCCCTTCCTCTTTCCAGTGCTGGCCCCGGATTTGACCGGTGCAATACTGGAAAATCAAGAGATGGCCCCGTAGTTCAATGGATAGAATAAGCGTTTCCTAAACGTTTGATCCGAGTTCGATTCTCGGCGGGGCTACTATGGCTTCCAAAAAAAGGGCACAAAAAAGGGAACTAGAAAGCTCCCTTCTTTTTGAAAAAATTCATCTTTTAGTCCTCAACACAGCGCACGCTGCATCCTGTAACAGACCAATAAGATCCATTTGCTAGTTGGTCTGTTGAATTGCCGAGTTGACGGTAATTGGCGCTTGTTGGCTCAGCTTCGGTCTCTGTAGAGCTCCAATAGGCGCCCCATATATTGTAGCTGTAAAAGCTTCCATCGGGCCAAGCATGGCCACCTCCAATTCCGTTGAAGCCAAATAGATCTTCACCATTGCCATTGGCTGCCCATCCTGATGTTGACTTAAGCGCAGCTCCCATGCGTTCGCCATGGCCAGCAGCGTATAAGAAAGATTCCAATTCAACCCAATCCAACTCGGTAGGCACATGCCAACCGCTTGGACAAATTCCACCACTTATGTTGGTTGTTGCGGCATGAGCGTTGTAGAGATGTCCGTAGTTGTTGAAGATGAATTCGCTATTGCTGTATGTGGTTCGCGCGGGTGTCTGCAAATTGGGGAAGCTGCTTCCGTCTTCGAACGGGATTTCTGACCCGTCCTGAAAGACACTGCTGCGGAGATTTTCTGCGAACCAGCACTGTCCTCCGATGGCAACTACTGGATAGCTGTACGAATCAAATTCAACATTGGACTCGCAATTTGCGGTGCTCACTGCCGGATCATAGATGCATCCGCCGTCGTCAGATTCTGCAGAATCATCGTAGTTCAATGCGCTAGGATCGGTACAACCAGAGCAAGCTTCATATTCACATGATCCGTCATCCACGACAGCATCGGAGTCATAATTGCATGCACTGGGATACGTGCAGCCTTCCTCTTTGCTGCAGCCTGAAAGCACGAAAATGGCCACAAATAGAAATGGAATTAATCTGTTCATTTGGTAAAAATATATGCTGCAGTTGATTTTTCAAAGAACTCGTTTGTGTGATATTAGTGTCTTTTTTTGGATAAAAAGTTGATCAGCCGCATGGAGGACACTTTTCAACTCAATGGCACCTGTGTTTGGGTATATTTGGGTTGACAGTTGCCATGAAGTATTTACCGAAACCTGATATTTCAATTTTCCCGTACCGAGCGGAATTGAAAGGCACGTTTTACTCTTTGAATGCGGAGTGGTTGGAGGCATTTTTTCTTATTGAGCCCTATGATTTAAAGGTTTTGCGAAATCCCCAGGAAATGATTTTGGACCCCGGTGGAGAAATTTATTTTGCAGCGAATGAAGGAGAGGTGGTCGCTACATTTGCCCTTGTTCCGCGAGCGGAGGGTAGCGTTGAGCTCAATAAAATGGCGGTGCGCAAAGACCAGCGCGGCCTTGGAATTGGAAATGAATTGATGGATTACATCATCGAGAGATGCCAGAAACGCGGAGTCCGTTCGCTCGAATTGTATTCCAATACCAAGCTAAAGAATGCGATTCATTTGTATCGGAAGTATGGATTTAAGGAAATTGCGATTCCTCAAGATTGCTTTTATGAGCGCGCCAATATCCGAATGGAGTTGCGATTACTATCGGACTAGAGTTCATCTGCGATGTTCTTTTAGCCGGGGTCTTTTTCCTCCCTTTGTGTAGTAGCTTCGCTTCGAACTAACCTTTTACTTCATGAACTTTTTTCAGCTAACCCTAACCGCCGGAATCGCTACAATGGCCTTTGCATTGTCGAGCTGTGACGATGCGCAATCTGATGTGTCTGCTACCTTTGATGCGAACGTGGCCACTGTTGCTCTTGCATTTGCTGACTTTCAAGCGGAAGATGAGCACTTTTTTACGCACTTTTCCGAAGATGCTTACTGGGCTGGAACGAGCTTGAATGCGCCCGATTCAATTGCCTTGGCGGACGTTGCTCCTATGTACCGAGAGCTTTGGGGAAAATATGATTATACGCTGATTGCAGAACCGAACTTTTTGCCCGGAGTCAATCCTGAGTCCAAAGAAACTGATGGTTCCGTTCGAGGTTATTTTAAGTGGAATATTACCAAGCCAGCGACCGACAGCACCGAACAAAAATCAGTAGACGTCAAGATATATGAATCGTTTGATTTTGATGCCAATGGCAAAGTCGATTGGACACAGGTTTATGCCAACATGCAAGCGGCTTACGCTTCCCTGGAGGACTGAGCTTAAAACCCCTCTTGTTCAGTAGCTCAAGTCGAAGGGTTAGATGGCGTAATTTGGCGCTATGAAACCATTGAACGATTGGGCGCTTTTGATTTTACGAATTGGAACGGCGGGCCTCATGCTTCCGCACGGTTGGTCAAAGCTAAATCGTTTGATTGAGGGCCTTGGATCGTCCGAAGGAGTCAAGTTTTATGATTGGCTGGGAATGGGTTCCACAGCGTCTTTGGCGCTCACCGTTGTTGGAGAGTTTGTTGCGCCGATTATGGTCTTGATTGGTTGGAAATCGCGCTGGGGAGCAGCGCTGATGGCGATCACGATGGGAGTGGCCGCGTTCATGGTGCATTGGGAAGACCCACTATCGGATAAGGAGCACGCCTTACTCTTTTTCATTCCCGCGGTGGTTTTGGCGATGATGGGCCCTGGAAAATGGAGCTTGGATCGCAAATGATCTTCGGCAAGCGTTGCCAATAAAATTACCGTTTGATTAGGCGTTTTGGAGCTGGTGATGCCCCTAGCCCTTTCGTCTGCGTGGATTTTAGATGTACGGTATACGCTCCCGCAGACAGGAAGGAAACATCCAGTGAGACTTGAATGGACGATGTGGCCAACGAATGCACTTGCTTTCCAGTCGCATCCCATACTTCGATGATCCAACCGCTTGGATTAAAGGGGCTGGTGTCCGGTAAAAGGACGTTCAATATTCCTTGGCTTGGATTCGGGTACAGTTTCCATTCAAATCCGGGTTCGTCGGTGTTTTCGGCAACGCCGACCACCACCCAATCGTTGCTCAGGACACCTGCGCAGGACTCAAAATCGGTCACAGATAACGAGTAGAGACCAGGCCCTTCAAGGTTGAAGATGGAATCGGTTGCTCCTGGCAATACCTCACCGTTCAAGAACCATTGATACAGCGCGTAATCGTTGACAGTGCTCAAAATTCCGTATTCAAACTCCTCCATCAGAGGCGGTTCCAATGGCCAGCAAACGAGCAGCGAATCGGCATTCCATGTACAACCCAGCGAATCCCATGCAGTGACATCGTACCAGCCGCTATTGGCTGGAAACCATAAGTGGCCTTCCGCGTCCTCCAAGGTGTCGGATGCGATGCCATTTTCGTCCCAAACGTATTCATCAAATCCTGCGTTTGTAACCAACAATTCTGGATCACCTGTATTGCTGGTTGTGAGTTCCAGGTTTAATGAGGCCGAGGAGGAGCAATAAAGAAGGCTGTCGCTCTGCGCACTGCACCCTTGGGCAGAAGTTCCGACGACTGAGTAAAACCCGTTTTCTTCCGGGGAGAATTCGAAGGCGGCGCCCGAAACCCACAGGCTGTCTCCCAACATCCAATTGTATTGGCTGAGGGACGGATTGCTGCAAGACAAGGTGTCATTTGACATCCAGTACAAACCAACTACTGGAGAAGGATTGATGGCAACATTGGCCGTGTCCGTAACATTCACAGCTTCTTGCAAGCCGATGGTGGCCACGGCATAACTGGGGTTGGCATTGATGTCGATTGTTCCTGCTCCATTGGGCGTAAATGAAGTGGATCCTAATTCGTCATCGCCGATTAGGAAGTCTTCATCAAAAAAAGCGATGGAATAAGGAGGATTCGTGAGCACAATGGATAGTCCGCCCCACGTTGTGGAATAGCTTTCTTGGGCTACGCTGGAGGTGTATACATTGGACCCGTTGGCATCAGACAAAACAAAATAGGGGTCGGGATCAGGGGACCAACCGTCATCCCATCCTCCACTGCCTGTTGAATTCAAGGTGATCTGGGTCAAAACCTGGTCAGAAATTACCGTTTGTAAGATAACATTGTATGTCCCTGTTTCATTGAATAGAACGCCATCGACATTCTGATTTTCAGCGATTACTCCGGTGCCAAAATCCCATGAATACGAAGTGATTTGAGCAGAATTTCCGACGAGGCTGGCACTGAAGTTGGCCAGTAAGGAATCGCATCCGTTCGTTGGGGCATAGCTAAACGTTCCGGTTCCGCCAGCACCCTCCTCGACGATTAGCACATAGGCAAAGGATTCATTCACCACTTGCTCAATTCCAAAAGCAGAGGCCACCGCTGAAATACTGATGACCATGTCGAACACGCCGGCAAGAACGGGTTCACCGCAAACATTGGCGCAACCACTGGTTTGTCCATTGGACGGTTCGTACACGGCATCGGATTCGTCGAGCACCACGTTCAGACCTAGTGGAACGCCTGTGATGGACGTGACGGTGACACTGCTCAATGTCGCGGTAAGTCCAGACCCGGGGTCGACAACATCGGCGGGCATGAAGAATGTGATTGTTTCTTCATAAAATTCTCCGGTAGTGGCTGGTGGCAGGCTTTCGGGACAAATGGTGGGAAACCCATCATCGGAGGTGCAGTCCGTAGCGAAAATGCAATCGGTGCATTGGCTGTGGCTTGCGGCAGTTAAAAAAAGCGCGGCAATGGTGAATATGAACTTCAACTGCATGTCGTGGTAGTGTGTCTGAGGTCTGAAATTAAACCAAAAGTTTCGATCAGAAGATGAATGTGTTTTGAATTGTGCAGCGCTAGCTCCTTGTTGAGTGATGATTACGGCACCTAGGATGTTTGATTCTTTTAGCGGGTCACTAGCCTGTTAATAACTCTGAAGGTCTTTTCCGTGAGACGGACGGTGAGCGTGGCGTCGCGATTACGACTTTAGCCTAACTCACCGCTAGTTTCAAATTGGCTTTGGAAGCGAGCGATGATTTTGAAAATGCAAATGCAAATGAAAAGCTTCAAATACATTGTGGTGCTTATGGCCTTCGTTGGCTTCATACAAAATGATAGCCTCGCCCAATGCGGGGGGTCCTATGTGCCAGATGGTGATGAGAATTATAATTGCAGACAAGGAGGTTGTTGCATGAGTCCGATTGCTTGTAACGGACCATCCTTTCCTCAGTGTCACAACTATGATCCGGACTTCAGCCTTACTGGTGGTTGCGATAATTCGTGTGAGGCGTTCGTTCCGATTGACAATGGAATTTTATTTTTGATTCTTGGCGGGGGACTTTTCGGAGGATTTTTGATTCAGCGAAATAGAAAAATGCAATTGATTTCATCGAACTCCTAGATGAAATAAAAAGCTTGCCGTGACCTATTTCTTTTTTGACTCAGCAATGCCAGTTTATTACTGATCTTGTAGAATTAGGGTTGATATTCACTTCGAAAAGTAAATTCTCACGGTCGTTGGCCAATCAAGGCCTGAGCCGATCATCCAAGTCGTGTGATTGCTCCAGCCTCAGAGGAGGCTGAAGAAGCATGGGAACTTCCAAGGTTTCACTAACACCCTTCTCCAAAGGCGGCGAGCAGCAGCAGTATGTCCGCTACACTTACACTGCCATCGCCATTGATGTCCGCAACAGAGCATTCGGAGTCGCAGCCAAAGTCGGAGAGCAATAGCAATACGTCGCTTACTTCAACTGTTCCGTTTGCATTAAGGTCCGCGGGGCAACTGATGGAATTGCCATCGCAGTCCAATCCCGCTTCCGCATAATTGCACGATGCCGAATCTGTGGCGTTGGGATTGTAATCGCAAGCCGCATCGTCAGTGCACCCTGCAACCTCTAATTCATCACAAATTTCATCACCGTCTGTATCATTGGTGCAAGTACCGTCGCAAGTGTAGTACGTTTCAGGACCGTTTCCTTCACAATCACAAGCTCCTTCGGCGATGCCATCACCTCCACAGACGCCGCACTCATCTGACGTTGCGCACGAGCCGTCATCAACCGTTGCTTGAGGATTGTAATTGCACGCTGTAGAGGTCGTGCATCCGGCTGTTTCATTTGATGATTCTATGCAGAAATCGGTCACATCGGAAAATTCAAAACTTGCACCAGACGCGTATACTGTACCGTCTCCATCGGCGAGTTCATAATTGCCTTCGCCGTAGGCACAGCAGAGCCCATCACCATAGCTATCGAGCACGCTCAATGTATAGCAACCGTCTGCTAAACAAGCTTCAGCTGAATAGGTCGTTGCATTGCTATCATATGGCCCACCGGAAAGGACAGTCCCGCCAGCGGAATCTTCCAGTGTCCAAGTAATTTCGGCGGGATAATTATCCGTAAGGAGAGTGAAGATGATTTGCGTTCCTCCGCTGATGCATGAACCGTCATCTATTGTCGCCTCAGTATCATAGTTGCAAGCCTCTGCATCCGTGCATCCGGAACAAGAGCTATCATCGCCGCCGCACACACCGCACGCATCTAGCGTTTCGCAGCTCCCATCATCCTCCAATGCAGCAGCATCGTAATTGCATGCCGCGGGATCGGTGCAACCGAGGTCACTGTTATAACCCGATGGATAACCGTCTAGGGTGAGCGTTCCGGTATTTTGGGGATCGAGGTAATCGCTGACTCCGAGGCCCCAACTCACTCCGAAGCGTCCATAGAAATCATAGGCTCCATTGTTTACAGATCCAGAGCATGCGGCTGCACCGCCATAAAGCTGTCCAATGATTCGATGGTTTTGATCAAACAATGGAGACCCTGACGAACCCGGTTCTGTGACCCCGGCTTCCCATGCGTCAATCCACCAAACTTGAGCTCCTCCAGTGGAAGAGGTATAGGGGCTATCTTCTTCAAAACAGATTTTTTTTAAATCTCCAGAAGGGTGATGAATTCCTGTTGCATTTTCCGGAGTTGACCCCGACGCATCCCAGCCGGCATATTCCACATCCCATGCGGAAAGCGGCTCGCTGCTTAATTCAATCAGAGCGACATCGGCCCCCCCGTCGGCTACGAGCAAGGTGCCTCCCGAAATACTTGCGCTGGTAGGACCTGAGGTGCCTGAACACGTGGCGCTTTCATGGTTGAAGTAATAGGTCCATGTATTGGGGTTGCCGAGACAATGGTTGGCTGTCAAGAAATAGGGCGTACCGTCATTGGCTGTATTGTTAATCAACGAACCCGTGCACGCCGCAAATCCTCCATTAACAATGAGGGCAACGGCCTTTTTTTCCACCTGCCAGTCTGCACCCTCCGGACAATTGACATTGATGTTGCACGCACCACTATTTCCAAATGGTCCTTGACTGTTGCTTTTTGCGTGCAATTCGTCGGCATGTACCAAGAGAGATCTGTACCCCTGTACGACCTGAGAAATTTCGATTTCTGGCTGTTGCTGTACGCCCAAGGGTTGACGGTACTCAACAACCACACTTTCCCCTTCCAAAAGGCCAATAGCAAGTCCTTCCCACTTCTTGTGATTTTGGTAAGTGAAGGAGCCTAGAAAGGCAGTGCGGTCTCCATTCCAAACGAAGAGCTCTCCACCTTTTGGGACCTTGAACTTAGACAAATAAAAGCTCCAATTTGTGGTCTGACTCGCTCTTACCCCAAGCCGCCAGACGGCAAAACCCTCCTCTTGCGACCAGGCTCCGTTATCCTTAATGTTCCAGTTTACAGCGTGCTCGATGCCGAACCTCCAAGGGGCATCCTTGAATTTTTCCGTTTGATCATCTTCAGCGCGCAAAACGTCTAAATCGAGCGGAGCGAATTCGTTCCATTCCATGCTGATTGCACTGATATCACCCCAATGCACCGGGCTTCCTCCTTGGCGTATCTGTGCGAAGGAATGGATTGAAATGAAAAGTAGCAAACCAAGAAGCAGAGCTTCTTTTGCACTTAATTTGATGGTTGACATGGCTCTATGGAATTCAAGACCGTTGAAGGCGTTTCGTTTGCTTTCAAGGTATTGAAAAATTCCGACGCTCAAACCAAACGCATCGATGTTGGTGAACCCTATGCCCAGGACTCCTCACGCCCAAGTTTCCACAGCATTCTCGTGTGAAGTGCAAGTGCACCGGCAAAAGTGGTAGAAGCGCGGTAGGGCAGACCAAACTCTTCAGCAGTTTTGCGCACAATCGGAGCGAGATTGCTGAAGTGGATATGGCATACTTGAGGAAATAGGTGGTGTTCGATTTGATGGTTCAATCCGCCGCACATCCAAGTAAACAAACGCGAGCCTGTCCCAAAATTGGCAGTAGACTTGAGTTGGTGCGAGAGGTTGTCGTCCTCCATATTGGCTCCTTTTTCTCCTATTGAAAATTGCAAGTCTTCCAACACGTGTGCAGGTTGAAAGATAGAAGCTAAAATCAATCCAGTCACAGCATGCATGACCACCCAGCCGACAAGGATTTTCCAAAATGGTAAGCCACTCAAAAGCGCAGGCAAGACCATAATGTAGCTGAAGTAAATCACCTTAGAAATGACCAGCTCACGCTTCAGTTGGCCCACAGAGCTTCCAGACGACTTTACCAGTCCCTTTTTGCGGTAACGTGCCAAAGCGATCCAATCTTTTGCAGTCATCCAAAACAAGGTCATGATGCCATAGAATCCCCAAGCATAAATGAATTGAAGCTTGTGAATTTTCTTGAGCGGTCTGTCTGGAGAGAATCGCAAAAAACCGGGTGTGTCAATATCTTCATCCAATCCGTCAATGTTGGTAAACGAGTGGTGCAATACGTTATGCTGAATGCGCCACAGGGCAGAACTTCCTCCCACCAAATCCAATACATAACTGACTATTTTATTGACCCATTTGTGCTTGCTAAATGAGCCATGGTTGGCGTCATGCATCACGTTTAGCCCAATTCCTGCTAATCCAAATCCCATGACGATTTCCGCCACCCAAAATTGCCATCCGCCACCTGCGCCACCAAAAGCAATAAATGCCCAAGGAGCAAAGAAGAGGGCGAGCATGACGACTGTCTTGGCGTACATCCGCCAATCGCCCTGACGAGACAAACTGTTTTCCTTGAAGTATGTATCCACCCGGTCCTTCAGTGTTTTGCTGAAGTCAGAGGTCTTGCGGTTAAATCGGACGATGGGGAGTTCCATAGGCGCAGATTGTAATTGAGAATAACGGCGAAGGTACGACCTACACACATTCGTTACTCAACGCCGCATGCGGCTGAAGATTGTTGTACCTTCGCGGTCCGTTCATGTCGCCACTACCGGTGCAGAGCGCACTGTAAAGGGCATTTAGCTCAGTTGGTTAGAGCGCTACATTGACATTGTAGAGGTCACTGGTTCGAATCCAGTATTGCCCACAAAAGCGGAATCCGTCTCATTTCGAGAACGTGTTCCGCTTTTTTGTTCACCATTCCTTTCAGGAATGAAGAGCTGCCGGTCAGCGTCCTTGCCAAGTGATGTGCGATGAGTCGCCATAATTATGAGTGAACGGCTTGGATGCCCCACTTTGCAATCAACTCCTTCCGGACTGTTGCCAGTGTTTAGAATTACAAGTAATTTGCAGAGTACACTGCCGCGTAATGAATCCGGCCAAGGCTCGAGGAGCCTCAATCTTTTAAATTGACTTTATGAACGCCACATTCGCCCTTACGGATTACGTCATTTTCTTCATTTATGCCGCACTCATTTTGGGTGTCGGACTGTGGGTTTCTCGGAACAAGGATGGCAAGGAAAAAAGCGCAGAAGATTATTTTTTGGCGAGCAAATCCCTCCCTTGGTGGGCAATTGGGGCGTCGCTGATTGCAGCGAATATCTCAGCGGAGCAGTTCATCGGCATGTCGGGATCGGGCTTCAGCCTGGGATTGGCCATCGCATCATATGAATGGATGGCGGCCATCACCTTACTTATTGTAGGGAAATTCTTCTTGCCCATTTTCATTGAAAAAGGGCTCTACACTATTCCGGAGTTTGTAGAGAAGCGTTACTCCACAGAGCTTAAAACTATTTTGGCGGTGTTTTGGATCGCGCTTTATGTCTTTGTGAATTTGGCTTCGGTGCTATACCTAGGGTCGTTGGCGCTGGAAACTATTATGGGTATTCCCATGGTATATGGCGTACTGGGGTTGGCCCTTTTTGCAGTGGCGTATTCGCTCTACGGCGGTTTGTCTGCTGTTTCTTGGACCGACGTGATTCAAGTGGTATTCCTCATTTTTGGGGGCTTGGTCACAACTTACTTGGCTTTGGATACTGTTTCAGGAGGACAAGGCATGTGGGCAGGATTTGAAAAAATCTACGCAGTAGCCCCAGATAAGTTTGCCATGATTTTGGACAAGTCACATCCAGAATACAAAAGCTTGCCGGGCATTGGAGTGCTTATAGGGGGGATGTGGGTGGCCAATGTGTATTACTGGGGATTCAATCAGTACATCATTCAACGGACCTTGGCGGCGAAGTCACTGAAAGAGGCACAGAATGGGATTTTGTTCGCGGCGATTTTGAAACTCATTTTGCCGCTGATTGTCGTCATTCCTGGCATCGCAGCGTATGTTATGATTAATGATCCGGCCATCATGGCAGGTTTGGGCGATGCTGGGCAATTGAATATGCCTTCAACGGGACAAGCCGACAAGGCATATCCATGGTTGTTGCAATTCCTGCCAACAGGAATGAAGGGCCTCGCTTTTGCTGCTTTGGTAGCAGCCATTGTTTCATCCTTGGCCTCGATGTTGAACTCTACATCGACCATTTTCACCATGGATATTTACAAGCAATACATCAACCCTGAGGCTGGTGACCGCGCCACTGTTAGTATGGGGCGAATCTCTGCAGTTGTTGCGCTGGCAATTGCCTGTGTGATGGCTCCTTTGTTAGGCGGAATCGATCAAGCCTTTCAGTTCATTCAGGAATACACTGGCGTGGTAAGTCCTGGAATCTTGGCTGTTTTCTTGCTCGGTCTGTTTTGGAAGAAAGCCACCAATCGGGGTGCAATTGTTGGCGCGCTTGTTTCCATCCCAATTGCCATGTATTTCAAGGTTGCACCGAAGGGTTGGTCTGACAGTGTGGTATTCCTTGATCTTCCCTTTCTCGATCAAATGGGCTACACAACGTTATTGACCATGGCTGTCATCGCGGTAATCAGTTGGAGCGAAAACAATGGGTCCGATGATGAAAAAGGCATTGAAATTTCAAAGAGCACATTCCGTACAGGCCCAATATTTAATATTGGGGCGTTTGCTGTGATGATTGTGCTGGTTGTACTGTACGGTCTTTTTTGGAGCTGATCTTTACCCCCGAAGATTGACAACCTACGGCCTCATGATTTGTTGCGCCCAGCGAGTGCCATCCGACTTTTCTATGCTGAAGAGGAAGCGCGGCGGCAGCTGACTGCTGGTGAACCGCAATGACTTTCCGGTCCGAACAATTCCCGATTGCAGCAGTCTACCTTCAACGGTCCAGAGGTTCCAAGCGCTGCCATCCCAATGCCCATTGGGCTCAATCGTAATGCCTTGATTGTCGGAAAAGACGACTGGTTCAGGGCGAACCAAACAAGCGGTTCCAGTGGGCGATACAATGGTTCCGCTGAGGTATTGGACAGTAGCCGAGGAGCTCTGTTGCCAAGCCAGATGAAGCCGCGGATTCCCATCTGTGTCGGTTGAAAATGCAATGGCTGGTTTGCGATGTTGGCCGGACCAAGCTCCGGTGATATTTTGTGCCGCATCGGTGAGGGACCAATTGTCACCATGGCTCAACGTCAATTGCACATCATAGCCTCCAGAATTTTGCTCCCAAGCCAACGCTATGATGGCACTTCCATCTTCATCCTGCCATTGAGCCAATACGGGTGTGTTTTGTGTGGCGTTTTCAAACTGGCTCACAGTAATGGGTTCAACGGAGAGCCATTCTCCATGACCGCTATTAGCGGCGAGGTCGAAGGAACTCACATAAACGCGGGACTGACCAGAAGATCCTCCTCCCGACATAAAGGCCGCAATGAACTCGGAGCCTTGAACGGGTCCTGTGACCGCAGGGCCGCTTTCGGGACAGGCGTTGATTTCCCAATCCAACGGATCAATATCAATGGCAGCGTCCCAGATGTCACCATCGGCCGAACTCATGAGCCAAAAATCCCGGATATTCTCATTGTTATTGCGCACCAAATCGTAATAGCGGCCGTTTTTCCAAAAAGGCTGAGAGGGGCAACACTCACAAACGGAGTTTCCATCTGCATTGGCGCTTGCATCGACCGCAGGCATCCAACTATTTCCAGCATCTGATGACCGCAGTATTCCTTCATAAATGCTCGCAGTGGAATTACCTACTTTGACTCCGGCGAATGGATTGCCATCACCGTCGACTGCAACGCACGGCATGAAATGGTCAACAGCGGCTTCGGAGACCATTGCCACGGGGTCGCTCCAACTGAGTCCGCCATCCATTGAATGCACGCTACGGGCGCCGTTGGCCCATTCGCCAGAAATCTGATACGTGAGTATGATGTAGTCTCCTTGGCAAGCCATGCGCGGTCCTTCGGCATCGGACATGAAAACATTGGATTCGGCATCAATCTCCAAAGGTTCAGCAAACGTTGCGGCCGCCGCGTTCCACATACTTACATACAAATGTCCATTTGAACCAAAGGCGATCACGGGCTGATCAGAAGCATTTGTCACCATTCGAATCGCCTTGTTTCCAAACGAGCTTGGTGCTGCTTCAACGGGTTCGCCTGAGGGATTGAACGCAAGCTGCGCTTCAACCGACGCATCTGAGAAAAGCACAAGTAGGAGCCAAAAAAAGAGGCGGAGATTATTGTGAAAGCTCATGAAACTAAATTAAAGCGTATCCTTTTTAAAGACTGTACGATTGCGGCCACTCCAAAGATGCTTCCATTTAACATGATAATCGCACCTGCGATTGAAACATTGAAGAAGAAAGCAACATAATATCCTAGGATGACGCAAGTGACTCCAGTTGAGCACGCTACAGCAATGAGCGATCGAACATTCTTTGTAAATAGATAAGCAGTAGCCGGGGGTAGGATAAAGAACCCCATCACCATCACCGCGCCAACGGAATGAAAAGACGTCACGGTAAACAATGAAA
This sequence comes from Flavobacteriales bacterium UBA1959, assembly GCA_002336085.1. GTDB lineage: Bacteria > Bacteroidota > Bacteroidia > Flavobacteriales_D > Sanyastnellaceae > UA16. The sequence goes on along the minus strand of DDEH01000125.1, from coordinate 1,179 downwards.
CCATTAGCATGAGCGCGTAATGCCAGAGGCGCACTTTGGTTCCAGTCTGCTCGGCGAATTCTGAGTCAAATGTTGCTGCCAATAAATGTCTGTAGCCTACGAGCATAAAAACAACAACGGCAACTGTGAGAAGTCCAAGACTCCAAATAGGATATGGGCCCATATTCGTTCCGAAATCGGTAATCCAAAGGTCAAGCGGGACATAAGCAAGCTCTCCAAAAAGAACGCAATCTTGATCCAATTCTACCTGTCCAGCAAACCGAGCTAAAAGGATGATTCCAATCGAAAATAGGGTTGTAAAAGTTAGCCCTATTGCTGCCTCCGAAGAGATCCTTATTTTCTGTTGGACATATTCGATTATGGCAGTTGCTAAGATCCCACTTCCAATCGCTCCGGCCATCATGGCTAAAGATCCCCTTGAGGTTGTAATTAAATATGCGATTACAAGTCCGGGTAAAACAGCATGGACAATGGCATCGCACATCATGGACATGCGCCGAAGCATCATGAAAGAACCTAAAATGGACCCATTTATTGCGACAAGGCTTCCAACAAGAATAATGTAGAAAGCGATCATAATGATTGGCGAAATCTTGATGCCCAAATTGAGACTCTACGGCCTAAGACAGAAAAACAAAACAACGCGGTCATGCAAACTACAACCCACGGACCGGTGGGCATTTTTGGGGCTAGGTATGAGCATAATGTCCCCAGAGTTCCCCCGATCAATCCGAAGATGATTGCAAGCACAATCATTGGAGCAAGCCGATTGGTCCAAAGTCGAGCGGAAGCAGCAGGGGCGATTAATAATGCAGCCATGAGTATCGCTCCGGCAGTCTGTATTCCAATGGCGACTGATACGGCTGCGAGAGTGGAAATAAGCGCACGTAATACCACGGGTCGAACACCTTGAATTTCTGAAAATTCTGAATCGAATAAAACAAGCTGAATTTTACGAAAGTTTGCGAAAAGTGTCATCCAAATCAAGGAGCTAAGAACCCCAATTGTCATCACATCATTTTTCGACATTGCTGCGGCATTCCCAAAAAATAGGTCTTCCAAACCATTCTGATTGGGAAGCCCTGCTTGTTGAATGAAACTGAGTAAGACCACGCCAAATCCAAACATAGAGCTAAGCACAATTGCCATAGCAGCATCTCGGTTTAATCGGGTCTTCGT
>DDEH01000027.1:64433-75045 GCA_002336085.1 Flavobacteriales bacterium UBA1959 | reverse complement strand
TGTTTATGCAGGCTGACCATCCCGGTCTCTTAGTTGCACCTTGCATTCGAATATTGCACCTCCACGCCATACTTGGACTGCCACGCTGTCTCCGGGGTTGTAGCGTGAAATGCATTCTTGGAGCTCTGGAAAGTTTGAAATAGCCCATCCATTGACAGCGAGCACTACATCGCCAATTTCGATTTCCGAATCAGCGGCACCGCTTCCTTTGACAAAGTTCACAATTGCACAGCCTTTGACTTCATTCATAGCAAGCGTCGCCGCCATGTCCTCAGTAACGGGTTCAATTTGAACGCCGAGATAGGCCCGCTGGACTTTTCCATATTGCATCAAGTCTTTGGCAACCTTTTTCACGATTGATGCTGGAACTGCAAAAGAGTACCCAGCATAACTTCCTGTTTTCGTGGCAATTGCTGTATTTATTCCAACAAGCTCCCCTGCGGTGTTGACCAAGGCACCTCCGCTGTTTCCAGGATTTACAGCGGCATCTGTTTGAATAAATGATTCAATCGGGAATACATCGCGATCGGGACGCGCTCGCAGCAAATTGAGGTTTCGTGCTTTTGCTGAAACGATTCCCGCGGTCACGGTGGAAGTTAGGTCGAAAGGATTCCCAACGGCCAACACCCATTCTCCTATTCCGAGCTCATCGGAATCGCCAAACGCAAGAAATGGCGTCGGGGTATCATTTGTTATTTGCAAAATGGCCAAGTCTGTAGAAGGGTCTGTTCCAATTATTGCTGCCGTATACGTGCGGTTATTGTTCATTGAAACGATGATTTCGTCGGCATTTTCGATAACGTGATAATTGGTCACAATGTGGCCTTCTTTGCTTATGATTACTCCCGATCCGGTTCCTTCTTGAATCTGATCGGTAGTCGGATAGCCCATTATTTCATGCCAAGGGCTTAAGGGCGCCTGGGTTCTTGAGGCTGTGCGGACATGGACAACGGCATCTACGGATTTATTCGCAGCCAATTCAAATGCGACGGGAGCTGATTGTTCGTGGGCCTTAGTCTTATTCGATGCATTCCTCACTAGCGCAGTAGACGGAGGCAACGGCAGCTGGATTATCTGTGCTTTTGAGGCTTTTTCGTCAATATTAAGCAGGCTATACGCGGCTGCTCCTACAAATCCTGCGAGCAGCGATAATATTATTGTTGTGTAATATCTCATGGAAGAAGAATTGTTTTCTCAAAAGAACAATTCATCTCAAAATTCAGCGGCTCGAAAAGTCAAAAAAAATCCCAACCAAAATTAAAATCGCTGTTAAAATTTCATCAGCTAAGCGCACGAATCATTTCGAGGCCAATCCGATTTCGCGAAGGCGCTGCTCGAGGTACTCACCGGCACTGATAGGTCCTTCAATAGGGTCCTCGCCATCTGGAACTAAATGCTTCATGGCATCGAGGCGCATTTCCGGTCTTGGGTGACAAAAGAAAGGCATTGAGAATCGCGGCTTTCCCCACTCGCTTTTCGGCGGATTTACAACCCGATGGGTTGTTGATTTTAATTTGTGATTGGTCAAGCGCTGCAGCATGTCTCCTACATTGACAACAATGTGCTCGGGCAATGCAGTCACAGGGGTCCAGGTGTTATCATGCCTCAATACTTCCAGTCCTGATGCTGAAGCACCGACGAGTAGGGTGATTAAATTGATATCTTCATGCTGTCCGGCACGGACAGCAGTTTCAGGCTCCTTTTTAATCGGTGGATAGTGAATAGCGCGCAGGATAGAGTTGCCTCCCGCAACCCAATTTTCGAAAAACTTCTCCTCCAAATTGAGGTGAATAGCGATTGCACGCAAAATAGTTTGTCCGAGGTTCTCAAGGGCCTCGAAGGTTTGCTCTGCCGTGCGATTAAAGTGGGGCATCTCACTGACGGAAGAATTGACAGGGAAATGGGCCATGTCAGCATCGGCAGGTGGATTGGGCTGTCCAACTTGCCAAAACTCCTTTAGATCAGCGGCTTCACTGTCTTTGGCATGTTCTATACCCATGCTCACAAATCCTCGTTGGTTGTTCGTCTCTGGACGAGCATATGCTCTTTTTTGAACCAATGGAAGGCCAAAAAAAGATTGTGACTGGGCATACAAACCTTCAATCAATTTATCAGGAATTCCATGTCCATGAATCGCTACGAATCCTATGCTGCGGTAGGCATTGCCCAGATCTGCTACAAATTGTGCGTGATCGGAAACTGAACCCTCGGTGAAGGCTCTAATGTCGAGGGTGGGAATTCCTGCGACGAAGCTCATTTCTTGATTTTCCATGCGGCTTCTTCTGTTTTGTATAGTGTCGAATTTACAAAAGACTGCTCAAGCGCCTTTGTTTGTGCATCCCAAGAACAGTTTTTTTCTATCCAACTGCGGGATTTTTCGCTTACTTCTTTGCGTTCACTCTCATTTTCTAGAAAGTCATCAATAGCCTTGGCTGTTTCAGTCGAATTTTCGGCGATGATGAGAGGAGGTTGTTCGGTATTTTTATTGGGAAGTCCGTTTAATACGTGCCCCGTGGTGATGCAAGGGATACCCATGGACATGGCTTCAAGGATTTTGTTCTGCTGCCCCGTTCCAATTCTTAGTGGAGCAACGAAGAGATCGGCTTGTGCATAGGCTTCACGGATGTCGGCGATCCAGCCCGTTATCACTACGCGATCACCCGCGAGTTTCATGACCTCAGTGGTCGGCTGGGTTCCGGCAATTACCACCCGCACATTTTTATTTTTGACGCGAGGCAATACATCTGTAACCAATTGTTTGGCGGCATCGACGTTGGGTGGATAGCTCATGTTTCCTGTAAAAAGAATCATCCGATAGTCACGAGGCCGCCTTGTTGCATTTTGGATACGAAAATAGTCGGAGTCTACGCCGTTTGGAACGATTGCTAAGTCCTTTCGTCCGGGATGTGCAATCAGCTTTTGGTCGGCTGCACTTATTATCGTTCGTGCATCAAAATAATCGAAAACGATGGATTCGTAGCGCGCCAGTCGTTGCGCTTCAATTAGGAAAATCCACCGCGAAAAAATGGGGCGGAGGCCTGCGCGCCTTTTCATGCCTGCGCTGAGCGCATCCATATAGTCCAATACCCGAGGTATTTGATGGTCGTTGCGCACATACTCCGCCATCCGAATCAATTGGCAATGAATGATATCTGGTTGCAGCTCTTTCATGAGCATGTGCAATTGTTTGTCGGCTGCTTTTTGATAAAACCAGTGAACCTGAAAAGGCCGTGAACTTAATGTTGCGAGCAAAAGGCGAAAAAACCGCTTTGATTTACTGAGTGTATGCCACTGAAAGCCCGAGGTTACTTCGCCAAGTGCCTCCCTCGCTCCTTCGGAAGGTGCAACTTTCGTGAGTGAAAAAAGAAAAACATCATGGTTCTTATTCAGCATGCGCATCTGATGATACGCTCGAAGGCGATCTCCTTTGTCCAATGGCCAGGGCAGACGCGAAGTGATGAATAGGACTTTCAAAGCGTCTCGGAATGTTCGAGTTCGTGCAGCAATCGGTTCACCAATGATTGGTTTTCAAAATGTTCTAAAACGAAAGCTCGACTTCTTTCTCCTATCGCTTCGGCCTCCTCGGGGTTTGATAGTATTTCTACAATTCTTCCGGCAAATTCTTCCGGCGAATCAGCCAGGTGAAAATGTTCGCGATCGTTCCCTTCAATTCCTTCCATCCCGATGGTTGTAGACACAACCGGGCGGCCTCCTGCCATGGCTTCGATGGCTTTGATGCGCATTCCACTTCCACTAAGCAGAGGGATAATCATAATGCCTTCTCCGGTCATCATGTCCCAAGCATTGGCAACTTCGCCCAAAATTTCAATATTAGCTACCTGCTTCCAAGGCACATCTTTCGGGAAGTTTCTGCCTGCAAGGCACAGCTTAGCACTGGGCATTTGTTGCATTACAAGTGGCCAAACATTGCCTATAAACCAATCAATCCCCTGAATGTTTGGCCGCCAATCCATGGCTCCGAGGTGGAAAATATGGTCGACAGGACCATGGCTCGCAGGAGGCAATTCAGCAGAATCAAGTCCAAACGGAAGCACATGCACTGGAACGGTACACCCAAGTTCTTCGAAGTGGCGCTTGTCATCTTCAGAGATTGCTGCGATGCAATCAAAGTCACTCATGATATTGATCTCGTATTCTTCCAATCGGTCCGCTAGCCATCTCAAGTATATTCTCTTCGTGAGCGGCTTTGTTTCTCTAGCGAGGTGCTTCCAAATGCGATGCTCAATATTGTGAGCCCGTAATATGACGGATCCGTCGCAAAACTTTCTTACTGTGCGCAAATAAGGTGCAGTAAAAAGGCTTTCGAATATGACCACATCAAAAGCTGTTTTCCGCAAAATATCGGTAAGGATATTCTCAAAGTCAAGGGAGAAAAATCGAGTGATGTTGTAACTGTCTCCCGTGACAAGATTCGAAAGTGCATCGAGTTTATTGAGCCTAGTATCGAGGTGAACGGACTCAATGTTCGTGGCCTGTAAGTAGTCTGCATCCATTTTGTCAGCGAGGAATGGGTGCTTTGCGGTTGCGGCCGTGAGAACTTTGATCTCGTGTTCTCCGGAGGCAATTAAGCCTCGAGTGAGTGCATCCATTGCTCTGCATCCGCCATCTGTGCTTGGTCGCGGGGGTTTGTGGCAAAGCTGGAGAATGCGCATTTTTTCGAGAGGGTTAAGCCCGCTAATTTAGTTGTTATTGGTTTCCGAAGCGGCGCGTTTTCGCCACGCAAAGGAGATTTTCCCCAAATCACGCGATGCTTTCCAAGTCAGAAAAAATGCCAATGGTATCAAAACAAATGTACTCATCCACATGCCCAGCCAAGGCTCGATGCTCCCGGCACGAATCATTTGCTCGCCAACAATGGATATAATGTAATAGCCAAGGAAAATCATGATGGCGAGTACAGTGGGCATTCCGAGTCCGCCTTTTCGAATGATTGCACCAAGCGGCGCACCAATAAAAAACAGCAAAACACAGCTGAGAGCAAGAAAAAATTTTCTATGCCACTCAATTGCATGCCGATCCTGTGCAGTTTTTTTGGATTGAATTTCTTCCATGGCATTCGCAATTCCTTGGCGCGCATTCCTTGCAAGGCTCCGTGCCCCGTCAAATGCCATTCGCTGTTCTGTTGGACTTAGAGCATTAAGGATGGCTCCACCGGCTGTAACAACGGAAAGGGCTTGTAAGTTGATGGTGTCCTTGAGCAAAGTTGTTTGCCGGGCGCCATAGCGTTCAATGTCGACGAACTTGTCAATCTTGACACGTTCAAGTGAATCTATGGCAACAGCCAACTGACTGACGGTCATCATTTCGTGTGCACGCTTGAACAACCCTTCGTCCACTTTACTAAAATCCAATGAAGTCATATCGATTTCGAAGACTTGCCGCTCAAATACCGATGCAATGTGCGGATGAAGACGTTCTTTTCGTCGTTTTGATTGCTCTAGGTCTTCTTCATAACTGGCTCCATCATTTAGAGTCAGTATGAGTCGATCTGCAGTTTGTACCATTGTGCCGCTGTTTGCACGAATGACACGTGACACGCCAGTTTTTCCCTCTCGGTGATCATGGATCAATACATCTCCAAGGGTGCCGTCTTCGGCTTTTTCGTTTACACGAATCGCAAATCCTTCAATACCGTTGTAAAAAACTCCTTCCGTCAGGTTCAAAGCAGGCTTCTGCTTGGTGACTGAAAAAAGCAAAGCGCGAAATTTGAGATTGGCTACTGGCCAAGCGGCATTGGAAAACCAAAATGCTCCGCATGCGATGATTACCATGGTAAGGGTCAAAGGCCGCATTATCCTTGGCAGTGACATTCCGGCGGATTTCAATGCGGTCAACTCGTTTTTTTCAGCCAAAGACCCCATGGCCATGATGGAGGCGACGAGTATGGCCAGTGGAAGTGCAAGATTAACTAACCGCGCAGAGGCGTATAGCATGAGCTCACCAATTACCCACGGGGCCAATCCTTTGCCAATGAGATCATCGGCATAAACCCATAGAAATTGCATGTCCAATATGAACAGCGCAACGGGCATGGTAACCGCCAATGGCGCCAAGAAATTGCGCAGTAAGAGTCGGGCGAATCTTCTCACAGTTCAAAGATAGGTGGTGTACAAATGCTTCTTACTTTCATTACCTTGCCAGACGTTAAACCCATAACCATGCGCACATATTCAACCATTTCAGTACTGTTTCTAGCACTTGCTGCTTTTTTCTCTTCCGGATGTGGAACAGCTCCAAAAGGAGAAGGCCAAACTGAAAACGACTGGAGCTCTTTTGCTTTAGAATCCAATGGAGCCAGCGACCCTGATGCAGAAGGATTTGTGTGGCAGACAGAACAATTTGCTGATTTAAAAATGGTGCGTTATCAGATTGGAGGCTGGGATAAACTTGATAATCGTCAAAGGGCCTTGGTTTATTGCTTGAATCAAGCAGGTCTGAGCGGCCGTGACATTATGTACGATCAAAACAATCGCTACAACCTTCGTGTTAGAAACCTCCTTGAGTCCATTTACACGGGATTTGAAGGAGACAAGAATACCGTGGGTTGGAACCGTTTTGAAACGTACTTGAAGCGCATATGGTTTTCGAACGGGATTCACCATCATTATGCCAATACTAAGCTGCTCCCTGAATTTTCAGAGGCTTATTTTGATGAACTTCTTGGGGCGATGGGTTCCGAAGTGAGCGATGAAATTCGTGCGGTGATTTTTGACCCAGCGGTCGAATCAAAAAAGGTTGAGCAGGATGCAACCAAGGGATTGGTGGAAGGGTCTGCGGTGAACTTCTATGCACCCGATGTCACTACGGCAGAAGCTCAGGCATATTTGGAAAGCATTGTACAAGAAGGAGACCGAACTCCCGTTGAGTATAGTCTGAACTCACGGCTGGTCAAAAATGCCAATGGCGAAATTGAGGAGCAAGTATACCACGTCGGTGGTTTGTATGGCGAGGCCATAGCTCAAATTGTATACTGGCTGAACCAAGCGATGCAGTATGCTGAAAATGACAAGCAGGCCGCGGCATTTCGCAACCTAATCGCCTATTATGAAACAGGCGACTTGGAGAAGTGGCAATTGTACAACATCAACTGGGTCCAGGATACCGAGGGTGATGTGGACTATATCAATGGGTTTGTAGAGGTATACAATGATCCTTTGGGATACACCGGTAGCTATGAAACCGTTGTTCAAATCAAGGATTTTGACGCGAGTGAGAGAATGGCCGTGCTCATGGACAATGCCCAATGGTTTGAGGACAATATGCCCTTTATGCCGGAACACAAAAAGGATGAGGTTGTCGGAATCACCTATAATGTGGTTAATGTGGCTGGAGAAGCTGGGGATGCCTCTCCGAGTACACCAATTGGAGTGAACCTTCCGAATTCAAATTGGATTCGTGTGGTACATGGATCAAAGTCAGTCAGTTTAGGAAACATCGTTGAAGCTTATGATCGCGCAGGTGGAGGAGGAATTTTGAGTGAATTTGCTCACGACGATCTTGAAATGGAAATGAGCAATGCCCACGGTGCTTTGGCAGGTAAGTTGCACACAGCTATGCACGAGGTAATCGGTCACGCATCGGGCAAATTGGAAGAAGGTATCGGCGAGCCCAAGCAAACCATCAAGGAGTATAGTTCTACCTTGGAGGAGGGCCGTGCAGATCTTGTGGCATTGTATTTCATGCTGGATGAGAAGATGCTAGAATTGGGATTGATGGAAACTTTGGAGACGGGCAGAGCAGAGTACGATAGTTACATGCGCAATGGAATGATGCTCCAATTGCGTCGTCTCGAATTGGGCGCAAACATAGAAGAGGCACACATGCGGAATCGTGCCTGGATTAGCCATTGGTGCTTTGAGAGGGGTGAAGCGGAGGGAATCGTAGTTAAAGTTGAACGCGATGGTAACACATTCTTGGACGTAAAAGACTACGAGGGATTGCGTGTGCTTTTCGGCGAATTACTGATGGAGGTTCAGCGCATCAAGTCTCAGGGTGATTACAATGCGGCGAAGGCGTTGGTCGAGGGATACGGTGTGAAAGTTGACCAGGCCGTTCATCAGGAAGTTATAGATCGTTCTGCTTCTTTGGGCATTGCTCCATATGGTGGTTTCATCAACCCTGAAATGCAGGCAGTTTATGTTGAGGGAGGCGAAATTGGAGCAGTCGAAGTGACGTATCCAGATGACTTTGCGTCACAGATGCTTCGCTACAGTGCCACGTATGGGCTGCTTCCTGAAAATAACGAATACCAAAAAAAATAGAGGAGGGTTGGCAACCATTTGCCGCCTGTGTTGTTCTATTATAAATCACTGAATTTGTAGCGATGAAATTGAAATTGACTACGTTCCTATTTGCAATATTGTTCGCGGTTGCGGGAAACTCTCAATCCCTTTTTCCGTGTGAATTATCGGGAGGCGAAGGCGAGCCTGCAACGGGAGGCTTATCAGATACGCAAGAAGGCCAATACCACGATAATAGCAATTATTTTAACATTTTAGAAATCAATCAGCCCGTTACGCTGCTGTCCGCAAAGGTTTTTGCCAACGGTCCGGGTCCGCGCTCTTTGTCCATGATGACGGCAGAAGGTGATGTGATTATGGCCGATATTTTTGATTTGCCTGATGGTGAGAGCGTTGTCGAATTCAATTGGGATCTGGGTCCGGGGACATACGGATTGGGTTCAATCTCCGACAATCCACAACTTTGGCGGGATGATTTGAACAGTGACATCAACTACCCGTATGAATTGGGACCGTATGGTGCCATCACCGGGACGAGTATTCAAGGAGAAAATGAGTTCAATTATTACTATTTCTTCTATGATGTAACGCTTGCTCCACAAGGGCCCTCTGTCAATTCTGGTGGCTATCCTTGTTGGAATGTTGAACTGCTTGATGTTGCTCCAATTGCGGAACTTGGTGGAGGTGACAACGGCAATGATTGTTGGGGGTGGACAGATCCTGATTCTGGCCGTGAAATTGCAATATATGGCCGTTCGAACGGAACGGCGTTTATCGATGTCACGAACCCCACGGACATGAATTACTTTGCCAATATTCCAACATCGACGTCTCCAAGCCTATGGAGGGATATCAAAGTATACAACAACCATGCTTTTATTGTCTCCGAAGCAGGAGGCCATGGTATTCAAATCATAAATTTGGATGCTCTGATGGAGTTGCCATTAAACGAAGTCACGCAGTTGGACCCTGACGGTTTCTATGGAGGGTTTGGCAGTGCACACAACATCATGATCAATGAAGAGACAGGATATGCATACGCTATTGGCACGAGTACGTTTTCCGGAGGTCTTCACATCCTTGATTTGACAAACCCTCAGGAGCCTAACTTGGTTGGTTCTTACGATGGAGCATACTCGCATGATGTGCATCCAATTGTCTACCAAGGACCTGATGAGGATTATTTTGGCCGCGAAATTGTTATTTGTTTCAACGGTTATAGTGGCTTGGCAATTGTGGACGCCGAGGACAAGTCAGATGTGTCGCTCGTTTCTCAATTGACCTATCAGCAATCGGGTTACACGCACCAAGGATATGTAGGCGAAAACCATCGTTATTGCTATTTTAACGACGAGCTTGATGAGCAGGATTTCGGCAACAATACGCGGACGTACATCATGGACATGGCAGACCTAGAGAATCCATTTATCGTAGGATTCTTCGAAGCAGACGTTGAATCCATCGATCACAATATGTACATCATTGGGGACAAGATGTATCAGTCGAACTACTTGAGTGGCTTGCGCATTTTAGACCTGAATGATGCGCCTACAGGTGAGTTAGAATTGGTGGGTTATTTTGACACCAATCCATCGTCTGATGCTCCAGTATTTGACGGAACATGGAGCAATTATCCCTACTTCCCAAGTGGCAATGTTGCGGTGAGTTCAATGACCCACTTTTTCATGGTGCAGCCATCAAATGCTATTGCACCTTCGACGACTACTGCAGTTTCCGACGCGGATGAACGCCCTGCCTTTCACGTATTTCCCAATCCAGCAAGTGACGTGATTCGGATTGATGGATGGAAGGGGGATCTCGCAGCCTATGACATGGCTGGAAAATGCTGCAAACGATGGACCAACCTTCCAGGAGCTTCAGGTTTACATCTGAACATCAATGAGTTGTCATCAGGGCTCTACGTTCTCCAGGACGAAACCGGTGCCTCAGTTCGTTTTGCAGTGCAGCGATAAACGAATGCTCAAGTCCTGACCTCCCAAGCCTGTTCAGTTGGGATGTAGCTGAAGGAACAACTTCACGGTTTCCATCGCTTCCTTAACGTCGTGTACGCGCAGTATTTGCGTTCCTCGTTCCAATGCCCATGCGTGCAAAGCGGTTGTTCCGTTGAGTGCTTCTTCAGGTGTTGTGTCTAGACTTTTCCACACCATGGACTTTCGGCTTATTCCCACGAGTAAGGGACAATTCAATGAGTGAAAGTCTGACAAAGAGTGAAGCAGTTGGAAGTTGTGTTTTACAGTTTTCCCAAAACCAAACCCGGGGTCGACAATCAATTGTTCGATGCCGTATTCATTTAAAGCGGAACATCGATGTGCCAGCCAATCCAGTACTTC
>DDEH01000027.1:46078-64041 GCA_002336085.1 Flavobacteriales bacterium UBA1959 | reverse complement strand
TGCATGATTACAAGCGGAGCTCTTGCGCTTCGAATAACATCTGCAAGACGCGGGTCTTTCCGACCTGCAAAGACATCGTTGATCATGAAGGCTCCAGCATTCAGCGCCTTTTCAGCTACATCACTGTGGAAAGTGTCAATAGAAAGAATGGCATTTGGGAATTCGCTTCTGATTCCTTGAATGACCGGCGCAATTCGTTCCCATTCATCTGAAGCATTTACTTCTTTGGCATTTGGTCGGGTAGATTGCCCTCCAATATCCAAAGCATTAGCACCTTCATTTAGCATTTGAATTCCCTGCTCAATAGCGTCACTTGTGGAATGAAACCGATTGCCTGAAAAGAAGGAATCAGGAGTGCAGTTTATTATCCCCATCACCTGAGGCAATTGAATATCCCATATCCTGCCGTTTGATTTCAGTTGAAAAGTTCCTGGAGATTTAGGGGACATTGGCTGTGGATTCGATGGCGCTCCCGAAAGGAGTTTGTACCTTTCACAAAGATATCTCAATATTTTCTGAAGTGAGCGGAATTGAACGAACGTTGAAAGAGTATGACAAGGCCTTTGGCCTGTGCTCAAGGCTGTTTGAAGCCAAGACCTCGGACTATGGAACAGCCTGGAGGATACTACGTCCATCTTCGCTTACTGATCAGCTTTTTATCAAGGCCAATAGAATCAGAACCATCCAAGAGACGGACGAAGCAAAAGTAGATGAGGGCATCGAGTCTGAATTCATTGGAATTGTGAATTACAGTTTGATGGCCATCATCCAATGCGGGCTATCGTCTGATCACGCTATGGAATTGCCTGCGAAAGAGGCTGTGGAACGTTACCGATCTACATTCAATGAAACGCGCGAATTGATGATCCGTAAAAATCATGACTACGGAGAAGCGTGGCGTGACATGCGCGTGAGTTCACTCACAGATCTTATTCTAATGAAGATTTTGCGCGTAAAGCAAATTGAAGACAACAACGGCAAAACTAAGGTTTCGGAAGGCATAGAGGCAAACTACCAGGACATGGCGAACTACGGACTTTTTGCATTGATTTTATTGAACAATATGGATGCAAACGAGTTGGTCGATTAGTGGAATTGCTCAAACGTTAAAATACGAGATGATGAAAGCATTGAAAGTAATTGTAAAAGGATGCCGATTGGTGGTGGGTTCACTTTTCATCGTATCTGGCCTTATTAAAGCCAATGATGCACTGGGCTTTATGTACAAGTTGGAAGAGTACTTTGAGCCGGGAGCGCTTAATTTACCCGGTTTGACGGACGCGGCACTGCCTTTGTCTATCTTCATTTGTGTTGGTGAAATTCTGCTTGGAGTGGCTTTGGTATTGGGGGCACTTCCAAAACTAACATCAACCTTGACAGCGCTTATCATGGCCTTCTTCACTTGGCTCACTTGGTACACTGCAAATTGCGATCCTTTCGGAACAAAAATGATTGCAGATGCTGCTGGTGGAATGGTTGAAATTACCAACCAATGCGTGCTGGCGTGCGGTTGCTTTGGCAATGCCATACCGCTGACTCCATATGAAAGCTTCTTGAAAGATGTGGTGCTTTCTATTTTGACTGTACCGGTAGTGGTGGGTGCTTTTGCAGGCTGGACCAAACTCAATGACCGCAAAGACGGCTTGATTATGATCGCAGGCAGTCTAATCCTGATTTACGTCTTTGGTGAAACTATGCTGGAGTGGAATTTTCCCGTTTTGTTTGCCGCAATTTGTTACGCATCCGCAGCGGGGTTGAAGAAGCGCTGGAATGGGCCTGAGCAAGAATGGGTCATGGCAGGTGCAGTCACATTGGTTTGTCTTGTTTTCCAATTCGTTACCCTCAATTACCTTCCCATGAAGGATTACCGGCCCTATGCCGTGGGTGAGAGTATCGTTGAGAACCGTAAATCGGCTGACGAATTGGGACTGGATGCGCCCGTTTATGCAACGCAGTACTCTTTTCGAAATACAAAGACGGGTGCGGACACCGTGGTGCTGAGCTCTGCGTGGTTGCGCATCTACAATGAGCCTTGGTTCAAGGATAATTATGAAGTTGTTTCTTTTGATGGGCCGGAGGTTAAAGTCGCCGATGGCTATGAGCCTAGGATTATGGATTTTCAGATCATGGATTCTGAGGGCGAGGATTTGACCGAAGATTTTTTGAATACTGAGGGCAATGTAATGCTCTATATTTCAAAGGACTTGGACAATGCCCGCACTGATATGCAGCAAGCCATGAATGATTTTGCCCTTCAATCAGGTCAGTCGGGTTGGACGAATATTGGATTGACCAATGCACCTGCAGATCAAAATGCAGCATTTCAAGACGCGTACAAAGTCACCTATCCGATGTACACTTGTGACCAGACAGAACTCAAAATCGTAGTTCGATCCAATCCAGGTTTGGTGTGGTTGAAAGATGGCGTGGTTCAGGAAAAGTGGTCATGGCGTGATGTCCCATCTTGGGATGATGTCAATTTCAAATGAGGGACTCATAAATGAGCTTCACCCGAAAATTGATGCGCGGCCTAGGGGTTCTTTGGGGCTCATTGACGCTGGTGTTTCTTCTTTTTTCGTTGGTCCCAGATCCTGCACGGGAACTTGCAGGTCAAAATGAGAGGGAGGAGGTCGTAGATGCCATACGAGAAAAGTATGGATTGGATCAACCGCCGCACATGCGGTATCTCCAATTTTTCCAGGGACTATTTCCTTTCTCTATTCAGGAAGGAGAGGCGACATGGACGGGCATTGATTTAGGGCGATCTTTTGTTTCAGATCGAGATGTGGCGGATGCTATTTTTCAAGCGTTACCTCCAACACTTTTGCTTGCAGTCATGGCCATGTGTCTTGCGCTGTTTCTTGGTATTTCAATTGGTTTGTGTCTTGCCCATGCCATGGGAAGCTGGTGGGATCGTTTGATTTTGGGGCTTGCTTCGCTTGGCATGAGTGCGCCTTCTTTTGTGATGGCTATCTTGGTCTCTTGGTTTTTCGGGTCTGTTTGTCATGCTTGGACAGGCTTATCCATGACCGGAGGGCTGTGGGAAGTTGATCCTTTCGAAGGCCCTAGTTTGGCGTGGAAAAATGCAATATTGCCCGCTCTTACATTGGGAGTACGGCCTTTGTCTGTGGTTCTCCAATTGACGAGAAATAGTGCCGCAGAAGTGCTTTCCTCCTCTTACATTCGAACCGCACGTTCAAAAGGTATTGGCACGTGGCGCATTGTTTTGCATCATACCCTACGCAATTCATTGAACCCCGTCGTAACAGCTGCATCTGGTTGGTTTGCAAGCATGTTGGCCGGTGCTGTTTTTGTTGAATTTGTATTCGGTTGGCAAGGACTAGGAATGCTTATGTTCCGAGCCTTGGAGCGTAGCGATCTGCCCATGGTGATGGGGTGCGTGGCCTTCGTGGCATTTACCTTTGTGTTGATTAACACCTTTGTCGATCAGATCTATCAATTGCTCGACCCGCGCGTCAGAGCGTCTTGATTAAACCTGCATTCAAAAATTGAGTCATTTGCTTGGCAGTAGCGTGGAAATACCGCTTTGATTGATAACTCGCAACCCACTGGACTCCACGAATAGCGTTGGTCAAAAACATTTCGTCTGCTTGGAGCATCTCTTTGGGTGTTATCTCGCATTCGTAAACCTTGTAGCCGTGTTCCAGCGCGCTATTGATAACGGCTGCTCTCATTATTCCGCCCACAGGACCAGAATCTAAGCTAGGAGTATACAGCACGCCGTTGCTTACGAGAAATAGATTTGAATGCGACGATTCAATGATGTGAGAGGTTTGGTTCTGAATCAGTGCATCGTCCAAATCATTGTCCTGAGCCCAGAGCCCAGCTTGAACGTACAATGACGATGCGAGGTTCTTGAAATTGGCAAATGGACCTGAAAGTTTTTTCATGTCGCTGAAGACGTCAACACGGAATCCTTTGTCGTAATCGGGTAGAAGATTTTCGTCAAGTGCCTCAGATGTGGCGATCCATCCCATTTCATTTGATTCCGGACGGTAGCGGCCACCGCCTGATCGGAAGAATGTTATGCGCACCCGCCCACCCTGGAAAATTCCATTGATTTGGCACAAATCCAATAGCTTTTGAAAGAGATTTTCTAGTGTCAGGTTTTGTGAGTTTTCGATGCGATAGGCAGAGAGACTCGAAGCAATTCGGTTCCAGTGAAGAGGAATAAACTGGGGGATTCCATTACAGATACGAATCGTTTCAAAAAAACCATCAGAATACAAAAAACCACGGTTGGTCATGGCATTTGGCAAATCGTTGTCTTGCGTGAGTTCACCATTCACCAGGCAGTGGGGACGCTCCTTGGGCTTCCAGAGAAAATTGCTCATGACGGCTGTGCCTGATTCGGCGAGTGCAGCAATTTTGGAACAAAATCTATCAAATCCCCGTTGACCGGAATCAGTACACCGGCCACACCCGCCGCTTCGCCCGCATCAATGTCCCTTTGTTTGTCACCGATCATCCAAGATTCAGAAGGCGATATGCGATGCTTGGCACACGCTTTTTCAATCATCAATCCTCCTGGCTTGCGTGTCAAGCTCTCTCCAAAATCTGGGTGGTGTGGACTGTAAAAAATGTCGGTGATTTCAATGCCTTGTGACGCGCAAATTTTCGTGAAATGTGCATGAATTAAGTGCACGTCTTCATGCGTATACAGTCCTTTTGCGATTCCTCCCTGGTTGGTGATCAGGATCAGTTTGTATCCTTCGCTTTGCAAGGCATCCAATGCATTCATCACCGTGGGTAGAACCTTGAACTCAGTGACGCTTTTGGTGTAATCGCCTGGGTCGTGGTTGATGACTCCATCGCGGTCTAAGAAAATTGCTTTGTGATGCGGCACCATGCGGCGAAACTACGCCCCCCATAGTAATCTCCCAAGAATCATGCGATCGAAGTGCCAGGGGTCACATCTTCGAGTACTTGAAGCACAGCGGTCCCTGCGTTGGGGTCGAGTGCACCAAGGATTAAAAACTCGGACATCATAGGACCAATCTGTTTCGGTGGGAGATTCATAACTGCAACAATTTGTTTGCCAAGAAGATCTTTGGGTTGGTATCGATCGGTCAATTGGGCAGAGGTTTTTAGCCTGCCAAGTTCAGGGCCAAAGTCAACAGTGATAATGAATGCGGGCTTTTGTGCTTCTGGAAATGAGTCGACTTTTTCGATCCGGCCCACCTTGAGTTCCAGAGCTTCAAACTGTTCCCAACTAATCAGGGGTTTCATGTTTTTAAAAGTAGCAATTCAAACTGATTATTTGGTGGAATGATGCTGTTGTAAATTTGGAGCATGCGAGAGAAGAGATGGGCGTCATTTCCGCCATTTGATCCCAGACAATGGGCGGATGCCGTAAACGCTACCGGATTCCTGAATAGCGAAGGCTGGGATCAGCAAATTTGGGTTGCCAAATCCAACTCATTTGTTATGCCTGAGAGATGCATCGCGGACTCCAGCAAGGGCAATCCTTGGCAGTTGCAACAGACGCTGCGATCGTTCGATGATGTTTTGCCTGCTTTGCTGCACGGTGTCACAGGTCTGCGAATGGATTGTGATGGCCACAGGTTTGATGCCAATGGATTGGCAGATGTTCATTTAAATATGGTTCAGTTGCATTTGGATCCCGTCTCACTGCGAGGAGGAGAGGAGGAAGTCCGGTCGCTTTTGAATGCCGGATGGCAGGGATCTTGCGCCAAAAATATAGCTATTGATTGCAGCGAAAGAGAACTTTCTGACCATTTAGATCGGTTTAGTGAGGGGACGAATCTTCGAATTTGGAAGGTTAGCTGCGGGGATCATCATTTGCAGGGAGAGAACCGAATTGACGTGATGACAACATTTTGCCATTCCATGGACGGCTGGCTGCGCTGGCTGAAATTGACTCACGCGAATGTTGAACAGGAACTCAATCGATTCGTGTGGCAATGGTGGGTCTCGTCAGATGTTTTGGAGGAAGTTGCCGCTCTTCGAGCGCTGCGCTCCCTTTGGTCGCGGTGGTTGGTTGATAATCAATTGCCACAATGCTCCATTTGGATTGATGCTATTGCATCGACTTCCACGTTCAGAGACGAAGTACCCACGGATCACCTCATCGACTTAACAGCGTCGACTTATGCGGCTGTCATCGCAGGAGCTGATGGAATTGAAACACCTCCGCACACGGGTCACATGTTACACGACGACTCCCACAAAGCAGGCCTCCGATGGGCACGGAACATTCAGCATTTGATGCGTGAAGAGTCAGGGCTTCACCGCACCTTTGATCCAATGGGGGGCAGTCGTACCCTCGATACTTGGTCTTCTAACATCATAGAAAAGGCATGGGAAACCTACCTCAATTCCAAGACATGAAGTTGAAATCAACGTATCCAGGAAATAGAACGGTCCACGAGCACGAACATTTTGGCCCGGGGCAGCCACCATTCTTAGGCGGTCCCTATGCAAGTATGTTCACTTCGCGACCGTGGACCATTCGCCAATACGCTGGCTTTTCAACAGCTGAAGCGTCGAATGCATTTTATCGGGCAAACTTAGAAGCGGGTCAAATGGGATTGAGTGTAGCCTTTGATTTGGCGACTCACAGAGGGTATGATAGCGATCACGATCGGGTTTCTGGCGATGTGGGTATGGCAGGCGTGGCTATTGACACGGTTGAAGACATGAAGCGTTTGTTTGATGGGATTCCACTGGATGAAATGTCAGTGAGCATGACCATGAATGGTGCAGTGCTTCCCATTCTGGCCTTTTATATCGTAGCCGCCCAAGAACAAGGTGTTCAGCTGGCTGATCTCAAAGGAACCATTCAAAATGATATTCTGAAGGAATTCATGGTCCGGAATACCTACATCTATCCTCCGAAGCCTTCGATGCGCATCATTGCGGATATATTCAAGTATACCGCGGCTCACATGCCCAAATTCAATTCAATCTCCATTTCGGGCTATCACATGCAGGAAGCCGGAGCAACACCTGAATTGGAATTGGCCTATACCATTGCCGACGGCCTCGAGTATGTTAAAACGGGTCTGCTTTCAGGCTTGGATATCGATGCGTTTGTTCCGCGTTTGAGTTTTTTCTGGGCAAGCGGGATGAATCACTATGAAGAAATAGCGAAAATGCGAGCCGCTCGACTGATTTGGGCAGACGCCATGAAATCGCTGGGAGCGAAGAATCCAAAATCGCTCATGCTAAGGACACATACGCAGACAAGTGGCTGGTCTCTCACAGCTCAGGATCCTTGGAACAACGTTGCCCGTACTACGCTGGAAGCTATGGCGGCCGTTTTTGGAGGAACCCAGTCGCTGCACACGAATTCCATGGATGAGGCCATTGCTCTCCCTACAAAAGCATCGGCACGAATAGCCCGAAATACCCAGCTTTTCCTGCAAAATGAAGGCGGATTGTGCAAGGCAGTTGACCCTTGGAACGGCTCTCGAATGATGGAGGAGTTGACCCAGGAAATGGTCGAAAAAGCAGATGCATTGATCAAAGAAATCGATGCTGCAGGAGGAATGTCTTCAGCAATTGAGCAAGGCATACCAAAACTTCGTATTGAGGCAGCTGCCGCCGAGAAACAGGCGCGAATTGACCGTGGACAAGATCGATTGATCGGCGTGAATCTGTTTGCTCTGGAAGAAGAGGAGGACATTGAGACTCTCGAAATAGACCAGTCTGCTGTTCGTATGGATCAAGTGGCGCGAATCAATCGGACCAAAGAAACGCGAAGCATGGATGAAGTAACGCGCTCACTCTCTGCCCTCGTTGATGGCGCAAAGAGCAACGGAAATCTGCTTCAATTGTCGGTAGATGCTGCACGCAGTCGTGCAACATTGGGTGAAATTAGTTTTGCCTTGGAGGGGGTTTTTGAACGTTTTAGTCCCAAAACTCAAAAGGTCAGTGGTATCTTTTCCCGAGCAATGGAAGGCGAAGAAACATATCAAAAAGTAGTGCGGCTCGCCGGGGATTTCGCCAAAACCGTCGGCAGACAGCCCCGTATTTTGGTGGCAAAGATGGGCCAGGATGGACATGATCGAGGAGCTAAGGTGGTAGCTTCATCTTTTGCAGATGTAGGTTTTGACGTGGATTTAGGAGCGTTATTTCAGACTCCTGAGGAAGTTGCAAAGCAGGCCGTAGACAACGATGTGCACGTCGTTGGCATTAGCACTTTGGCTGCAGGCCACAAAACCCTGGTGCCGGCCTTAATTGCTGAACTCGCGTCTTTGGGCCGTGCGGATATTTTGGTGGTGGTTGGCGGTGTTATACCCCCAAAGGATCACGAAGCATTGTTTGCAATGGGAGCGGTTGGAGTGTTTGGTCCAGGAACTCCTATTACCCAATCGGCAACAGAAATTTTAGAGGTACTTTTGGATTCCTATACCACTTAGTCACACGTGAAATAGGGTTCCTTCTTCTACTTTTTGCTTCAGCAAGGGCGAAGGCCGATACCTTTCTTCTCCAAAGTTTTTCTGCAGATATTCCAATTCCTTCAATACGTTGGCGATCCCCCATTCATTCGCCCATGCTAACAGACCTTTGGGATAATTAACACCTTTCGTCATGGCGATTTCTAAGTCGGATTCTTGAGCGATGTTCAAGCGAAGTGCGTCAGCAGCCTCATTGATGAGCATTGCGACAATCCGATTGGAAATAATCAATGAATGCTCTGATTCGGCAATTTGATTTGTGTTTGATTCTAGTCGAGAGCCAGCAGGATTGTAATTGTAGTAACCGCGGCTGGTTTTTTTGCCAAGCCATCCAGCGTCGACATGTTGCTTTTGAATCAGGCTCGGTCGGTATCTTGGATCGAAGTAAAATGCTTCAAATACCGTGCACGTCACAGCGTAGTTGATGTCATTTCCAATCAAGTCCATCAGTTCGAAGGGCCCCATTCTGAATCCCACTGCGCGCATGGCCGAATCAATCGTTTCATGGCCATAGAGGCCTTCCTCCGCAATGCGCAATGCTTCACCATAAAATGGCCGCGCTAGTCTGTTCACGATAAAGCCTGGCGTATCCTTGGCAATTACAGGAGATTTTCCCCATGAACACATGAGTTCATGGCATTGATGCTTGATACCGTTGTCAGTTTGCAGCGCGGGGACGATTTCCACCAGTGCCATGAGTGGAGCGGGGTTAAAAAAGTGCAAGCCAATGCATCGCTCGGGATGCTTTAATTGCCCTGCAATAGCAGTCACGGATAGAGACGATGTGTTCGTTGCTATGATTGAATCCGCTCCGACCTGAGATTCCACAATCTGCAGAAGGGAAGTCTTGGCTTGGAAGTCCTCTACAATCGCCTCTATGATTAGTATACAACCGGCAATTTTCTCTATCTCTTCGGTCCGAGTAATGAGCTGTTGAATGGTCTTTGACGTTTCGTTTGACCAGCGTCCTTTTTCAACCTGTCTTTTTGCAATTTTCTGAAGTTGCTGCTCACTCCGTTGCAAAGCACTGGTGCTCCTATCAAATAAAATTACCGGATGTCCCGCTTGTGCAGCAACTTGTGCAATTCCTGAGCCCATAGCTCCTGCGCCTATTACGGCAATGGATTGTGTTGAGTGGTCTTGAGTCATGAGGAATGGAATTCTTCTCTAATGCTGCAAAGGTCGGCATTCTGTTTTTGATAGATTTGTGAAAAACGAAGGCCATGGATATTTTGGAGGAATTGACGCAATCAGCTGACTATTTGAAAGAGAGAGGCATTGGTGATGTGGATGTTGCGATTGTTCTTGGAACCGGCCTTGGTGGTTTGGTAGATGCAATTGATGTGCATCAAACATGGAGCTATAGCCAGATTCCTCATCTACCAGTTGCCACGGTGGAACAGCATTTTGGGAAATTGATTTATGGGGAACTCAATGGAAAAATGGTTTTGGCCTGGCAGGGAAGGTTCCATTATTATGAAGGATATAGCATGGAACAGGTGGTGAAACCTGTTCGGATTTCAAAAATCCTTGGAGCCAATGCACTCCTTATTTCAAACGCTTCTGGTAGTTTGAACCCCGAGTTCAAGAAAGGCGAGCTGATGGTGATTGCAGATCATCTCAATCTTCTGCCCGATACGCCTTTGCGAGGAGAAAATTTATATACGCTCGGCTCGCGGTTCCCTGATATGAGTGAGCCTTATGAACCCGCTATGATTGCGACCTTAAAGGAGATTGCCAAGCAGAGCAACATCGTCTTGCACGAAGGTGTGTACGCTAGCGTGGCGGGGCCGCAGCTGGAGACAAAGGCGGAGTATCGATACCTTCGGACCATAGGAGCAGATGCTGTAGGCATGTCCACGGTCCCAGAGGTCATTGCAGCGGTACATATGGGAATGCCCTGTGCCGCTGTGAGCGTTTTGACCGACGAATGCAATCCTGATTCCCTTGCACCATTCAACTTGGACGAAGTCATTGCCTTGGCACAAAAAGCCGAACCGAAGCTCACTCAGTTATTTGTGAACTTAGTAGGTGAAATGGCTAACGCCGTATGAAGAATCGGCAGCTATGAATTGCTGCTTCGCTTCTGTAAATAACAGAATACTAGTATTTTAAAAGGGATGTTCTTGTGGGTATGATATTCAGAATCCCCACACGCCGTTGCCAAGACTGCGGTAGTATGTTAAAAGGCAGAATGGATAAAAAGTTCTGCAATGACGTTTGCCGTGTTCGCCAGCACAGAAAGATTCATGTGCACGCCAAAACTGTTAAAAGCGTAGAGCGGGTCTTGATCCGCAATCGTTCATTGTTGGTTACTTTGAAGGAGAAAGGAAGAGCGACGATGACGGGTGAGGGCCGGTTCGTTTGGCTGAGAAGGCAGGGATTTGACTTCAACTTTCACACGCACGTCCAGCCACTTGATGACGGACGACTAGCAATCATGTGCTTTGAGGAGGGCTATATACTGCAAGGTGAAGGGTTGATCTCTTGGTCGGACTTTCCGAACAATCTAATTTCGCGACTTCCTGCCTGATTTCGTAGATTTTCCTTTACTGCCTTTCTTTTTCTTTTCATGAAACGCACCTTGGTAGTTGGGGTCTCTTTTGCGGAGTTCGCTATCAATCTCGCGTGCTTGCAATTGGCGCTCGAATTTTGGCGTGTCAAAAGTTTCGAGTGATTCCGGTGCTTCAATGAGTTCCAAGGGCTCGCCCACGAGTTCTTCAATTCGCTCAAGCGCATATCTTTCTGCTGGATCGTTCAGCGTTAATGCAGTACCATTGCGAAACGCACGTCCCGTCCTTCCAATGCGGTGCACATATTCGTGCGGATCTCTTGGAACGGATGCATTGATGACCATTTCGGTTTCGGGTACATCAATGCCTCGGCTGGCAACATCCGTCGACACAAGCACCCGCACGGCTCCTGATCTGAAATCTTCCATTGCATTGATCCGTGAGTTCTGTCCTTTGTTGCTATGAATTGTTCGGATTTCAAAGTCAAACGATCGCTGCAAATATTTGGCAAGACTTTCTGCTTCCTCTTTTTTGCGGGCGAAAATGAGCATGCGCTTCTCACCCAAATGATGCGTAATCCACCATTCGATGAAAGCAATTTTTGTTCGTTGGTTGGGCAATTCTAATTTCAATTGCCGAACTGTTGCAACGGGAGTTGACTCAGGTGTAACCTCGATGCGGGTGGGCCAAAGAAGAAATTCATCAGCGAGTCGCTCAACTCGATTGGGAAAGGTTGCGGAGAACAACATGTTTTGCCGCTTATTTGGAATAATCTCTTGAATTTGCCGCAATTGAGGCATAAACCCCATGTCCATCATTCGATCTGCCTCATCCAATACGAGGTGTTTGATCCGTTTTGTGGCTAGATGACCGTGACTGTAAAGCTCGATAAACCTTCCCGGTGTGCAAATGATGAGATCACAACCAGCTTGAAGTCGTTCAATTTGGACCTTCGGTCCGATGCCCCCGTAAATTGCTTGAATTCTGAGGTCAGTGTACGATGCAAACTTGAGCGCTTCAGCGTGAATTTGTAGAGCTAATTCCTTGGTTGGCGCTACTACAAGTGCGCGAGGTTCAGTGTGTTGAGCATACTTTAGGTGTTGGAGCAACGGCAACAAAAATGCAGCCGTTTTGCCTGTTCCTGTTTGCGCGATGCCAATGACATCTTGTCCCGAACGCAGCGCAGGAATTGCCTTGATTTGGATGGGTGACGGCTTGTCATATCCAGCGTCTTCGACGGCGTTTAGGAATTGCCTTGTCAGCTTCAGATCTGTAAATGTCATGTGCCAAATTTAGGTTGACTAAATTGCGCCCGAAACATGGAGGACAAATTTGCTCATATGAGGCCTTTCGCAAAAGAGGAAGTTCCAGCAGCCGTGCGGACTTTTCTCAATGCATTGGACTGGAAGGCTCAACTTTCTCCTTTTTTAGGAGAAGCCGACTCTGCGGAACTAATTGATGGCATTTCTTCCATAGAGAGCGTTGAGGAGTTCCAGTCTAGAGTTTCCAAGCCTTTTGTGCAAAAAGTGCTTGACATTACAGCCGATGAGGTTACTTTTTCTTTTCCTGAATCCTTTGATTCTCATGGGGCATTGTTGATTTCGAACCATAGGGATATCGTTTTAGATCCTTCGTTGATCAATATGGGACTTCTTTCTCTTGATCATCCAACGACACAAATTGGAATTGGAAGCAACTTGTTAGAGACTTCGTGGGTTGAAGCCCTCGTGCGTTTGAATAAAAGTTTTATTGTGAGTAGAGGAGGTACGCCACGGGAACAGCTCATGAGTAGCGCTGAGGTTGCTTCTTACGCTCGCCATGTTATTCTCAATCAACGTTCGAGTTTGTGGTTAGCGCATCGTGAAGGAAGGGCCAAAGATGGGAACGATCGTACTTCGCCTGCGCTCATTCGGATGCTTGTGAATCAAAAAGATGGTGATGATTGGAATGCCATGAGGGTGCATCCAGTGAGTTTGAGTTATGAATGGGATCCTTGTGATGGAATGAAAGTCAGGGAGTTATTGCTTCAAGAATTGAATGATGGATCTTACGAAAAGAAGGCAGGCGAGGATGAACGAAGCATGAAGCAAGGACTTTTTGGCTTCAAAGGATCTGTGCATGTTGCATTTTGTGAACCTTTGAACTGGAAAGCACCACCTGAGGGCATGCGACCAGCTGTGCATATGGCCAATTTGATGGATCAGAGTATTCACGCAGCGATGAAGGAGTGGCCAGCGCAACATTGGGCGGCGTCGCAGTTGCTTGAAGCAACGAATGCGCTCCCTGTGCAATGGCCAACAGATTGGAGGCCAGACGAGGTGTCAAATGAAATAAGTGAACGCTGCGAAAAACGGCTCAAGTCAATCGTTGGTTCTATGCGAGATTTGCCCTTTTCAACGGAACAGATTCGAATGAAATGGTGTCAAATAACAGCCACCCCGCTATTGAATCATGCTTGTGCAGTAGAAGAGGCCGTTGCCTGAGGATGAAGGATTAGCCTTTGAAAGCTCGAGAAATCTCCGCGCAAACGATGGATCCAGCTACGCCGGCATTGAGCGATTCTGCTCTTCCTGCCCGAGGAATGGTGATTTTTTCGTGCGAGACATCCAGTGCCTTCTGCAGACCATGGCTTTCCGAACCGACCCAAATCAATCCAGGTTCCCAATTGATGCCGTAAAAGGACTCGCCATCCATGTCCATGGCGTAGTTTTTCAGATGTTTTTGCGCCTCTTTTAGGTCTTCGGACCAAGGCAAGATTGCGACTTTAAAAATGGAGCCCATAGATGCCTGCACACATTTAATTGACCAGGCGTCAGTGGTTTTTTCCGTGACAAAGATTGCTTTCATTCCAAACCAGTCGGCAGAACGAATGAGCGTTCCTAGATTTCCGGGGTCTTGTATTCCATCAGCAACAAGGGCAAAGGGAAATTTGCTTTGCTGCATTTTATCCAATGAAGATTCAACGTCTGTTTCAGGGATCTTGGAAACGGCTAAGATTCCTGGTGGCGTTTTCATTTGTGAAATACGCTCCATCGATTTTGAACTCACTGCAATTGAAATATCGTTAAGTTGCTCGGGAACATGTTCCTCCAGGTCTTGTGTATAGTAAATTTGCTCTACATCAATAGGGCTCGACGCCAACTCAGCAATGTTTTTCACTCCCTCTGTTACGAATTGTTTTAGCGCTTCGCGCTCGCTTCGTTTACTCAGGGATTTGATTCTTAAGATGTCTTCGCGGATCATGGTGACTGTTTCGGTTCGGCGAAGGTATGCATATCCCCTAGCTGTTCTGCTCATCGCATCGGTTGGATGTTCACCACTGCGTCAGATGAATAATGATGATGTGTTTTTGGCAAAGCAAGAAATTAAGTTGCCGGATAACCTGAATAAGGCCATCGAAATTGATGCGTTTTCATCTGGATTCCGGATTGCTCCGAACACGAATTTTTTGGGCATTCGCATTCCAATGCGATTGCATGGGCTAATCAGAAGGAATGCGCTCGAGACAACAATTGCGAATAGAGAACAAAATGGAAGATCCGAAGGAGGTATTCGCTGGTGGCTTTCGGAGCGAATTGGAGAAGCTCCCGCTCGATTCGATTCGGCATTGATTGATCGAACCGCGCTCAACATTGAATTTATTTGCAAGCAAATGGGATACCTGGATGCTACATGCATCGCCTCTACTGATCTCTCGAGGCATAGAATCGCACGAGTAGTGTATGACCTTGCCCCTGGAATGCTCTGGACGTTGGGAAGTGTTTCCTGGTCGGATACAAATGCTAATTTATCTCGCTATCCATGGCGCTCGAATACGTTGATGCAAAAGGGAGATGCTTTCGCTGTCGACGTATTGGAGGCCGAGCGCAATCGCATCGCACGAGACCTGCGAAACTTGGGTTTTGCCTCAATTCAAGCTTCGCATGTGAATTTTTTGGCTGACACGTTGTTTCTACGTGATGATCGTCAAGTTCGAGTGGAAATCGAGATTTCGCCGGATGGAAAATTGAGCGACGGACAGCCTAAGCGGCACAAGCAGGCGCGCTTTGGAGAAGTCACTTGGTCCTTTGATGGCGAAGGGCAAGATTCTCTTTTGGATCCTGATGTGGTAAGTTTTTTGATGTCGATTGAGAAGAACATGCGTTTCAACGAGAAGGTGCTCCATGACACGCAACTTCGGCTCACGGAGCTTCCTTGCATTTCCCGTGTTGACATCCCCGGTGCATTCAACGGGATCGAAAGTGATGAATTGGTTTACGACGTTAACGTGATTCTTCACTCGGCAAAACGATTCGGAATGACTACGGCGATCGATATGACACGCACCGATGCGAGGTATGGTCCGATTCTAAGCTGGTCATTGATGGATCGCTTGGCCAGGAGACGTGGTGACGAATGGGATGTGCATGTTTCCGGGGGATTGACGTCTACACGGCCTTTTAGTTATTCCAACGCTTACTTGGTACCCAACAGTGCAACATGGTCGGTTGAAGCGCATTACTCTGCACTTGGAATTCCACCGCTCGCGCTGACGAGTTTGCGCCCATCAAATCGAGCGCGAACAGACTTTGCTTTCAATTGGGCCCGGGAAAACAGACCTGAATATGCCCAGAACTCTCTGATATTAAAATGGGGATTCCATTTCATCGAAAATCCCCGCCGCATGAGTGAGATCCGGGTGGATATTTTGGAATTAAGAAGGACAAAGATTGAGAATGAAAAGAATTTTCAGGGTTGGTTGGATGCGCAATTGAATCCTTTTCTTACTGCGCGTTTTCAAGACTATGCATCTCTTTTGTCTCGTGTGGATTGGCGATCGGATTGGTCGGTATCTCGACGCCTTTCGGGAACATTTAGGATTCAGGCGGAATGGACGGGTTGGGCATTGAAAAGATTGGCCAATGCTTGGGAATGGGAAACCAATGAAGCAGGTCAGCGGCTGCTCGGTAATATTCCGTTTGCGCACTATTTTCGGACAGAGGCAGAGTGGATATGGAAGCTGGACCGTAGAAAAAGAAACGGATTTTCATGGCACGGAAGGGCACGAGGCGGCTGGGCAGTAAATGGATCCAACTTCAATGGCATACCATTTGATCGCTCATTTTTTGCTGGGGGAGCAAACGGGCTGCGGGGTTGGAACGCAAGAGACCTTGGCCCTGGTTTTGGTAATCCAGAAAACTTTGAAGGAGGCTTTATTGCTGGTTTGGGCGACTTGCAAGGGGAGTGCTCTCTTGAAGCACGGAAGTCAATGACTCAGGTGTTGGAGATGGCTTTATTTACTGACGTGGGAAACGTCTGGCTTCAAAAGGCTGGTTCCGTTGCTTCCAATGAGGCATTGGACTTTGACTTTAAGTCGCTGGCATGGGGAGCAGGAGTGGGCATGCGATTGGACTTTGAGTTCTTTGTGTTCCGATTGGACGGATCGCTTCGGCTTCATGATCCCACGCGTCCGGATGGATCGCGCTGGTTATCGACAGAACGGTTGGATGGTGCATTGCACTTGGGCATTGGTTATCCTTTTTGAGCGTCTGTTACGAGAATGCATCTAACTTAGCCGAGAAATTTGATACACCATGGGATGGTTTAAGCGAATACAAGACGGGATCACTACAAAGAGCACGGACAAAAAGGAGATCCCGGAAGGAGCCTGGCACCAATGTTCTAATTGCAAAACTGTCGTGACGTCGCAGCAGCATGCGGATCGATTGCATGTCTGCAACTACTGCGGACATCATGATAGAATAGGCAGTGAAGAATATTTTGCGCTTCTTTTTGATGAAGGCAAGTACCGCGAAATAGCGCCAAAGATTGCCAGCGAAGACCCGTTGTTATTCAGTGATACGAAAACGTATGCAAGTCGGCTTGAGGCTGCTAAAAAGAAAACCGGTTTGACGGATGCGTTGCGAACAGCAGCAGGAGATCTTAATGGTGTCGCTGTTGTCATCAGCTGCATGGACTTCCAATTTATCGGTGGATCTATGGGAAGTGTAGTCGGTGAGAAAATTGCCCGTGGCATAGACCTGGCATTAAAGAAGGGATGTCCTTTTATTTGCATCAGCAAGTCTGGAGGTGCTCGGATGATGGAGGCAGGACTAAGCTTGATGCAAATGGCAAAGACGAGTGCCAAATTATCCTTGCTTGCAAAAGCTGGATTGCCATATATCTCTTTATTGACAGATCCTACGACTGGCGGAGTCACAGCTTCATTTGCGATGTTGGGTGACATTAATATTGCAGAGCCCAATGCGTTGATCGGATTTGCAGGGCCACGTGTGGTTAAGGAGACCATTGGAAAGGATTTGCCGGAAGGTTTTCAGCGATCAGAGTTTTTGCTTGAGCATGGTTTTTTGGATGCAATTGTTGAACGTAAAAATTTGAAAGACCAAATAGCATTCAATCTCAAGGCGATGTACGATGCCCCAGAGATAGCTCGATCTTGACATGTGATTTTCAAATGGAAATCAGGTGCGAGGATAAAACTTGATGTTGCGTTGTTAACCAACGAGAGAAGGACTATCTTTGCGGAATTATTAACATCACGAACATCTAAATGATTTCGACATGTACTACTTAGAAGCAGACAAAAAGAAAGAGTTTTTTGCCGAATTTGGAGCAAATGACAAGGACACAGGCAGTTCAGAAGCGCAGATTGCCATGTTCTCCTACCGAATCGCTCACCTTACGGAGCATTTGAAGAAAAACCGAAAAGATTTTCACACCCAACGTTCATTGATTATGCTTGTTGGAAAGCGACGTAAGTTGCTGGATTATCTCTCTACAAAGGACATCACACGATACCGTGAGATTGTATCCAAACTCGGTTTACGTCGATAATTATGAAATTATGAAAACGAGAGAGGCAATCGGTTGTATACCATTGCCTTTTTCGTTTTTTTTTTACGCCCAGGCTCATTGGAGCCTGGAGCAAATGATGCACATATAGAAAGATGAATTATACGGTACACAACCAAACCATTGATCTCGGCAACGGGCGTGAGATCACACT
>DDEH01000027.1:0-45672 GCA_002336085.1 Flavobacteriales bacterium UBA1959 | reverse complement strand
ACAGCAGTTTCTTCGCATGAAGTGCGTGAGGACATGGACTTTTTACCACTTACGGTAGATTACCGCGAGAAATATGCAGCGGCAGGACGTTTCCCAGGTGGATTCTTCAAGCGTGAAGCACGTCCATCGGATACGGAAGTTCTAGTTATGCGATTGGTGGATCGCGCATTGCGGCCCACATTTCCGTCAGATTATCACGCGGGAACGCAAGTGATGATTCAATTGATGTCGTCTGACGCTGAAGTGTTGCCGGATAGCCTCGCAGGCTTGGCTGCTTCTGCTTGTTTGGCAGTAAGTGATATCCCTTTTGACGGTCCGATATCAGAAGTGCGAGTAGCACGAATCAACGGTGTGTTCGTCATCAATCCTCAGCGCACAGAACTCGAGAGTGCAGATATGGATATGATGGTTGCCGGAAGCATGGACAGCATTGTCATGGTAGAGGGTGAAATGTCTGAGGTGAGTGAAGACGAAATGGTTGACGCCATCGAAGCGGCTCACAAGGCAATACAAGCGCAATGTGAAGCGCAAATAGCTTTGGCGAAAAGCACGGGTCACTATGGCGTTCAGCGTGAATATTCCCATGAAAACCATGACGAAGATTTGCGTTCACGTGTAAACGCTGCATTGACCGATGCGTTTTACAAAGCTGCTCAAGACGGAAAAACGAAGGAAGAGCGAAAAGCCTCATTCAAATCCTTGAAAGATTCGTTCATGGAAACTCTCACTTCAGAAGAGCGAAGCGAGAAGGCTTTCATGCTGCGTCAGTACATTAGCGCTGTTCAGAAGAAAGCTATTCGGGATTTGTTGCTCAATGAAAACACCCGATTGGACGGACGAAAGCCAACCGATATTCGCGCGATTTGGACAGAAGTGGATTACCTGCCAGGTACTCACGGGAGTTCAATTTTCACACGTGGTGAGACACAGTCATTGACAACTCTTACACTTGGGACAAAATTAGATGAGCAACTGATCGACGGTGCTTTGATTCGAAAGACTGAGAAATTCTTATTGCATTACAACTTTCCTCCGTTTTCAACTGGAGAAGAGCGTCCATTGCGTGGGACAAGTCGAAGAGAGGTGGGACACGGCAACCTTGCGCTGCGCGCTCTGAAGCCAATTCTTCCTCCGGTTGACGAGTGCCCATACACTATCCGATTGGTAAGTGAGATTTTGGAATCCAATGGTTCATCTTCAATGGCTACAGTTTGCGCAGGCACACTGGCGCTGATGGATGGCGGCATTCCAATCAAGGCACCTGTATCTGGAATTGCCATGGGTTTGATTACAGATAAGGACTCTGGCAAATATGTTGTTCTCTCTGATATCTTAGGTGACGAAGATCACCTTGGCGATATGGACTTCAAAGTCACTGGAACGGAGAAGGGTATTACTGCTTGTCAGATGGATATCAAGATCAAAGGTTTGAGTTTCCAACAATTGCGCGAAGCTCTGGAACAGGCTCGAGAAGGTCGTCATCATGTTCGCCGTGAAATGCTTCACAGCCTTTCGGAGCCTCGAGCAGATTACAAAGATCACGCCCCTCGTATTGTTGCCTTACAAGTTCCTGGTGAATCTATTGGTCCTATCATTGGCCCAGGGGGTAAGATCATCCAAGAAATTCAGGCGGATACCGAAACGGTTATCAGTATTGAAGACGTTGATGGAAAGGGAATTGTAGAAATTTCAGCATCCAATAAATCTGCCATTGAAGCGGCTGTTGCGAAAATTAAAGCGATTGCTTTCCCTCCGACCGTTTCAATCGGTGAAGAGTATGAAGGAAAGGTCAAAAGCATTATGCCATACGGCGCATTTGTTGAAATAATTCCAGGGCAAGATGGTTTGCTCCATGTTTCAGAATTGGATTGGAATCGGGTTGATCGCGTTGAAGATATCCTGAAAGAAGGTGAAGTAGTCAAGTTCAAAGTTGTTGGACGTGATGACAAAACCGGAAAGATTAAGTTGAGTAGAAAGGTGTTGATGCCAAAACCCGAAGGATATGTTGAGCGTCCAGAACGCTCTCGTGGAGATCGTGGAGATCGAGACCGAGGAGGGCGTGGAGATCGAGACCGAGGGGCGCGTAGCGACCGAGGCCGAGATCGTGGGCCAAGACGCGAAGAAGGTTCATCTTCGGATTCGGAGTAACCTGTTCGAGGCTTAGAGTAGATATTAGAAGCTTACGTAGAATTGATTAAAAAGGCATCCAATAAATGAGGCAGCTTAAAATTACAAAGCAGGTAACCAACCGTGAGACCGCGTCGTTGGATAAATACCTTCAAGAAATTGGACGAGTTGATTTGATCACCGCTGAGGAAGAGGTCGAATTAGCGCGAAGGATTAAAAAGGGCGATCAAGTTGCTCTTGAGAAACTTACCAAAGCCAATCTTCGTTTTGTGGTTTCCGTATCTAAGCAATATCAAAATCAGGGACTTTCGTTGCCAGACTTGATCAATGAGGGGAACTTGGGTTTGATCAAGGCTGCACAGCGTTTTGATGAAACGCGAGGTTTTAAATTCATTTCTTATGCGGTTTGGTGGATTCGTCAGAGCATTTTGCAAGCATTGGCAGAGCAAAGTCGAATTGTTCGTTTGCCACTGAATAAGATTGGTTCGATCAACAAAATCAACAAGGCGTTTGCTCGTTTGGAACAAGAATTTGAGCGGCCTCCAACGGCAGCTGAATTGGCCGAGACGCTGGACATGACATTGGACGAGGTGAAGCAGAGCATGAAGAATGCAGGGCGGCACGTCTCCATGGACGCTCCTTTGAAGGATGGTGATGAGTCCTCAAGCAACATGTATGATGTGATGCGAACGGGGGATACTCCAGCGCCTGACACGGATTTGATGACGGAATCGTTGCGAAAGGAAATTGAACGATCTCTGCGCACGTTAACTCCTCGGGAAGGGGATGTTATCCGACTTTACTTCGGTTTGAATGGTGAGCACCCGATGACACTCGAAGAAATTGGTGAGCGCTTTGATTTGACCCGCGAGCGTGTTAGACAGATCAAAGAGAAGGCTATCCGAAGACTGAAGCATACAAGTAGAAGCCGTATTCTGAAAAGTTATTTGGGGTAAGTTTCGTTGTATTGTATTTAAAAAAAAGCCATGCATCCTTCCGGGAGCATGGCTTTTTTTGACTTAAGTGATGGTCCTTCGATGCCTTCAATACTGGATGTACAATTCTTCAATCCTATTTTCGTTTTGAATGCAAACTGTAGCATCTTTGAACGGACTTTGTTCCTTACTACCAATGGAAATGGAATTTTTGTTTTTAACTCGGAATAGATTGGCAATTGCCGTTGCCGGATTGCTTTTTGCCTCGGCTCTTGCCATGGTTTCGGGGTGCGGAAAAGTCACGTATTCTGACGATTCGAGTTTGTCATTGCAGTTTTCAGCGGATACGATTCTTTTTGACACGGTGTTTGCAACAGTGGGCTCCGTTACGCTCCCTCTAAAGGTTTATAACCCTAATGGGAGTGCTGTATTAATTGACGAGATCTTCTTAGAAGGAGGTGAGGAATCTGCCTTTCGTATCAACGTTGACGGAGCGGTAGGTCCATCCGTCGACAATTGGCCAATCCTTGCAGAGGATAGTCTTTGGATTTTCATTGAGGTTACTGTAGATCCAACCATGGGCAGCCTGCCATTTGTTATTGAAGATTGCATTCAATTCGTGACCAATGGGAATCAACAAAAGGTGACTTTGGCCGCTTGGGGTCAAAACGCATATTTTCATGGAGGATTGGGAGAGATCAATGCCCTGCCCTCTTGTGAGGAAACATGGGCGGCAGACTTGCCTCATGTTATTTATGGAATTGTCGAAGTAGAACCCGGCTGTTCCTTGACCATTTTGCCGGGAACCCAAGTTCATGTGCACGATGGTGGAGGATTGCTTGTGTATCAGTCAACCCTCAATATCGCCGGTCAATTGGGGGAGGAGGTTGTTTTTCAAGGTGATCGGTTGGATGAAGGGTACGAGGATTATGCGGGACAGTGGGGGATTGAATTGAGTTTTGAATTTGAAACGGAATACGGTGTGGAAGAAGTCACTGCTCAACGCGGTGGAATCTGGCTTTTTGGAGGCGTTAATTGTGAAATACGGCATGCGATATTAAAGAATGGAACCATAGGCTTGCAGGTGGATACTGCTGGAACTTCTTCGGCAGCCGCTCTTACTATTCAAAACACGCAAATTCATAACATGAGTGCCATAGGCTTGCTAGCGCAAGGCGCGACAATTGATGGGTATAACAACCTTTTTTACGATTGTGGTCAAACGACAGCCGCATTTACGCTTGGCGGCACTTACCGCTTGGACCATTGTTCCTTTGTGAACTATTGGTCTCAGGGGGTCCGTCAGGCTCCATCCGTGCTGATAACAGATTGGTACGAGGATATCAACGGTCAGATTCAACAACGTTCTCTTGCTGGAAGTATATTTAATAATTGTATTTTCTGGGGAAATAACTATGCATTAACTGATTTTGACGAGCTCGTGGTGAGTATTTTAAATCCACCTGTGGATCCTATTATAAGGCATTCCGCAATTGATGTGGACGACGAAGAATTTCCTCAAGCGATTTTAGAGAACTGCACGCAGGATCAGGTTCCTCCTTTTGTTTCTGTGACCTCGCGTGACTTCCACATCGATTCCAATAATTCGCTTTGGGACGGTTCTTTTAGTCAATTTTCGATTCCCGTTGATTTAGATGGAAACCCACGAATTATCGGTAACCCTGATAAAGGGTGTTATGAAAGGCAATTCTAACGCCAAAGCTCCGTAACCTTTTTGATTTAAGTTTCGTATTGGGTCACAATGATGACTACCGGTATACTCGATGCGTTAATGCGATTATTCGCACTCTTTGCTGCTGGAAGAAGCGCAAGGGAGGCAATGCTCGGGCGTCAGGCAGCAAGTCGTTACTTGTTAGGACGGCTATCGCGGCTCGTTACAGAGGATTACCTCAAGCGTTACGACGAAGCACTTGTGAAGTTTAACCGGAAGATGCCTTCTTCTGTGGATGAGACTTTGGTCGCAAAACGTCGGTCCAAGCTTTCTGTGAAATTATTGGTTCTGTGCAATCAAATCAAAGGAGAGTTGACGTCCAAGGATCGATTGGTTGTTTTTACTCGATTGGCGGAACTGGCCAAAACGACAGGAACGATTGATGACTCTGATAGTTTTTTGAATGCGGTAGGTCAAGCATTGAATCTTCTTGATAGCGACCTGAGCAATGTAAAGAATTTGACAAAAATTGATTCTTTGGATGAAGCCCTCCCTTTTGAGATGGCAGGAGGGGCTATTTTTTCTGTTGAGATTAGTCCTGGACATGACGAGACTCCATTGCTTGTTTGTCGCACTTCGGTCGAGGACATGTTCTTCATCAAGGATCTTGAACGGGGTGATTTGCGTTTGAATGGTATTGGCGTCGCAACGGGATGTTGTTTGGCAATGACCCAAGGCAGCGTTGTGAAAGATTCAAATGGTCACTCATTGTTTTTTAGTGATGTACTTAAGCATGGATCTTTGCAAACTGCAGACAATGATCGCATCACATTTAGTGCGCTTGATATTGCTCATTTCTTCAAATATCCTGCTGAACCCGCTTTGCGACCAATGACCATTGAGGCTTCAGAAGGAGAGCTAATCGGTATCATGGGATCGAGTGGTTCGGGTAAATCTACTCTTCTTAATATTCTTAATGGATCTCAAGAGCCAACATTCGGAAAGGTTCTATTAAATGGTCGCTGCATTTATCGCCACTCGAATGCATCCACAGGTCTTATAGGTCACATTGCCCAAGATGACGTCTTGATCTCAGAACTATCGGTTCACGAAAATCTTCGCTTCAGCGCAGAATTGAGCTTGGGTGGCTGGCGGTCAGAGGACATCGATTCTCAAGTGAATCAAACGCTTAAAAACTTGGGCCTATGGGACATTCGTCATCTGCGTGTGGGTTCCGTTATGGACAAAACAATTTCTGGTGGTCAGCGCAAGCGTTTGAACATTGCTTTGGAACTGATACGTGAACCTTCCGTACTTTTTGTTGATGAGCCTACCAGTGGTTTGTCTAGCCGCGACAGTGAGCAAATCATGGATTTGTTAAAGGAATTGGCCTTGCGTGGTAAGTTGATTTTTGTGGTCATTCATCAACCTAGTTCAGATATTTTTAAGCTATTTGATCGATTGCTTTTACTTGATTCTGGAGGTTATCCAGTATTTCAAGGGAATCCGTTGCAGAGTCTTGCTTATTTCAAGCAATTGTCCAACCAGGTTCAGTCCACAGATTTGGTCTGTAGGGATTGCGGAACAGTGAATCCGGAATCAATTTTCGAGATCATTGAATCGTGTATGGTTGATGAGTACGGTCAAGTCACAGAGAACCGACGGGTTTCACCGGAAGAATGGTTTGACTTTTACAATGTCCTTATCAGCAATGGAGTGGAGGTGAATGAGCCAATTGTAGAGATGCCCGTTTCCTTGCAAGCTCCGGCTTGGTGGAAACAGTGGAGTGTTTATTGGCGCCGTGACTTTAAAGCGAAACGAAGCAATCGGCAATATGTCCTTATGAATCTGTTACAGGCTCCATTATTGGCTCTGTTTTTGGCAACGTTTACGCGATTTCAAGATGGAGGAGCAGCTTACTCTTATCGTTTGAGTGAAAACCTTCCACAGTTTCTATTTATTTCGGTAATTGTTTCATTGTTTTTAGGCCTCAGTTTTAGCGCTGAAGAAATTTTCAGGGACCGTCCGCTTCTCAAAAGAGAAAGGTTTTTAAAGCTCAATTGGAACGCATACTTGACTTCTAAAATAGCATTGATGTTTGGTCTTTCGGCTGTTCAAAGCTTTATGTATGCATCAATTTCGATTTTAATATTGGAGATACCAGATGCATTTGGCACGATGTTTTTGACCTTATTTAGCCTCAGTGCGTTTGCCAATTTATTGGGACTCAATTTGTCTTCGGCGATGCGCTCCGCTAAGACGATATACATTATGATTCCTTTGCTGATCATTCCTCAAATTATATTTGGAGGAGCTATCATTCGTTTTGACCGATTCAATCCTGCCTTTACCCAAGTTGATCGTGTCCCTTGGATCGGAAATCTCATGGCTTCGAGGTGGGGGTTTGAAGGCATTGCCGTGGATTTAGCTCGCAACAACAAAGCGGATTCTCCCTTTATGGCCTGTGAAGACGAATTGGAGAGGTCTGCTTGGCGACGTGATTTTTGGTACAAATCCTTTCTAGATCTCAAGGATTCTAAATTGCGCAATGAAGAGTTTCACTCGGCAAAAATGGAGCTGGCTTCTTGGGGGTACGAAACGGATTCAATAGCAACTCCAAGTGAGTTAAGGGAAGCATTTAAGGCCTCATACAAATTTGCATTTCAAACACGCGATTCCATACGGCGAGCAATGTCTCAAGAGGTGGATTTAAAAGAGCTTAAGGACGAGTACCATAATGCAGCCTTGCATTCGTGGGTCATGCAAACAGATCGAACACGCCGGGTTTCTTTGACTGACCGCGGCTTGGTACAGGAAACGTCATTTATCCATCAGTTGCCCATGGGGCGACAGGCGTGGGACGCACCGTTTTATGCACCGATAAAGCAATTTGCTAGCGTGGAGATGAGCACTACAGTATTTAACCGGTTGGTTTTATGGACCATGGTACTTCTGATGTATATGGCCTTGGCGAATCGTATTCCAGAGCGACTCGGATGGGGCAGATCGATGGAATAATTCCTAGGCTGTCGTCGCAATCAATCGGAAAGGAATGTCAATGATCGCATCATAGTCTTCACCTGCTTCGAGCATGTCTTCGTCTTCTTCCTCGTAATACCAGTCAACACTTGCTTGAGGCGCAACTTTTTCAATGCGCTTAAACAAATCCATTAGGCATTTGCTGCTACTTGTATTGAAATACTCAAGCTTGACCGAGATGGCCACGCTACTCTCACTTTCTCCAACATTTGATTCTACCCATTCAAGCAATGGTTTGTAAAAATCAATCGAGTTTTCTGGAATTGAACGTCCTTTTAAGGACATCGAGATCGGATTTTTTGAAAATTTTACCTCCGGCGTTTTCGCCGTCATTTCAAGTAATATTTCGCTCATTTCAATTCTAGTTTTGTGATAAAAACAACACGCCTTTCAAAGTCATTATAACTAGTAAACTCAACATAAACTTGTCCCAGACTTTTTCGGATCAGTTCATTTAGACCGACGCCGCCTCCACCATGTTCGCTTCGCTCCTGATGGGCAATCTTATCCCTTTGCATCGTTCTCAATAGATCGGGGTGGGCAGCGCTCAATGCATTGAGCGTTTGTTGCAAGTAACTTTCCTGTTCAGAGGTGATCGCATTTTCCGATCGAATCCACCAGGTTGATGAGTGATTCGTTACCACTTCAAATGAAATGCTTTCATGTGGCGATTGTGCGTGGTGGTGTAAGTTTTGGAGGATTTCAATAGCAACGCGAAGAATGCGTTTTTTTTGCAATGACTCGGCCTTCAATTCATTTAGTCGATGCTCCATCCATTCTAAAACGAAGGCCGTTGTGGACTCTTGAACATTCCCACGCCAAAGAAACTCCAGAGCCTTTGCTTGCCCAGCGTCCAAATTATACGCCGCACGTAAATCGCGTGGACCTATTTCGGTTGGGTTTGCAACAGACATGACTCAAAGTAACGAGATAGATACGAACTTAGCGGTGAAGATTGAATGAGTAATGAATAAATACATGTGGAAAAACGATCCGGACTGGTTCAAGCAGTGGTTCAATACAAGAGAATATCATTTGCTTTACGGCCATCGTTCTCAGGAAGAGGCAAGTGGTTTTATTCGTCGGCTTTCAGAGCAATCAATTTTAGCTTCTTCGAATCAAACAATTATGGATATTGGGTGCGGTGAGGGACGACATGCGGCTTCAATGGCGGCTGAAGGCCACCACGTTACTGGATTGGATTTGAGCAGCAACAGTATCCAAGCGGCAAAGCAGCTCCATGTTGATTATTCTTCTTCGTTGCGATTCGTATGTGGTGACATGCGTGAGATTGATACGCTCTTTCAGCCTTCTTCATTTGATGTGGTGACGATGATGTTCACGAGCTTTGGTTACTTTGAAACAGAAGAGGAACATTTGCGAACGCTAGAGGCGATTCGAACGGTGCTGAGAAAAGATGGAACTTTTGTGTTGGATTTTTTAAATCTTGAGCAGGTTCAAACGGATTTAGTGTCGCATGAACGCATTCGAAAGGGTGAAGTGGATTTTGAAATTAACCGACGAATCGCTGATGGTTGGATAGAGAAATCAATTCAATTTGAGGATATTACCGGGACAAAGCAGCTGCACGTTGAACGGGTCAGAGCGTTTTCTACTGAATACCTAAGGGTGATGCTTCATTCAGCGGGTTTTGAATTTGATGAAGTTTTCGGAGATTATGACTTGATTCCTTTGGTCAAGAGCAGTCCTCGCTGTATCATTGTTGCCCAATAAATTTCTATGTGGATCGCCAGTTTAATATTGTTTTTCATTGCTATTGCTGGAGCGGCAATTTATGACCGCTTTGGGTCACTGCTTCGCAGTCACCTCAACCTTATCTTGGCTTTTGGTGGAGCGTTTCTAATCGGCATTATTTTCAATCACCTGGTGCCAGAGGCCTATGCGCTCAATCCCAACGCTGGTTATATTGTAGTCCTGGGCTTTCTGTTGCAAGGCATGCTCGAGTATTTGTCTCAGGGCATAGAGCATGGGCATCATCATGAATCGGATAGTCCCTCCGGGAAAATGCCTTGGGCCATGTACATTAGTTTGTGCTTGCATGCGTTTATTGAATCCATGCCTCTTAGTGGTGATGGCCATGGTGCGCATGAACATGCGCACCACGATCACACCGGACATGTGCATTTGACAGGAATGGAAACAGTAGATGCGACATTGTTGTTGGGATTGATTTTACACAAGTTTCCGGTGGCGTTGGTTTTGATGGGGCTATTGGATGCGTTTGGTGTTAAACGTTCTTCGCAATGGCTCGCTCTCGCATTCTTCGGGTTGACTCCTATGCTCGGCATGCTTCTGTATGATTTAATCTTGCATGCGGGTGGAACTGTTGCCGAATTGTTGCCTCAATACGCTGGTGGTTTGCTCATCGGTATTTTGCTTCATATTAGCACGACGATTTTATTCGAGACAGGAGACGGGCACCGCTTCAATCGTAACAAGATGGCAGTCACCATTGGCGGGCTGGCATTGGCCTTTGTTGTAACTGGCTAATGCTTTGGTGTTTTTGTCGATGTTTTGAAACTATTTATCGATAAATATCGTAGAGGAGAGAACTTACTCTCTGCTATGAAACACTACCGCATCCACATCGACATTAATAAGTTCGAACAGATTTATATGCACCGACATAAGTTCGAAGTGAACTTGTTTGAATATTGCCTCAATTGAGGCTTTTTTTTTGCTCAGACTTCTAAAGCAAAAAGATCTACAGCGATACTCATAGCATGTTCCCAAGCCCTGCTGTCTTTGATTTCCCAGATTTTTTTCTCCTCGAAAAAAGCGATTATTTGCTCAGTAGGAATATTTCCTACAAGTTCATCTTGCGCCATGGGACAGCCGCCAATGCCTCTCAGAGCTCCATCAAATCTTCGGCAACCCGCGTCGTAAGCTGCATGTAGTTTAGAATGCACCTCATGTGGATTTGCATGAAGATGAGCCCCAAAATGTATTTCCTGAAAATTTGGTATTGCTGTATAAAATGCAGCAGATATCATTTCAGGATTAGCCGTTCCAACGGTATCGCTGAGCGCCACGACATTGGGCTGAACGCGTTCGTTCAGATCGCCGATGAAGTCTGCCAATATCTGTGGGCTCCATTCTTCACCATAAGGGTTGCCAAACCCCATGCTCAAATAAACGATGAGGCTCTGGCCCTTGCCTGTGGAGTGGTGCTTTATGCGATCAAGCCGTTTCCAAGCTTCATCTATACTTGTCCCTGTGTTTTTTTGTTGGAATGTTTCAGAAAGGCTTAGCGGAAAGCCTACGTCTGTAACACCGTTGACTTGGGCTGCATCAATAGCGCCTCGCTCATTGGCAACTACTGTCAGGATTCGCGTTACACGGTCCAATAGTCCTTCGTCGTGCAATCGGTTGATTACTTCACGTGTATCGGCCATTTGTGGAACAGCCCTGTGGGACACAAAGCTTCCCATATCGATACCATCGAAGCCAACGCCCAGTAAAGCCCTGTAGTAGCCTAGTTTATCCTCGGTTGATACAAACCGCGGCCATCCTTGGATAGCGTCCCTGGGACATTCAATCAATTCAACAGCATTCATGATGGAAAGATAAAGCAGGGAATTTCCTTTTTTGAAACCTTTTTCTGAGTCTAGACGTAATCATGCTCAAACGACTTATACCCTGAGATCATGGATTTGACATCTTTCAACCGACTCCCACTTGATGAAAAAACGAATTATATGTGGGACCACGGAATTTGCCTTGCACAGCGCATCGTAGAAAACCGTTACATCCTATGTATTTTCGACTTGAATGGATTTTATGTAGAAGCGATATACAGCCGCCGCAACAATCGTGTGAACGCGATTCTTCCTATCGCTGATCTGCCAGAATGGGAGGGATACGTCGACCAAGTGTTGACCAATCTACTGCACTTAAACTGACCCGTGGAACCTTTGCTTTCATAACTCAAGAACTTTAACGCTTTGGCGTTTGAGAACGCTGATTTATTCGCCTGTGTAACTTTCGTTGCATGGGCGTTTTGCTAATTGAAAAATGTCTTTTGCGACCACCATTAGGGGACGCTTATTTCCATTGAGTGAGTTCCTATTGATGAACTTGATGCAGGCACTTCGCGGCCCAATTCAGGCGCAATAAATCCCCATGGAGCCATAATCATTGACATGGCTGTGATTCGGATGAAGATGGCTTTTTTCTGATGTGGATACTCGATGAGCCATAACGCGCTGACGAAATATAAAGCACTCAATGCCAACCAGATCCAATGAGGACGATGCTCCATGTCAATGGCAAATGGAATTTGCTGTTGCAAACGGATCAATCCATCCAATTGAAAATTAATGAAGTCTGAGATGAGATTCGTACAATACCCGGCCACAGGATGCAAGGGCACGAATGCATGACTAAATCCCCAGATTGACAGCAATAGCCCAAGCGCCGCCATGGAGAGCTGTGCGACTATGTTGAAGGGCCAAAAGAGCAGTGGAAACAACTTGAATACTGGAATTGAAATAAATGATGTTCCCAGTTGCGCAATGATAGGCACGCCAATTCCACGATAAATGGTACTCCTGCGCCCAGATTCTGCTGTGATGCGTAAAAAGAGAAGAATTGCGAGTACAGCGGAGAAACTAAGCTGTGCGCCTGTATCGGAGGCCAGAACAGGATTCCAAAGAATTATTCCGGTCAAAGCGATGGACCAAATTTGAATACCGCTGATGGAAAATCGAATGCCCTTGCACAATGCATACATACTGATCATTGATGCCGCTCTTATTCCCGAAGAAGGCCATTTGCAAATGGCCACAAACATCCAAGCCAATGCTATTGAAATAATGGCTGCGGCAATGCGTACCAGTCGACGCTTGGAGTTTAAAAATAGCGCAGGAACGAAACAAATGAGTCCTACGTGGTAACCACTAACAGCAAGCAGATGGGCCACACCTGCATGCGAGAAGGTTTTCTTGATCGAGCGACTGAGCTTTGATTTATCTCCGGTAGTAATTGCGTAGAGAAACCCCCGAACATTTCCCGAAAAGGATGCGTCTAATTTGCGCTGAATTAGAAAACGAAATCGCCTCGGTAAACTTTTATCTAGGTCACGGCCTCGGATTGCATTCAGTAGTTTTTCTTGTGCTCTATAATGCTCCAATCGACTGAGAGATCCACTGATTCCCTTCGAGCCTTTCCACTTCGCTAAATTAAAAGTTCCGAGTGACTTGAATGGCTTTAGTGTTGCTAGAAATGGCTTTTGAAGCTCCGGTGGGTAGTCTTGTTTCCATTCGATAATCGTACCGAGCGGATGCTGAGGTGATGAGCAAAGACATTCGTACTTCACATCATCGGTACGCTGAGCAGATGTGCAAATCCATGTGGAGCAAATGGGAGAGTTAGAATGGGGGTAATGGCGCGAGTGCAATGCCATTCGTCCCAGTCCGAGAGCAAGAAAGAGCAATGTTCCGAAGAAAATTCCGGAGTGTTTCCAGCTGCCAACGATTCCAATAATTAGGAATACTGAAAGCGCCAGTAATGGATAATCATACAAGCGTATTCCCATGCCAAACAGCAGAGCAGGCGCAAATAAAGGAGCCTGTAGTTTGGAAATATTAGGAACGGGCCACGCGGATAAATATCCAACGCATCTCTGCGGTACAAACGGGCGATTTACAAGTGCAATGCCTTACTCAATGCTTTTTCTGCTGAGCGCCTGAAATGTCTGGCGCTTAAAAAGGAAATAATCAATCAAAATACTGCGGTGGTACCAGCCTGAATAATTGTGAGGCGAGCGCTGACCTTCGAGATTTTCAAGTTTGCAGGCCTCAATTTCAATGAGGCGCTTTTCACGCATGGAAGGCAAAGATTTCTTGAAATCTCGATGGGCTTTAAGAACAGCACCAAAAAGAGGTTTGGAACCTTCAGCGAGGAACTTGATTGCGGCGATGCCATCCAAGAGCATGCGGCGCAGTATCATTGGGTAGAGCGCCGACCGGTGGTGATTCTTCACCAGAAGAAACAGATTGTTTCTGAAATTCAAATACGACTTGAATGGACTGATTTTCTGTAGGGTTCCTCCTCCAAGGTGGAACACGTAGGATTCGCCGCATGCACCAATGCGGTGACCTCGATTTTTGAGACGCCAACACAAATCAATTTCTTCCATGTGCGCAAAGAAGTCGGAATCGAGCCCACCGACTGAATGGAAGGCCTCTGCCCGGATGAAAAGCGCTGCACCAGAAGCCCAAAATACTTCTCGATTCGACGAGTATTGGCCATTGTCTGTTTCGAACACTTCAAATATGCGGCCAGCACAGAATGTGTATCCATCTCTGTCAATAAACCCCCCTGCGGCGCCAGCATACTCGAGTAATTCAGGGTCGGAATCATTTCGTATAATCGGTTGACATGCTGAAAACCCCTCTTTTTCAATCATTCCAATTGCTGGCGGAATCCAATTGGGAGTGACTCGTACATCACTGTTCAGCAGGACGTAGTGCTCTGCATTGATTTGCCCAAGCCCTGCGTTGTAGCCTCCAGCAAACCCTAAGTTTTCGTGAAGTGTGATGACTTCAACCTGAGGATAAGTGGCTCGGCACCAAGCTACAGAATCGTCTGAGCTTCCATTGTCAATGACAGCAACGTGTGCATCGCCAGATGAGTATTCTACCACAGATGGCAAATAAGTTTGCAGGTGGTGCAGGCCATTCCAATTCAGGATGGCTACCACCGTGTGATATTTTTCAATGTTTGAATTCATCGAGGATTGAAGAATAAATCTTCAGGTTCTTCCCCGGAGAATGTATCCCTCCGTGGATTCAATCGATTTAACTGACTATCTGTTACACGCAGTCGATTCTCACGGTTGCGCAATTGATGCAGCCAATCTGAATTTTGTACTTCGCCTAGCATGTCTGAATGTAAAACGACAAAGCATTCGGCTACCATGTGGGGTGAGAAAAATAGAAACCGTTTGTTTGTGAAGGCACCCGCGCGATGGTAGTGCCAGATTTCATACGGATAATAGTCAGTTTCGTTGTGCCGCTTTACAATTGTGTTGGGTGGACCATAACGAAGGTAGGTGTAGCCCATGTCTGTTTCTGCTCCATGGCCATTCCTGCAAGCACCGTAGGAAGAATCAGCATATGCAATTGCCGTGGTGTAATCGCGCCACCCCATCTCGGGATTGACAGGATATTGCTCTTCCCAGAAGTGCATTAAAAATGCTTGCATTTGATTTACACTGGCAACATCCATAAAGCTTTCAATGGTATGTCGCTGCGAATCATCTGCTCGCGGATGATGATCATGGATATGTTGAAGCAATGCGACAGAGTCAGTAAAGGCTGTAAGAAAATGCGTTGTCGTTTCCATTCCATTCTGTGTCACTGGCGATGCTATTTGAACGTCCAATGGCAACCTGGTAGATGCGATCACTTGATTTTCCTTGGTAGCCGCTTGAATGACCAA
Organism: Flavobacteriales bacterium UBA1959; assembly: GCA_002336085.1. Taxonomy (GTDB): domain Bacteria; phylum Bacteroidota; class Bacteroidia; order Flavobacteriales_D; family Sanyastnellaceae; genus UA16. The sequence goes on along the minus strand of DDEH01000027.1, from coordinate 30,435 downwards.
ACTTGACCCACTTTGCACGGCTAGCCCTGATGTTGGAATTGATGTGAAGATGGGAATAATAGGTTGAGCCTTTTTCCTGAAATAGCGCTGCGTTCCAGGTTTTGTTTGCCCTTGCTCATTTTCAATCCAGCAGGTGATTAGGAAAAGGGAGTCTACCACATCTTGCACGCCATAGAGCTCCGCATAAAATTGCACGCGCTCTGCCTCAGAGCCTATCCGTCCTCCGACGACGGGAAGCATGTCAAATCCTGATCGAGATAATTGAGAGGGATTGTTGGGGTCAGATGGCGCGTAGGCTTCAATGATAAATGCATCAGACCAACGTGGAGAATCGGTCCTGGGTATAATTAAATCCAGCGATGAAGCAGTTGAAAAAGCGCCTGTCTCGGAAACATCGCTCAATTGAATATTCAATCTATAATTGCCCGGAGGCGCTTCCATGCGTTCTATGTGCATTTGTGTTCCAAATACAGCCTGAATCGAATCCATTTCTATTGGCCCCGAGATTACTGTCTTGGCATAGTTTACGATACCTTCGGATGTTTCGAGAGTCGCTTCCAATACGGCTGAAGTCTGCCAACCATCGGCGCTCAGCTGCGCTTCTAATTCATTGCTCTCAAATTCCAGTTGAATCTCAAAATATGGGGCATCTCCATTTTGAAACCTCAAAAGATCAATCCAGACCGCTTCGGCCTGCGCATGCAACATACTCGAAGAGGCGGCTGCAATCAAGAATAAGGGAGTGACGAATCTCAAGTATTTTAGAGGTGGTTCCATGGCTCAAAGTTATTCGCATTTTTTGCGTGTCCTTCTAAGTTTTGTACTTTTCAATAAGCTGGGGTATTCATTGCTCAACTTTGTTGGGTTTTCAGCCGAATAATGTTGCAGAAAAATGGCGTTTTCGATGTCACAGTGTTGCATTTATCGAAGTAATGCTTTGAGAAAGAGCTTTTTTCGCTAAAATCGAGGGAAATTTGAAAACTAAATGATTCATAGAAGTATTTCTCCCTGCATGTTTTTAGCATGTGTTGTTTTGCTGTTTCTTTTTGGGGCATACTCACCAGCACGAGCCACACATTTGGTAGGAGGAGAGTTAACCTATGAATACATCGGTCCCAATGCGCAAGGGGAAAATGAATTTGAGATTCATTGCTTCGTCTACCGCGACTGCAGCTCCAACAATACCAATGGAACAGATTTTGATAATATTGCATCGGTTGGGGTGTATCAAGGCAACACCTTGATCACGGTGGCGTCTGCTTTTTTGAATCCTACTTTTGTCACGGACATCATTCCCGAGAATCCGAACAATTGTGCTTTCTTGCCGGAAGATTTGTGCATTGAACGTGCGGAATACATTATTAGCGTCTCCCTTCCCGTTAGTCAGATCGATTACACAGTGGTGCACCAGCGTTGTTGTCGATCACCGGCAATTTTAAATTTGAACATACCGGAGGACCAAGGTTTTTCATTGGTTGCAACCATTCCAGGAGGTCTCACTTTGAATATTTCAAATTCAACTCCTGTCTTTAACGAATTGCCGCAGGCTTTCGTCTGCAGTAATTTTCCGTTTTCGGTTGACAACAGTGCAACAGATCCCGATGGGGACTCATTGAGTTATTCTGTAAGTCCGATCTACCTCGGTGGGACTCCTTTAAACCCCATCCCTAATCCTCCGACGGGACCACCGTTTAATGGGGTCAACTGGGCAGCTGGCTTTGCTCCTCAGGCTCCATTGGGAGCGGGGAGTGCCTTGATGATAGACCCGTCTACTGGTGTGCTGAGTGCTACACCCATGATTATTGGGAAATTTGCACTTGGAATCACAGTTACAGAGTGGAGAGATGGCCAGCCAATCGGATCAATATTGAGGGATTTTACAATGGATGTTGTGACATGCAACATTTTGTCGCCGGGGTATGACGCTCCTGAACCATGTACGGGTTTAACTGTCAATTTTGATCAATTCAACAATCCCAGCGATACGTACGTTTGGGATTTTGGGGCGAATGATACAGCAGAAGACCAGAGTTCAGAAGCCGAACCGTCTTATACCTACGCGGACCCAGGTATTTATGCAGTCAGTCTTTTTTTTGAAACAGGATCGTGCTCTGATTCTTTGTTCTATAACGTTGTAGCTCATGAGCCTTGGAATACAAATTTTGACGTTTCAAATTTGGTGTGCAACGAAGGCGGTTGGTTGGGTGAATTGAACTTGGATGATAGCAATTGGACATCTTACATTGATTGGAATTGGTCATTTGGCACAGATGCTATCCCTTCAACAGCATTGAATTATTCTCCAGACGAAGTCTGGTTTGTTGCCGGCGCCGATGTAAACGTCGTATTGGAATCTTCTGCGTTTACATGCGACGCTTCTTCGTCCTTTCTTGTTGAACTGCCAGACCTTCCAATGGCTGATTTTGAAATTGACTACGAACCTTGCAGCGGACTGGATGTTGCATTTGTGAACCTGTCCCCGGATACTGGTCCCTTTTCGTGGGATTTTGGCGGCGGTGCAGGTCTCCCCAATGACGGCATTAACGCTGCTTTTGCTTATCCAGCCTATGGCACGTACAACGTAATTCTTACGGCTGGTTTAGGAACGGAGTGCGCCGACGAGCAATCAATAGAAATTACTTTGTTGCCTGAATTCCCCTTCGATTCAACCTACATTGTGCAGCCGCTGTCACAATGCGATGATTCTGGATTTGTTTTGTTGCAGCACTCTGGACAAGGTGCAGATGAGGTTACTTGGGACTTCCCCGGAATTCTGACTTCTTCTGATCTCACCTTGCAGGCCGAATTCCCGGGTTTAGGAGTTTACCCGGGTACGTTAACGTTGTACAATGAATCGTGCGATTTGATTGAGGTCATTAACGTTGTTGCTGACATTCCGTTACCCTTGCTCGGGGTGACCTATCAAATTCCCAATGTCATATCGCCTAACAATGATGGACGAAATGATTCGTTTTCGGCTTTTTTGGTAGGCGCGAATGGAGAGGATGTTTCAGCTTTGGCTACTCGAGATTTTGTGTACTACGATTTGGCGGTATACAACCGTTGGGGCAATGCGATGTTTGAATCTTCGCAGGCCGGCAGCGCTTGGCGTCCGAGGCCTGAGGTTGCATCGGGGACCTACTATGTAATCATTTCTGCTCGGCACCTCTGTGATGATGCACCCTTTAATTACTCCGGAGAATTGAGTCTGGTCCGCTAGGCGAGCAAAATTAGCTAACGAAAGAGGTCAGGGCGCACCCAACGAAGCCACCATGCTTGTGGTTTCCGGCACAAAACAGCTCTGTGCTTTATTACGCGTTTCGCACCAAATTCTGCATAAAAGCGATCTACACCGGGGTCACGAGAACCTCCAAAATCAAATGAAGTTTGTCCAATTTGTCGCGCAATGTCTATGGCACTATGAATGAGCATGACCGAGGCCAATGCAGAGAGAGATGACCGTTTTTGACCGCCGAATGCGTAAATCGAACGTCCTTTGTTGTGGAGAATTACAGCGTTAGCAATCGCCGATCCATGCTCATCTCGTGCAATTAAACTTGACTGGTGCGTGCTTTTCAGGATGTGCTTCAATAAATTCTTAAGCGTCTCTGAATTGGATGGAATTTCTTTGCGTTCCCGTGCCATCTGATGCAAGGCCAATACTTCATTTATATCGTTCGAGGTTTCGATTCGAATTCCTTTGGTTGCTCCTTTTTTGACTTGCTTGATTCGGTGCTTTGGCCATTGCTCGTGACCTGAATCTCCCGGCTTCCACGCAAGTATTCGAGTGTGGCTCTCTTGTACCCTCCAAGGTGCGTTCCAATTGCAATCGGTGCCAATTGGAAAATCCAGTACGATGAGTGGCCTTTTTTGTTGTTCCAATGAATCTCTAATAGCATCGAGATTTGTGACATGGTCGCTGCCCTTTTCTTCCCACTCGGTGTGAAGGGCCCAGGGTGGGGTGATGAGACCGCGAATCCCCTTAATGGTTACTTGTCCCATGATCAGACCATTGGGACCGATCCAAGGATCTGTTGAAGTAGTCAGACGGCACCACTGCTCATCAATGAACCAAGAATTCGTGTGGGGCGAGGGAGGTTGCATCTTAGCTGAAGGATGAATCATTGGAATACCCGAACGCAGTCAATGACCATTTCTTGTGGAAACACGGTTGATGCATCGGGGTAACCCGGCCAATTTCCACCTACGGCAATATTCATGATGAAAAAGAACGAGGCATTGAAAGGATAAGGCTGACCATTCATCTGATTCGGTGAGATGCTGTAAAACAATTGATCATCCATGTACCACTTGATTTCATCTTGCTGCCAGTCTATCGAGAACAGATGAAACTGTTCACTGAAGGCCTGGCCATTGGACAATTCAATGCTTTCACCGCTGTACTGATGAACATCCCAGCTGCTTCCCCAGTGAGCGGTGCCGTGAATAGTTGAAGGTTCATGCCCTACCATTTCCATGATATCAATTTCCCCGCATTGAGGCCATCCACCATCAGTAATATTGATTCCTAGCATCCAAAGAGCTGGCCAAATCCCTTGTCCTTCTGGTAGTTTCGCACGGATGTCGATCCTGCCGTATTGAAAGTCTTGCAGGCCCTGTGTCTTGAGCCGAGCAGAGGTGTAAGAGGATCCGTTTTGACGAGCTGTGATGGTCAAAACGCCCTCTGCCACCGAGCTATTCGCGGCGGAGTTTGTATAGTCTTGCCATTCATTATTTCCCCAGCCATTCGCTCCAAGGTCATACGTCCAATTTTGCAAATTCACAGAATCCCCGTCGAATTCATCTGACCATACCAGTGCCATTCCCGGGTAGGATTCAGGTGCGGGGTAGCCGGTTTCATCTCCGGATTCTGTGGAAACGCGAACAAAAGTGAACATGAAGTAAGCATCCGACGCGTTGCAATTGTTGTCGTCACCTTGAACTTGAAGAACCAACTCATTGGCTGTCAAGCTGGCTATGCTGTAAATCAGCCCGGCATCGTTGGTCCCCATAAACGGGCAGGAACACGTCGTGGAGGCGGGCAGCATTTCAAACGAGGGCAGTGCCGTGTTTTCATCATTTGAATTGAAGTTAAAATCAATCGAGGAACAGCTGTATCCTTGCTCGCTATAGTCTGAAAAAGCATCGATAATGCTGCCGCTGTAATCAGCGATCAAGGAACCATCTTCCTGGAATGTATACACATCGTCGTATTGTGCGCTTTGCAGTCCATTGGGCGCACTGGAATACCAGTCGTTGTTTCCCGGGGATGGTCCTACTTCCAATGCTCCGGCCAATGTGCTGAATGTCCAATCTCCAATGAGCAGCGTTGGCAAATTATTATTGCCTCCGCAGATTCCGGCAACGTCGAGATAAACGCATGGGAGGGTTGGGTTTGCACTGTAATTGCATGCATCAGGATCAGTGCACATGTCTGATCCGTCCCAGATTCCATCTTGATCGGTGTCAGCTTGTCCAAAAATACCAAGCACAGCTAGAACATCGGTTACGCTTATAAAATAATTTTGGTCGCTATCTGGCTGCCATTCGCAATCGGATTGAGCGATGGCTTGACTCATAAAAAGAATGGGGAAAATCAAAATGAAGAGGCGCATTCTCTAAAATTACTTCAATCTTAGAGGAACAAGCAATTTGTGGAAAAAAAACCTTTGGATTTATTGATCGCAAATAGGCAAACAGGTTGCTTCGTGCTAAACTTGCGGATTGAAGGCCTTACCCCGACTTAAGAACTTTTAAACCAACACATTGACATGCAAAAGTATTACATGCTTGCTTTAATTACCCTCTTGTGCTTGCCTCTTTGGAGTCAAACAATTTTGCTCAATGAGGATTTTGAAATGAGCGGACTCCCGGAGGATTGGACACAGCAGACTTTGTCCAATGACGGAGGTTGGCTCCTTGGTGTGAACTCTCAGCTGCAAAGTGACTATTGGAGTATTGCACCTCATGGAAACTTTATTGCGACGAATGATGATGGATGTGATTGCGACAAAAGCGCTGATTATTTGATCATGCCACCTTTTGACTTCTCTGCTAATGAGGCGGTAATGCTGCAGTTCAATGCATACTACGATGGAGGTACTTTTGAAGGAGCAACAGAAGTAGCCACAATAGAGTATTCTTTGGACGGAGGAGAAGATTGGAATGTCCTAGAAGAAATTGAAGGTTCAGATAATGGGTCGTGGGAAGGATATTCAGTGTCTTTGGCAAGCCTTATTGGAGAGTCGGATGTGTTAATTGCCTTCCGCTACAATGACAATGGCGGTTGGGTTTTTGGATGTGCTGTTGACGATGTTGTTGTTTTTGAGCCAAGCGGTTTGGATGCGGCTTTAAATAGTGTTGATGTCTCTTCCAATCTTAGTTTGGGAGATGAAGTTCAAATTGAAGGTACAGTTACGAATACTGGGCTTGAGGAAATCTTTAGTGTTGATGTTGCATGGTCAATCGGAGGGGATGAATTCACGGCTAGCTTTGACGACTTGGGATTAGAAGCCGGCGAAAATTTCTCCTTCCAGCATCCAGATGAATTGATCATTGACGCCATGGGCGCCCTTCAACTCATTGTTTCAATCGTTTCAGTGAATGGCATAGTGGATGATAACTTGGATAACAATTCGCAAACAATCGATATATCTGTCCTTGAATATGGCTCAATTATGGATGGTGGTATAGAACGCGAATATATCTTCTACCGTCCCGCTTCAGCCCTTCAGTATTGCCCGCTGGTTTATGTCTGTCATGGATATTCAGGAAGTGCTCAAGGCATCATGAATTATTCAGGTTTTAATGCGCTTGCAGATCAATTTGGTTTCGCGGTCTGCTACCCGCAGGGCATAGATGATTCCTTTGGAAATGCATTTTGGAATGTAGGTTACGACTTTCAGAACAACGAGACAGTTGACGATGTGGCATACCTGCAAACGCTCACGAATGTTTTTGGAGATGACTACGGGATTCTAACGGACGAAGTCTTTTGCACAGGCATGTCGAATGGCGGAGATTTCTGCTATCTGCTGGCCTGTGAAGCATCTGAGGATTTCAAAGCGGTAGCGCCCATTTCCGGCATGATTATGCAGGAGATCATGGACAATTGCAACCCGTCAAGTGAGGTTCCGATTTTGGAGATTCATGGAACAAATGACAACGTGACTTATTTTGAGGGTGACCCAAACAACAATGATGGCTGGGGCGCTTACCCGAGCATTCCGGCTACAATCGATTTCTTTGTAAATCTTTTTGGGCTTGAACAAGAAGAGGAGTATTCATTTGATGATGTTGCTCCCAATGATGGAAGTGAAGTGAATGCAGTTCGATACGGTGACCCAGCAGGGGGGTGTGCTGAAGTCCGTCTTTACACAGTCGAAGGTGGTGGCCATGACTGGCCCGGCGCCTATGGCAATATGGACATTGATGCGAGTTTGGAGGCTTGGTTGTTTTTCGAACAGTTGTGCCAGAATGTGCCTGAAGATATTGGCAGTGAAGTGGGACTCGACAATCGCAGGCTCGTCAACGTGATTGACCTGTTAGGCCGAAAGTCGAAGCCGATTCCAGGAGAATTACGACTTTTTATCTACTCTGACGGCACGGTAGAAAAGCGCATTGGTGCAGAATGATTTCTCCTTGCATCGATCTGAAACAAAAAACGCCCGCTGAAATAGCGGGCGTTTTTCTTTTTTGCGGAGGCTGAGGGATTCGAACCCCCGGTACCTTGCGGTACGCCGGTTTTCAAGACCGGTGCGATCGACCAACTCTGCCAAACCTCCAAAGTCCGCGCAAATTTACGTCAAACAAATCAATATGTTTCAATTTGTGCAGAGTTTCATTGGAAGAATCGTCGGTGCTAGTTTCATCTTCTTCGGAAAAGAAATATTACTTCTCTGAAAATTTGATCGACTTCACCAAAACGAGGCAAAGGCTCTAACCGGTTTGGATTCCTTGGTGCATTCATTCAAACATCAGCTTGCTCAAGCAACATTTCCCCATATTGTTTGGTTGTATACATTAGCTGTCCATTGGTCTATATGTCAATACAGAAACTGAAAAAAATATTCTCTTTAATGTTCAATATTCAAATCGCAAGTATCCAACGAAGTCTATGCACTCTAATGCTCATCGCTTTTGTGGCTTCATCCATTGAGGTTACTTCTCAAGTCAGCCAAGGAGGCAAACCCAACTGGAATGTCAACGAAGAGTCCATACCTGCTTTGCGTATGCCTGCTATTGATCGTGAAGCGCTTGAAACTCAAGACGCAATTACGGATCAATACAAAGAAGCACCATGGCGTTTCGGTGTGGAGTTTGATGTAGATATAGACCTTCAATCTGAAGGCGTATGGACCGAGGAGTTCAACGTCCGCGTTTGGCGCCTAAGAATTGATGCAAGCGACGCTTTAGGATTGAGTTTTTTCTTCGACGAGTATCGTCTTCCAAAAGGCGGAGAATTGTTTATTTGGAACGTTAATCGCACGGATTTTATCGGGTCATTTGATCACCGAAATAACAAGGAGTGGGGCTCGCTAGCAGTGGGACAAACTGTTGGTACATCTGTGGTAATCGAATACAGAGAGCCATTGATTGTTGATTTTGAGGTAGAATTACACGTTTCAAAAGTGATCCACAGCTACCGCAGTATTCATCGGTATGCGGAGTCAGTGCAGAATCGAGGACCATATGGCACTTCTGGAAACTGCAACATCAACATCAATTGCCCCGAAGGCGCTGCTTGGTCGACAGAAAGCAAGAGTGTTGCTTTGATCATCCAAGGAAATTTTGCCGTTTGCACAGGTGCGTTGGTGAATAATACAGCACAAGACGGCACGCCTTATTTCTTGACGGCAAATCATTGCTTGGGCAATCCAAACAATTGGACCTACCTATTCAATCACGAGATTGAAGGGTGTACTGGAGGTACCAATAATGCGCCAACATCGGATGTTATTTCGGGAGGCACTTTGTTGGCGAGCAATGCGGGCAGTGATTTTGCACTGGTGGAATTGAGCGAAACCCCGCCTGCGGCATATGATGTGCAGTATTCTGGTTGGGATGCGTCAGGAGTGGAGCCTGTTAATTTGACTGGAATTCACCACCCCAGCGGAGATGTGAAAAAGATTTGTTTTGATGAAGACGCTCCGTCTGAACAAAATACAGGAGGAGCAGCAGTTTGGTACATCAGCGAGTGGGAGGAAGGAGTGACAGAGCCGGGTTCCTCGGGTTCGCCGCTTTACGATCAAAATCATCGGATCGTGGGTCAACTATACGGTGGCACGGCGGCATGTTCAGGGAATGTCAACAATGGCGAGCCTGATTGGTACGGAAGATTTGATGTCAGTTGGGATGGTAGTTCAGCAGCAACGCGTCTGCGCGATTGGCTTGATCCCACAAATTCCGGGTCTTTGATTCTAGACGGATGGCCAGAAGGTGCCGTGGCATACGATGTTGATGCGGGTATTCAGGTGACGGGTATTCCAACCGACTTTGCGTGTGGAGCAGAACCGTTTACGCCCAATGTAACATTGACGAACGCAGGCATTAATGAACTCGTTTCAGTCACCATCACTTACGCTTACAACGGTGCCGAAAGTCAAACCATCAATTGGTCGGGATCACTTGCTCAATTCGAAACGGCCGTAGTTGAGTTGCCGGAATTCGTTGTCATTGATGGTGATAATCAATTGGTAGTTGGAGCGACGAATCCCAATGGAACGCTGGACGAAAATGATTTTAACAACGCTGCAATGGTGAGCTTTGTGACGTCCTTGGGGCCAACAATCGATTATCAGTTGGTTATTTTGTTGGATGACTATGGAAGCGAAGTGACGTGGGAATTGAAAGAGTTGGGGCAAGTATTATTTACTGGTGGCCCTTATGACGATGACATAGACGGCACGGAGGTGCAAGTTGATCTGTGCCTTGCTGATGGCTGCTATATCTTTGAAATATCCGATAGCTACGGAGATGGTCTATGTTGCGAATACGGTGAGGGTGCATGGACGATTTTGGACGAAAATGGAGCGTTGGTCGATTCTGGAGGGGAATTTGAGGATTTCGATCAAGCCATTTTTTGCACAGATGTATCTGAGGTACTGGAGGCTATTCAATCGAATGCCCCGAAAGTCTTTCCAAATCCAGCAACTGCAAGTGTACAATTGGATGCTCTAGACTGGGTTGGATCGGATTTGCAGGTAATTGATGGATCAGGCAAAGTCATGTCAACTGTGCGCTTGACGGATGCAATGACCGTATTGGATGTGTCCAATTGGTCTCCCGGATTCTATTTGCTATCAATGCGGCATCACATACTCGGAGTATGCCACCTGCGGTTGTTGGTGGATTGAATGAATGTGCAAATTGTTTTGAATTGAAAAGCCACCTGACTGAGGTGGCTTTTTTATTGGGCATATTTGTTGCAACGTTGATTGGAGCATTTGAGGGCAACCAAATAAAAAGTGCTCCTATTGAATGATAATAAATATTATGTTAAATAGAATTCTTGACACAAAAAAAGGGAAACCTTAGGTATCCCTCTTTTGCACTGATCGTTTGCTGTCGCCTTTATTTCAGTAGTTCGCTCATTTTTAGCATAAGATCATCCTGCCCTGTTCGTGCATAGATGTCTCGCAAGGAACGAATGGTATCGATGTCCTTCGAATTATTATCATGCGCGGCTTCTAAGAATGGACGTGCTTGGGTGAACATTTCCTTAGCTGCTGCTTCTAGATTCTTTTGTTTGTCGCCTTCTGCCTTTGACATCCGTGGCTTCCACATGTCATTGGCTTCGTTTGTTCCCTGCACAGCTTGGTTGAAATACATGGCGCCTAAATTGTAATTGGCATCGAAATATGCTGGGGCTAATTCAAGGGCCTGCAAATAAGCCTCAGCAGCAAGTTGGTCTTTCTCGAGGTTGTCGTAGACGCTTCCCAGGCTAAACCATAGGATTTCATTTGTGGGATCACCTTCCGCAGCCAATTTCAAATTGCTCTCGGCACGTTCAAAATCCTTGGCTTCGAGGTAGATGTTTAATTCTTCAATGATCAGGCTCTGCTCCCTGGGAAACATTTGTCGTGCAGCCTGCAATTCGACCAATGCATCTTCATCTCGGCTATTCTGACGAAGCAGATTCGCAATAAAAAGATAGACATTGGGTACTTGGTAGCCGTTTGCTCCACATGTTTTGTATCGCTCTACAGCAAGATCGACTTTGTTGGATTTTTCATAACACAGCGCAGCATTGAAGATGGCCATCGTGTCCAAGACATCAAACATTCCCGCGATTTCAGCACTCAAGTCGAATTTATCTGCTGCTTGGTCATAAGCTTCAATTGAATAATTGTTGATTCCTTGGTTGGCTGCCGTGGTTTGAACAATTCCTAGCCCCGTGACAATTTCACGCTCGTAGTTTCCTTTCGTATCTAGCTCTCGGGCTTTTATATAGGATTCCTTTGCAGTCCACAACGCTTGAGGAAAGGCAGCCATTAAAGCAGTATCCTTGGCGATGTTCAAATATATTTCACCGCGGTAGCGCCATGTTTTTTCTTTTGCCATCGCCTTTTCAACTGTAATGGCTTCGTCAATGTATGTCGCGGCATCCGCATATTTGCCTGCTTTGTTCGCATTATAGGCAGATACGACTTGCTTTTGACCATAAGCCGTGAAGGCGGAGATCATAAAGACGAGGAAAAAAATGTTCTTCATCGGTTTGTATTTTAATTCAATAGCTGCGCAGCTAAATGGTTCTATTATTTAAGAAGAACAAAATTAATGCCACTCTTTCAATTAATGCACGAAATCATTATTCTTCTTGATCAAGAATCGCTTGGTGAATCCTCGGTTGTCTGATTATCATTTGATTCTTCAGAAGACTCTTCCGGGTTGTCTGATTCAAGATCGTCTTCTTCATCACCTTTTGGAACGCGGCAAACCGATGCAATTTGATCATCGCCTCTCAGTGAAATGAGCTTCACGCCTTGTGTAGCGCGCCCCATTACGCGCAGCTCCTCCACCCCGGTTCGGATTGTGATGCCCGAGCGGTTGATGATCATCAAGTCATCTTCATCGGTAACGTTTAAGATGCTGATGAGATTTCCGGTTTTTTCAGTCACGCTTAAGGTTTTGACACCTTTTCCGCCCCGATTGGTGATGCGGTAATCTGTAACTGCAGAGCGTTTGCCGTATCCATTCTCGGATACGACCAGAATTTCGGAGTCCAAGCCTCGGACGCAGACCATTCCAATGACTTCATCGTCTGGGCTCTCTAAGGTTACTCCCTTTACTCCCATGGCAGTTCGGCCCACGGCACGCGCTGTGCTTTCATGGAAACGAATTGCTTTTCCAGATTTCTTGCCGATGATAATCTCATTATCACCATTGGTCAGCCGCGCTGTGAGCAATTCATCACCTTCACGGATGGTGATGGCGTTGATTCCATTCGATCTTGGACGTGAATAAGCTGCAAGCGTGGTTTTCTTGATCAATCCTTTACGTGTAGCAAGAACCACAAAGTTACTGTTGGCGTAGTCTTCGTCTTTGAGGTCAGTTACTGGTATGTAAGTCAGAATTTTATCGTCTGGCTCAATATTTATCAAGTTTTGAATTGCTCTTCCCTTGGAAATTTTCGAACCTTCTGGCAATTCGTATATCCGAATCCAAAAACACCGTCCCTTCGCTGTGAAAATGAGCAGCCAATTGTGGTTGGTCGCAGCGAAGATGTTTTCAACGAAGTCTTCATCACGTGTTGTAGCACCTTTCGATCCTACACCTCCCCGACTCTGTGAACGGTAATCGGCCAGTCGCGTGCGTTTGATGTAGCCTGCATGGCTTATGCTCACAATGACTTGTTCGTCTGCGATTAAATCTTCCATACGAACGTCCGCGCTGCTAAACTCGATAATACTTCGTCGGTCATCGCCAAAACGTTCCTTGATATCAATCAATTCGTTTGTGACAATTTCCATGCGGCGTTCGAAGCGGGCCAAAATGTCTTCAAGATCTTCTATGGCTGCCATCAACTCATCAAATTCGGCGCGCAGCTTATCACGCTCAAGACCTGTGAGTTTTTGGAGCCGCATATCCAATATGGCACGTGCCTGACGCTCGGACAACTCGAAGGTCTTCATGAGTCCGTTTCGGGCTTCCTCTGGAGTCCCGCTTGCACGAATCAATGCGATGACGTCATCAAGGTTTTCGAGCGCAATGATTAATCCTTGAAGGATATGTGCTCGCTCTTGCGCCTTGCGCAATTCAAATTGCGTGCGTCTCGTCACTACTTCATGACGATGTTCAACGAAATTGGAGATTAGTCCTTTGAGGTTTAATAACTGTGGGCGGCCTTTTACTAGGCAGATGTTATTGACTGAAAATGAGCTTTGTAGGGCAGTGTACTTATAAAGTTTGTTTAACACTACACTTGCCATTGCATCACGCTTGATTTCATAAACCACGCGCATTCCCTTCCTGTCTGACTCGTCCCGTATTTCAGAAATACCTTCTATCCTTTTGTCATTGACGAGCTCGGCCGTCTTTCGCACCATGTCTGCTTTGTTCACCATATAAGGAATCTCTTCCACAATGATGACTTCACGCCCGGATTTGGTTTCTTCAATCGTTGCCCGCCCTCGGACTACCACCTTGCCTCGACCGGTATGAAAAGCCTCGTGAACACCCTCTACCCCATGAATGATTCCACCTGTTGGAAAGTCTGGCGCCTTGATGTGCTCAATGAGTTCTTCAATGGTGATTTCATTGTTTTCGATATAGGCAATGGTTCCATTGATAACCTCTGTTAGGTTATGCGGCGGCATATTGGTTGCCATGCCGACGGCGATGCCGGATGCTCCATTCACGAGCAAATTGGGCAGCTTTGCTGGAAGCACTGTGGGTTCCTTTAAGCTCTCGTCAAAGTTGGGTCGGAATTCAACCGTGTCTTTGTCCAGATCATCGAGCATCTCCTCTGCAACTTTCCTGAGGCGCGCCTCAGTGTATCTCATTGCCGCGGGATTATCACCATCAACGCTACCAAAATTACCCTGGCCGTCCACCATCGGATAACGCAAAGACCAATCTTGCGCCATTCGAACCATCGTATCGTAGACGGAGCTATCACCGTGTGGGTGATACTTACCCAGCACCTCTCCTACAATCCTAGCGCTTTTCTTGTAGGCACGATTGGACAGAACTCCCAAGTCCAGCATGCCGTAGAGCACTCTTCGGTGAACGGGTTTTAGACCGTCTCGTGCATCGGGCAGCGCCCTAGACACGATGACCGACATCGAGTAATCGATGTAGGCCGACTTCATTTCATCTGCTATGTTGATCTGTACGATCTTTTCTCCTTCTACCATCGTATCGGTGTATGAATGATTCGACTGAAATCTCTACGATTTCGAGCGCATACGAAAATACGCATTCATGGCCCGTTAGCGCCTTATAAATGGGCGTCAATTACTCACAAATCTCTTCAATACGATGTGAATAAACCATCTTAGCGGCTAGATGTTGGGGACTTAGGGGTTGTAGCTTTAGATTCGAACAGAGTTGGGGTGAAGGGCATTAACAAATTGCCCACGAGGCAAGGTCGAAAGGAGTTGCCAAAACCCACAAAACCGGTAAGAATAGACACTTGAAAGCATGGATGCAAAATTTTCACCACGGGTCAAAGACGTCATCACCTTCAGCCGAGAAGAAGCGCTGAGACTGGGACATAATTATATTGGAGTCGAGCACCTATTGTTAGGCATTATTCGAGAAGGAGAAGGGACAGCGGTTCGCATACTCGAGGGATTGAACGTCGATTTGCAAAAATTGCGCAAAGTGCTCGAAGGTAGCATTCGACCCACCACGGGAAAAGCCATTGGTGCGGGCAACATTCCTTTGGTGAAACAAGCCGAGAAGATTCTTAAGATTACTTACCTCGAAGCCAAGATTTTCAAGTCTAGCTTGATCGGGACAGAGCATTTGCTTTTAAGTGTTTTGAAGGATGAAGATAACGTAGCGACAAAAGCTCTGGGGTCATTTAATATTGATTACGAAGTTGCCAAAGAGGAGTACGAGAGCATCATTCAGGAAGATGGCACGGGACCGTCCGCGCCTCAGGCAGAGGCTGCTGACTATAGCAGTGATGAAGAGCCGAGTGCAGAGAATCTTGGTGGGCCAGGTTCGGGTAGCCGAAAAGTTGATCCAAAGAGTAAAACACCTGTTCTGGATAACTTTGGCCGGGACCTCACAAAAATGGCGGAGGAAGGAAGGCTTGACGCCATTGTCGGCCGTCAAAAAGAGATTGAGCGCGTTTCTCAGATTCTGTCAAGAAGAAAAAAGAACAATCCTATCCTCATTGGTGAGCCGGGTGTTGGTAAAAGTGCAATCGCAGAGGGTCTTGCTCTGCGAATCATTGAGAAGAAAGTGAGTCGGGTCTTGTTCAACAAGCGTATCGTTACATTAGACATAGCCTCTTTGGTCGCCGGAACAAAGTACCGCGGTCAATTTGAAGAACGCATGAAGGCGGTAATGAATGAATTGGAAAAGTCACCCAACGTGATCTTGTTCATTGATGAAATTCACACCATCGTTGGTGCAGGAGGCGCGAGTGGTTCGCTTGACGCTTCCAATATGTTCAAGCCGGCGCTCGCCCGCGGTGAAATACAATGTGTTGGAGCGACTACTTTGGATGAATATCGCCAGCATATTGAGAAAGACGGCGCTTTGGAGCGAAGGTTCCAAAAAGTACTTGTCGAGCCCACTTCTGTGACGGAAACGCTTCAAATCTTGAACAACATCAAAGACAAGTATGAGGAGCACCATAGTGTCACATATACGGACGAGGCCATTGCCGCCTGCGTGAATCTAACATCTCGTTACATCACGGATCGTCACTTGCCGGACAAGGCCATTGATGCAATGGACGAAGTAGGTTCTCGTGTGCATTTGAATAACATCACGGTACCGGATGAAATTCTTCAAATAGAAGAGGAAATAGAAAAAATTAAGGAGGAGAAAGTTCGTGTTGTTCGTTCTCAACGTTACGAGGAAGCCGCACGATTGCGCGACACAGAGCGTACGTTGAATGATCGTTTGGAAAAAGCGAAAATCCAATGGGAAGAAGATAGCAAGAATAAACGTGTAACGGTGACAGTGGACCACGTGGGTGATGTAGTAGCTATGATGACAGGAATTCCAGTGCAGCGAATTGCAGAGAAGGAATCAGGCAAGCTTGCTCGGATGAATGAAGATTTACAGGGCAAAGTAATCGGTCAAGAGGATGCGATTGTTCGTGTATCCCGGGCAATCAAGCGCAATCGTGCTGGATTAAAAGACCCCAACAAGCCCATCGGGTCATTCATTTTCCTCGGCCCCACAGGGGTTGGTAAAACTCAATTGGCGAAAGTCCTTTCGCGGTTCATGTTTGATTCAGAAGACTCGCTGATTCGCATTGACATGTCTGAGTACATGGAAAAGTTTGCAATTAGTAGATTGGTTGGAGCGCCTCCTGGATACGTAGGATATGAGGAAGGTGGACAATTGACGGAAAAAGTCAGGAGGTACCCCTACTCTATTGTATTGCTTGATGAAATTGAGAAGGCTCACCCAGATGTTTTCAACCTACTGCTTCAGGCCCTTGATGATGGACAAATGACCGATAGTCTTGGAAGGAAAATTGACTTTAGAAACACTGTCATCATCATGACCTCCAACATCGGTGCAAGACAGTTGGCCGAGTTTGGAACGGGTGTGGGCTTTGGGACAACAGCGCGCGTGGACAATGAAAATGCCAACCGTGATTCGGTCATTCAAACGGCACTAAAACGCGCATTTAGTCCTGAATTTTTAAATCGTATTGACGACGTGGTTGTCTTTAAAAGTCTTGGTCGAGACCACATCCATAGCATCATAGATTTGGAGCTCAAGGCGCTCGTTGATCGCATTGAAGGCTTGGGATATGGAATCGATGTTACTGCCAAAGCAAAGGATTACTTAGTTGACCAGGGATACGATGAGAAATTTGGAGCACGTCCGCTAAAGCGCGCCATTCAAAAACATCTTGAGGATCCCTTTGCCGAAGAAATAATCAACGCAAATATCCAGGAGGGTGATTTGCTCAAAGCTGATTACAAAAAGAATGCTGATGCGCTGTCCATCAGCGTTGTTAAGGGAGGATTTCTATCGTTGCCAAAGGGCGCTGAGGAAGTCTTAAGCGAACAAGCGAAAAGTGAGTCGTCTAAGGATCAGGATTCTTCGGATGATACAGAAGCTTAAGTCTTTTCTATTACAGTTTAATGGCGAGCAGAACCGCTACCTTGTCACAGGGCTGATCGCGCTGTTTTGGGTGACTTTTGTGAGCGATATCGATTTGATATATCTGGTCAAGAGTAAGCAGGAAATTAATGCCCAAGAACGGCAGGTAAGGCACTACGAAGATTCCATTGTCGCTTTGTATGATCAATTAGAGGATTTGTCGTCAAATCCTCAACGCCTCGAGCGCTTCGCTCGTGAGCATTACTTCATGAAGCGCGACAACGAGGATTTGTTCCGAATTTTGCCACGAACAGGTGCCGTGAATTAGAGCAAGATTTTGCCTTAGAAGATGGATTGGATTGACTGCAACAATGCTTGAGGGACTGTGTCATCTGATGCAAAAGCAAATGCGGCTCCAAAAAGTGCTCCCCAAAGGTGTGCATCGTGAGCGATGCGTGATCCGCCTTTTTTGTTCATAAACGATTCATAGGCAAAGAATAATATTCCTGCAACAAACGCGGGCATAGGTACAATGAAAAAAAGCAAAAGCTTTGATGTCGGGAAGTATAATATGTAAGCCATCATAACTGCGCTTACAGCACCGCTTGCTCCAAGACTTGAATAACCTGGGTTTTGGGAATGCTTATAAAGAGCGGGGAGGCTAGCAATAAATAGTCCACCGACATACAGCATAACGAACGAGTAGTTGCCGGGCAGCGACAAGGCTGGATTTCCAGTGTTCATTAGTAATCGACTTTCTACGGCAGATCCAAATTGCCACAGAACGAAGAGATTGAAAAATAAATGCGTTGTGTCAGCATGGATGAAACCATGGGTAAGGATGCGATACCATTCCTGCCTTTGAACGACAGCAAAGGGTTTGAGCATGAGTTTTTCTTTGCGGTTTGAATCCTGAAAACTCCACCAAGAAACGATTCCTGTAGTGATCAGAATTATTGTGAGAATTCCGCTCATCTGACTAACTGCTGTGGTCTGCAATGATGACCCATCCCGCCGCTTGCAATTCCCAAGTCAGACTAAAATGCCCGTTGAGATTCTCCAGTCCCGCTTCTCTTTTCAGGAGCCAGGAACCAACAAGTAGTCCATGGCCAGGCCCCAAAGGCCTCCATTCGATTAATTCGAAGGTAAGCTGGCCCATCTCCTCGTGATTCGAGTAGCTCTGTTTGTAGTTCGCTAAGGTCTGTGTGAAGCCATGTGTTAGTCCGCGACTGCCAACAAATATTAAGGAATCACTATTCCAGTAGGCATTTTCCATGAATCCGTTGATGTCTCCAATATTCCAAGCCGCGGTTTGTTGTTCCAACTTGGCTTCAATGGAATGAGGAAGGTCGACTTGAATCTCTATGATTGGCTCAGTTGGAGCGGAGGGTTTACAAGCAAAAAGAAAAAAAGTGAGGCTTAGAAAAACCGTTGAATATAATTTCATGCCTCATACATTGAAACGGAAATGCATGATGTTGCCGTCCTGAACCCCGTACTCCTTGCCTTCGATGGATAGCTTCCCTGCTTCTTTCACGGCTGCTTCTGAGCCCAAGGAAATGAAATCTTCAAACTTCATTACCTCCGCGCGAATGAACCCCTTTTCGAAATCGGTGTGAATAACACCCGCAGCCTGCGGAGCCGTTGCTCCTTCGGGAAACGTCCAGGCTCGAACCTCTTTTTCTCCAGCAGTGAAGTAGGTCTGTAAATTCAGCAACTCGTAAGCCTTTCGGATCAATTTCGCTACGCCTGCTTCTTCCAATCCAATGTCTGCGAGGAACATTGTGCGTTCCTCTGCATCTTCTAACTCTGCAATGTCTGCTTCAATGGCGGCTCCGATAATCATCACAGATGCACCTTCTGCAGCGGCGATGCCACGAACACGATCTACGTGCTCGTTTCCCGTGATGACTGCAGCCTCTTCGACATTGCAGACATACATTACAGGCTTTGCTGTGAGCAATTGTAATTCTTTCATCATGGGCACTTCTTTTTCATCAAGTTCCACGGATCGAGCAGATTGACCAGCTTCCAAGGCCTTGACTACTTTGTCGTAGAACCCAACGGCTTTGACGGCATCCTTTTCACCAGTTTTGGCCGCTTTTTTCACTTTTTGAGCGCGCGCTTCAACGGTCTCCAAGTCTTTCAGTTGTAGCTCCATGTCAATGACCTCCTTGTCTCTAATAGGATCGACGCTGCCATCTACATGCACCACATTGTCGTCATCGAAGCAGCGCAGAACATGCAAGATGGCGTCTGTTTCGCGGATGTTTCCAAGAAACTTATTGCCGAGCCCCTCTCCTTTGCTCGCTCCTTTTACAAGCCCAGCGATGTCGACGATTTCCACAGTGGTGGGAACGACATTCTGAGGATTTACAATTTCAGCCAATTGCTGAAGCCTAGGGTCCGGAACGCTGATCACCCCAACGTTAGGCTCAATAGTGCAGAACGGAAAGTTTGCACTTTGGGCCTTTGCATTGGAAAGGCAATTGAATAAGGTGGATTTCCCCACATTGGGCAATCCTACAATTCCACATTTGAGCGCCATGATATTTCTTTTCAGTTGTAAGGGAGCAAAAGTAAGGCTCACCGGAACAAATTGGTTTTCACACTTTCTTAACAAACCGACTCTCGCTCAACTTAGCTGCGGTATTTTTGACAGACCAATTCAACCCTAATCCCGTTTGACTGTCATGGCAACTGCATCATTACCACAAATAGCGTCTCAGGTTCGAAGAGACATCGTTCGCATGGTTCACGGAGCTTCTTCAGGTCACCCTGGAGGAAGTCTTGGATGCGTCGAGGCCCTCACTTTGCTATTTTTCGAAGAAATGGAATTGAACCCAGATGTGTTTGACATGAATGGATTTGGAGAGGACCTATTTTTCTTATCAAATGGACACATCAGTCCTGTTTGGTACAGTATTTTGGCCCGCAGAGGATATTTTCCTGTGAACGAGTTGGCAACCTTTAGAAAAATCAATTCACGCCTTCAAGGCCATCCGGCTGTGGAAGAAGGTCTGCCTGGCATTCGCATTGCATCGGGTTCATTGGGTCAAGGGTTGAGTGCGGCAATTGGTGCGGCGCAAGTGAAGAAGTTGAACAACGAGAAGGCTACTGTCTTTTCATTGCACGGTGACGGAGAGTTGCAAGAAGGACAAATTTGGGAGGCTGCTATGTATGCGGCGCATCATCAAGTAGATAATCTAATCAGCTTTGTAGATTGCAATGGTCAGCAGATTGACGGACCTACGGACGAGGTGATGGGCTTGGGTGATCTTGCTCAAAAATGGAAGGCATTTGGCTGGGGCGTAACGCTCTGTAATGGACATGACTTTGATGCTTTGCGAGGAGCTGTAGCTCAAGCAAGAAGTGCCCGTGGGTCCGGGCAGCCTCAGGTCATTTTGATGAAAACGGCAATGGGAAAAGGGGTTGACTTTATGGAAGGAACGCACGAATGGCACGGGATTGCTCCGAATGATGAGCAACTTGCCTCTGCACTGGGTCAATTGGAGGAAACTCTTGGCGACTACTGATTTCGATTCACGTTGGATGCGCTGTTGATTCTCTCAAAATGACAAAGCCAAGATTTATAGCTTCGAGCTTCTTGCCAGTTCTCCTTAATCGCGAAATCTGTGGTTCTGTGTGGAGTTTGATTTTGGTATGTATTTGTCTCATCCCGGCTTCACTGTCGAGCCAAATTGCAACAGAACAGGAAAATGAAGAGCCATTGGCTTCAACGGAAATTTTATTTGTATTTGACGCAAGCAATAGTATGAACGCCTTCTGGGATGGCAACCGAAAAATTGAAGTTGCCAGTCGCTTGCTTTCCGAATCGTTGGAAGAGCTGTATGGAATTCCTGGGCTGGAGCTAGGGCTTCGTGTCTATGGTCACCAAACACGTTTTATTGAAGGGAAGCAAGATTGCGACGACACGGAATTGGTCATTCCTTTTTCACATGGAAATAATCTGTTGATTCGCAAGGCTCTGACTCGTCTCCAAGCACGCGGCACCACCCCCATTGCACGTTCCTTGCAGCGAGCAGCAGATGATTTTTCTGATTCTGAAGGACGGAAGGTGATTATACTGATCACGGATGGAATTGAAGCGTGTGATGAAGATCCCTGTGCAGTGTCTAAAATGCTCCAGCAAAAGGGCATCATCGTAAAGCCTTTCATCATTGGCATCGGAATTGAAGATCAATACAAGGAAACTTTCCGTTGTGTTGGAAATTTTTTCGATGCGGGAGATGCGGAAACCTTTAAAGAAATATTGAACATTGTCATTGATCAAGCCATCAACGACACTTCTTTTGAAGTGGATTTGATCAATGGCCAAGGGATGCCTCATATTACAGATGTAGGTGTCACCTTGCTAGATGCACACGATAAGTCAATCGTGAGACAGTGGATGCACACCTTGAATGTGTTTGGTAAGCCGGATACCATTCAAATTGATCCTGTACCATCATATGATCTAGTGGTGCACACTATTCCTCCATTGCGTCGCAACGACGTCCGATTCAAGGCCCGTGCGCACAATCATGTTCGGTTTGAGAACGCTGGGCAAGGAACTTTTAGAGCCGAGTTTGCTCGTGGATTGCGGAACGGTTACGAATCGCTTCCTATTACAATTTTCGAGTCAGGAAGCATCCTGCCTTTGATTGCAATCCCTATTAATTCTGAGGTTCTTTTGCGTGAGGGCATGTACGACGTGTATTTTCCAACGCACCCACCTGTTTTGATCCAAAGTGTTTCGATTGATGAGAACGAGCTTTCGCCAGTCAGTATCCCTCAGCCGGGTTATCTGCAATTGAGTGCTTTCCCGATTGGGTATGGCGAAGTTATTGATGCCGAGCATCGCGTGGTTTATCAATGGAGCTCGGGCAAGTCAAATCCGTCTGGTCAGTATTTGCTGCAGCCAGGAAATTACACTTTCATTTATCGTTCTCGTTCTGCTCAGTCTTCAGAATATAGCTTTGTAAAATTGTTCAATATCCGTTCAGGAACCACTACACACCTCTCTATCAATGGTTAACTCTCGCTTCATTCAAACCCTCGAGCCTACAGTAAATAAAGACACACGAAGTGGCTTCGGTGAAGGCTTACTCGAAGTAGGTAAAAGCAATAAAAATGCCGTTGCCTTGTGTGCAGATTTGACAGGTTCCCTTAAAATGAATGCATTTAAGGATGCATTTCCCGATCGTTTTTTTCAAGTCGGAATTGCCGAAGCGAACATGATGGGAGTCGCTGCGGGAATGACAATTGGAGGTAAGATCCCATTTACAGGTACGTTTGCCAATTTTTCTACAGGACGAGTCTATGATCAAATACGGCAGTCAATTGCCTACTCTGAAAAGAATGTGAAGATTTGTGCTTCGCATGCCGGTTTGAGCTTAGGTGAAGATGGTGCGACGCACCAAATTCTCGAAGACATAGGCATGATGAACATGTTGCCAAACATGACTGTGATTTGTCCGGCTGACTTTGAGCAAACAAAGCAAGCTACCATGGCTATCGCAGAAATGCATGGTCCAGTCTACCTTCGATTTGGCCGCCCGAAAGTTCCTGTATTCATGGACCCAAAGTCCCCTTTTGTCATAGGAAAGATTCAAACACTTATGGAAGGAAACGATGTCTCTATTGTCGCTACTGGGCACCTCGTTTGGGAAGCACTTAAGGCAGCTCAGGTACTTGCTACACGTGGAATTCGAGCGGATGTTTTAAATGTTCACACAATTAAGCCTTTTGATGTATCGGCGGTCGTTGATTCATTGAAACGAACGGGCTGTGCCGTTACTGCTGAAGAGCATCAACGCAACGGTGGTTTGGGAGCATTGGTTGCACAGGCTGCAGCTGCACATCATCCGGTGCCTATTGAGCATGTAGCGGTGAATGACTCATTTGGAGAAAGTGGGACACCGGATCAGTTGATGGAAAAGTATGGTCTTAATGCAGAATCTATTTTGGCAAAGGTGGAAGCCGTGATGCGACGGTCTTCCGTTGCATTGTAATCGTATTCAGGCGTTTTCTTCCAATAGATTTATTGAAATATGCTCGGGAAGTTCCGCCAGCGCTTGATAAATGGCTCGCTGTGTCGCTTCTGAAACAGGCGTATTTGGAAGCCGAACGGCAGAATGGCATCGATGGAGTTGTGCCAGTATGCTTTTAATAGCAGTGGGCTTTCCCTCCAGCTCTAATAAGTGCATAAGTGGCGCTAGTTCATGATGCCTTTTGCGTCCATCATTTAGTGCACCGAATGCCAAGAGGTCAATCATTTCTCCAAATTCATTGGGAAAAGCATTGCCAATGGTGGAGACTGCACCGTCGATGCCCAATGAATAAAGAGGAAGGGTCATGATGTCACGGGCAGACAATATGCTAAATCCGTCGGGTCGCTCGCGCAACCAATGATCGATAAGGCCGAGGTCTCCAGATTCATCTACCACTCCTGCGATGTTTTTTTCTCCTCCAAGATCCATGACCCATTCAGAAAGGCCCGGCTCCGCATTTTGATGGTGCAAGAAGATGGGCAAAGGTGACTCCTGAGCCAACGAACGGTAGTGTCCGATTTGTCCGGTGTTTGATGACGCCTTGGGCAAGGGCGATCCGCAAAAAACAGCGGTAAAATCACGGCGATTGAAAACGGAAAGGCGCCGAATGGCATTTCGAGTGCTGTTGCTAGCAACGCCACCCATGAGGGGCTTTGCTCCGTTGTTTATCTCTGAGACAAAGTCCATGACTCGCACTTGTTCATCATTGTCTAACAAAGCAGCTTCCGATGCATTGCCAAGGACGACGATAAAATTCACGTTTGATACCGAAAGTGTTTTCGTCAAACGCTCCAATGCGGGATAGTCAACATCTCCAATTTTATTGAATGGGGTAATTAGCGAAACACCATGCCCCTGAATAATATTTGCGATTTGCTTATTCATGATAAGGGAGATTCCGAGAGGAATTTGATGATGCGATGATTTCTTTGCTTCCAACTGTCTCCTTCTTCTGGTGGAAGTAAAATGTCATAGTCTTTTTTTCGCCTGTACGATTGGTTGGCTACTTTCAGTTGGGCTTTTGAATTTGCCACGAAAAAGTCCAGAGGTATAGATGCATCAGGGTCCAGATTGATTAAAATGTCATAGGGCTCATCAATTAAGCCATCGATATTCTTAACAGGCCGGAAGTACCAATTCAGATCACTCTGGCAAAAGAAGTCCGATTCTAGCTTGCGCATGTGCCAAATTGGAATCTTTTTTTCATCTACATCTAAATATGCCAATCGCATGATTCGCTTGATTCCAAATTCTTTTTTCAAGTAAGCCGCAATGTCTTTTACCAATCTGTACTTGGACTCCGTTTCACCCTTGTATACAAGGATCACAGTTTTGGCTTTGTTAAGAGAAGTCCCTTGCTTTAACCGGTCGCTCTGAGTCGCAAAACTCAGCATACGCAATGCGATTTTTATTTTGAGATTCTGTGGAATTAAACGCGCCATAGGATTACAAGTCGTGGGTAAATGAATTTAGTTCATTGCGTACACAAACCACTTATGACAAATTTAATGAGAAGTTTGGCATGACTTTCGCATCTTTCGGAAAAATCAATAAGCTAAACATGGTAATTTTTCGACAATTGACCTTTGCCCCTTTGTGGCTTCTTGCTGGAACGCTAATTTTTGCATCTTGCGCTTCAAATCCGTTGGGACAGAAAGTAAAAGAACCATTTGCAGGTTCTAAATATGAATCGAACAATCGATTTTACCGGGCCACTGGGATGGGAATGAGTAAAATGGATGCTGTCGCAAACAGTCAAGCCGAAATGCGTGCTCGGCAGCAATTGGCCCAACAGGTCCAGACCTATTTTGAGGTTGTGACGGATGATTATCAGAGAACGGCTACTGCTCAAAATCTGGATGAAGCGATGACCCGTTTTGAGACGCTTGCGCGTGAAATTACTAGCACAACAATCACGGATATGCGGCAGATCGGAAAAGAAAAGTATGCTGCTGAAGATGGGGCATATACGGTCTATGTGGCAATTGAAATTAAAAAAGCGAGCATGTATCGACACATGAAAAAACAAGCTCGTTTGGATGCCAAGATTAGTCCCAATGAATTGGAACTGATTGAAGGCATGCTTAATGAATTAATCGAGGCCGCAGATTCAGCTGACTAGTCCTTGTGCGTTTGAGCTCAAATGAGTGTTCACACGGATCGTTGCCTCGATTTTATTGGAACTTGAGCAAGTGCTTGAAATTGGATTGCAATTTCTGCATCTTGGGTAAAATCACCGCTCGGCAATAGGGCGCCTCACCATTTAGTTCGTAGTAAGCCTGGTGATAATCTTCTGCAACGAAAAAGTCCGAAGCCGCTGTCACTTCGGTAACGACGCTTCCAGTCCATTCTAATCCAGCTTTTTCTTTTGCTAAAACCGCCTCTTTCTGCTGTTTGTCTGAATGATAATAAATAGCTGAGCGGTACTGAGTTCCCGCATCTGCTCCTTGTCGATTTAGTGTAGTGGGGTCGTGGGTTGAGAAAAAGACTTCAAGGAGGGTCGCAGTGCTTAGAATATTTGAGTTATACACAACCTGTACTACTTCTGCGTGTCCCGTTCTTCCTGTACAGATTTCCCGGTAGCTTGGGTTCTTGATTGTGCCACCCATGTAGCCTGAAACGGCACTTTCTACGCCTTCTAGATTTTCAAAAACAGCTTCAACGCACCAGAAGCATCCGGCACCTAGGGTCAATTTTTCTAATTCAGGAGATTGAGTTGTTGAATTCATAGGGTTAATTTGTGCGTTGGAAAAATTCATCCAGGTTGTGGATAGGAGGCATCCAAAAAGGACAAATATTGTTCTCACCAAACCCAGCGCATTACACAGGCTCGAAGTCCTATTTCTGGTTGCGCATCTTTCCAGATTCCTTGTATATCTGTGGCTTGCAGTCCGCATTCAAATCCTCTTTTATTGGTTGTAAAAATTAAACCAAGTGGAACGCGAATTGTTTCATTGCCCCATTTGCTAAGTCCTGCATCAAAGCGAAGAAAAGAACAAGGCTGAAGAATGCAGGAAAAGCCCATTCTCGAACCAGCATTGCCCAATAATTTGGAATCATCGAATGACGCATCGGCTGCTAGACTCAATTGCTCGCTGAGGTGAATTCCCCCGCCAATGTGAAATGTTGTGCCATTTTTAATGCGTCGAATTTCGGTTTCGGAGCCATTGAACCAGGTAGTAGGATTTAACGCCGCAGTTGCAATTTCGATCCAATTTTCAGCGGCAATTATGGGTGTACTCCAATTGCTCAGTGCTAGCTGACCAATGCTGTATTGTTCGCCGCGCCACTCCATCGAACCGATATCTGTGACGGCTGCAGAGGCCCAGATTTTTTTATTCCAATCTAGAGCGACACCGATATCTGCTCCCCAACCCTGTCCAACAGGGCCCCAATTTCTGAGTGATTGCGTCGTTGTTGGCTGTGAAACAGTCGCCAAAGATGGGATATTGAATCCATTCGAGAAGGCTCCAAAAGCGTCAAGTGTTCCGTCCTGTTGGTCCAGCTTAAAGAATCCATTTCCGAGGAGTAATCGCCCAGCTATGCCCGTATGCAAAGTTAAAGATTCAAGCTGCCACTCCTTGGACAACCCAACGGTATGGGCGCGATGCCAAGAGAAGCCAAGCCTTGTGGAAGCTAACAAATTGCTGAGCACGGCGTCGCCATCAAGGTCGAGTCCACTAGCAATGTCTGTAAGATCAACGCTGTTATTTTCACTGTTTTGAAGAGTATCTCCGGCAGTAGTAATGATGAGCTCAAACCAATTAGCAGCTCCACCTTGGAGAAGTAGCTCAACAGAGGAGACATCGAGCAACATCTCAGCTTGGAAATGTTGTCTTGAAGTGTAAGCGACAGCCCATTTTCCCCAATGCTTCGCGGCTGCAGTTGTCGTTATATCTAAGTTGAATGCTATTTCTTCACCAGCCAGTAGATTTTTCCAGTCTTCCCATTCATTGCTTTGCCAATCAATGGATTCTTCGCTTCGTCCTAATACACCGTCCCAGAGATCAGTACGATTTAAAGCTTCTGATGAGAGTCTGGCTCCAAACTCCATGCCTGCTGCGGCACTTTTCCAGTCAGGCTGAAGCATGGGACTCAGTGAGATGTGGGCAGGATTCCATCCATTTGAACGGTAGTCTGAGCTTAGTGCCATTGGGGTAGCACCCGTGCCAAATGTCAAATATTGATTCTGCCCAATGCCATGTGATGAAAGAGCAGAGAAAAGAGCCGTCAGAACTAGAAATCGGCTCCAAGTAGATCGAACACTCGGCAATTTCTCCATGGCTCTTGTCATCCAATACGATTACACGGGAATATTCCACAAGTGACGGTCGTCCCTCCTCCCTCTTCTGATTCCATCCAATTCTAGTGACAATTGATTCGCGACGCTTCCTTCGTGACTGGGTTCGCTGCGAAGAAGAGTATAGTTTGTCCCATCGATACCTATAACTTCTATGGACTTGATGGTGGCAGCAGTGCCAACACCAAAAGCCTCAGTGATGCGGCCTGATTTCAGCCCCTCTTCCAATTCAGTGACACTGATTTTTCGAATTTCCACCTCGATACCTAGGTCTTTGGCTATCGTGATTACAGAGTCTCGTGTTACTCCATTGAGGATGGTATCGCTCGTTTGAGGGGAGACGAGCTTTCCGCCGATAATGAACATTGCATTCATTGTACCGCTCTCCTCGATGTATTCGTGTTCTACGGCATCTGTCCAAATTAATTGGTCATACCCTTCCTTCTGTGCTAATTCTGATGGGTAAAGGGATCCGGCATAGTTTCCGGCCGCTTTTGCGTAGCCTGTTCCTCCGGGAGTTGCTCGGGTAAAATGTCGCTCTACTTTTACTCGCACCGATCCCTTGTAATAAGCATCAACAGGACACGTGAAAATGCTGAATGTGTATTTATTGCTTGAGCGGACTCCAACAAATGAATCGGTTGCGATCATGAACGGTCGGACGTACAACGATGCTTCATCGCCTGAAGGCACCCAAGCCTCATCTAGCTTTACCAGTGCAGCAAGAGCTTCCATAAATACGTCTTCGGGAACCTCTGGCATGCACAAGCGTCTCGCTGAGGTATTAAAGCGCTCAATATTTTTGCCCGGCCTAAACAATGAAACTGAACCGTCTTGAGAACGGTAAGCTTTCATTCCTTCAAAAATAGCTTGACCATAATGGAAGACCATGGAAGCCGGACTCATTGTGAAAGGCCCATAAGGCTCAACAGCTCCACGCTGCCACTTTCCGTCTTCGTACTCCATGACAAACATGTGGTCAGAGAAGACACGCCCGAAATCCAAATTATCAAAATCTACCTGGTCTAATCGCGATGTTTGCGTCTGGTGCACATCAAACGTGGAGGTAGTTTCAATCTTCATCTGGCTGGCTTCTATCATTTAGCGTTTTGCAAAGGTCGGTTTTTCAGTGCCAAAGTCCAAACACGATGACTGAATTTGGCCTGTTTTAACTGTTGGTGAATAAGAATCGATTGGGATTTACGAGGCCGGATTTAACGGCGTACATCACCATAGAAGCAGTATTTTTTACCCCTAATTTTTGCATGATGTTTTTACGATGCGTATTCACAGTGTGACTGCTCAAGAAAAGTTTCTCTGCAATTTGCACATTTGTTTTCCCTTCAGATATATGGGTGAGCACCTCAATTTCTCTTTGTGAAAGAAGGATCGGATCGCACGTTGCTTCCGCAAGTTCTAAATCGCTTAAATCGATATTTTCTGCTTTTATAGCCCCGAGAATTTGACCGCAAAAAAAAGTTCCACCCTTGCTTGTTTCATCAATGGCTTCCATGACTTCATCCATGGAACAATCCTTTTTCACATAACTCGTAATCCCGGCGCGCAAAGCGTTCACTATGCTTTGACCGCTGTGAGAGGAAGTTATTGCCAAGAGCTTTGTTTTGGGACGGATACGAGAACAGGCAGCTACTGTGTCTACGGAGAATCCTGATGCGAGACAATCTATCACGATCATATCAGGCGATTGGGTCTTCAGCCATTGCTCTAGTGCCTGACCGCTTTCTATTTCATCGATAACATGATAGCCAGTTTTGGCAGCAAGGATATTGCGCAAGCCATATCGAAAGACGGGACTGCTATCTGCAATTGCTATGGAAATGGAGCGCGCCATTGAGGACTACAAAAGTACACAATTCAGAATGATTCTAAATAAGGTTTTGAAGATTAACAATGAACATTGAAGGGGGCGCAACTTAAGAACCTAGGTTCAGCCTCAAACCTTCGCAGGCAAGGGCGACATTGTTATGTTGTTCCATGGCCTCATCCAACAGTAGTTGCTCGTTTCGGTAGCGGCTTGAGAAGTGACCAATAATCAATTGAGACGCTTGCGCTTCTCGTGCAATTTTACCGGCCTGATGAGCCGTGCTGTGTCCTGTCTCCTTTGCTTTTAGGCGCTTTCCGTCGAGAAAAGTAGACTCATGGTAAAGCACGGTGGCAAATTCAGCCGCAATTCGTACGTTTTCGCAGGGTTTTGTGTCGCCAGAATAAACGTATCGGATAGGATTTGGCTTCGGATGGCACACATCAAGCGCATCGATTGTTGTGCCGTCCGATTTTGTGACGCTAATTCCCTTCTTTAATTGAATTATCTCCGCGCGCTCGAGCCTTTTTAAATCAATCATCTCCTTCTTAAGGTTCAGCAGCGGAGCCGTATAGTTGAATTGGTATCCATACGCTTCGATCCGATGCTTCACTGGAAATGCTTTGATCTCAGCACCGTTCTCTTCAAAGATTGATTCGAATTTAGTTTTGTCGTTCCGGACGAAATTCAATTGGAATTTCAGATGTGTCTCGGTCAACCGAAGCGATTCTGTAACGAAGCGTTGCAGATTTTCGGGCCCATGAAGAGTGAGAGGTTTTTGTCTGCCTAGTAAACTTAGGCTGCCAATAAGACCGGGCAATCCTAAGACATGATCGCCATGCATGTGCGAAATAAAAATGCGCTCAATTTTCTGAAACGGGATTCTTTGCTTCCGGAGTGATAGTTGAACGCCTTCTCCTGCATCGACGAGCATCCATTTCCCATTCCAATTAATGGCTTGTGCAGAGGGCAGATGCCTCATTGTTGGTGTTGCAGCTCCGCAACCCAATATTACA
>DDEH01000109.1 GCA_002336085.1 Flavobacteriales bacterium UBA1959 | reverse complement strand
ATGCGGTTCATGAGTGATTTTGGACTGATTACCGCACGTCATCCGGAGGGGAAATACCATCCAATGACAGATGTAATTCACAAGGTGCTTAATGATATTACGGTAGACGATTGGGCGATAATTATTGGGGGTGATTCTCACACAAGAATGTCCAAAGGTGTTGCCTTTGGGGCAGATTCAGGAACAGTTGCTTTGGCTTTGGCTACTGGCGAAGCATCAATGCCAATTCCCGAATCAGTGAAGGTCACTTTCAAAGGAACTATGAGAGATCAAATGGATTTTCGTGATGTTGTTCATGCCACGCAAAGTCAGATGCTCAAGAAGTTTAGCGGGGAAAACGTATTTCAAGGTAGAATCATTGAAGTGCATATTGGAACTCTTCTAGCAGATCAGGCCTTTACGTTCACTGACTGGACAGCTGAGATGAAGGCCAAAGCTTCCATCTGCATCTCTCAGGATGACACGCTGGTTGAGTCTTTGAATATCGCAAAGGGTAGAATCCAAATAATGATTGAGAAGGGCATGGATAACGATACGAAAGTTCTCCAAGGCCTTATTGACATAGCGAATAATCGAATTGATGAAATAAAATCAGGCAAAAAGCCTCCTTTAACACCTGATGAAAACGCCAAATACTACGCGGAATTTGTCGTAGATCTAGATATTATTGACGAGCCCATGATTGCAGATCCGGATGTGCATAATGTGGACGTATCAAAGCGTTATACGCATGACACCATCAGAGAGCTTTCATTTTATAAGGGACAAAAGCACATTGACTTGGGCTTTGTCGGTTCTTGCATGGTGCACAAAGGTGATATCAAGATTGTTGCCAAAATGCTGAAGAATCTGGAAGAACAAAATGGAAGTGTCGAATTCAATGCTCCCTTAGTGGTCACAGCACCAACTTATAATATCATTGATGAGTTAAAGGAAGAGGGAGATTGGGAAATTCTTCAGAAATACTCGGGTTTTGAATTTGATGATTCAGCCCCAAAAGGAGTAGCCCGAACTGAATATGACAACATCCTATATCTTGAACGTCCTGGCTGCAACTTGTGCATGGGCAATCAAGAGAAGGCTGAAAGAGGAGACAGTGTTATGGCTACCTCTACGCGGCTTTTTCAAGGTAGAGTTGTCAAAGATTCTGACCGCAAGAAGGGTGAATCATTATTGGCCTCCACTCCAGTCGTCGTGCTATCTGCAATTCTTGGTCGGACGCCAACATTGAAAGAATATAAGAAAGCGACAAAGGGAATTACACTAACTCAATTTGCTCCTCCTCTAAAGAATATGACGTCCAAACCCGGGCATCTACTCGATTTTTGATCCATTAGCCAAGAACAAATGGTTCTTTCAGGCTGAAAAGACAGAATCGTTCTAGACATCAGATATGCCCAAGTTTGAAAATCTCATTTCTTCGGAAGGTTCGGCAAATAATCATTCTGTGGACTCGTGCGTTGAGATTGTTTTGGCAGGAGAAGTCTTGGAATTGCACCCCCAACGTTGCATGTGGTGGGCCAAGGAGAAAACTTTGATAATCTCTGATATTCATCTCGGAAAATCCGGCCACTTTCGAAAGCATGGGATCGCCATTCCAACGAAGGTCAATGCTTCAAGTTTAAACCGTTTCGAGAACCTTCTTCGCCGTTATAAACCTGGACGAGTATTGGTATTGGGGGATCTCTTTCACAGCGAGATCAATGCGGAATGGGCCGAATTTCGCAATTGGCTGCAACGGGTTTATGTCAATTATTCCTTGAAGGAGTTCCGACTGGTGGAGGGCAATCACGATGTATTGTCCGATGAAGCTTTCGATGGAATGAATGTGCAGCGGAGCGCGAAATGGAGCAGAGGGCCGTTTGATTTTGTGCACGATCCAATTGATTTTAGAAGTCAGGATTCTCCGGGTCGGATTGGAGTTGCTGGTCATTTGCATCCTGCCATTCGTTTGTCGGGCAAAGCGAAGCAGCAATTGCATCTCCCGGGATGGTGGTTTCAAGCCAATCCGCAAACATTGGTCATGCCAAATTTCGGGAGCTTTACAGGATCCTCGGTCGTGAAAATTAAAGCCCAGGATCAATTCTGGGTTTGCACAAAGCAATCTGTAATGCTCGTTGAATAGTTGGCTTAGTCGATGTTTCCTGTAAAGGAACCTGCGAAGCCCAACGGGGTGCCTACAAACGTGCTATCCACCCATTCTCTCAGGGTTAGATTGAACGTTACTTCTTCAGGTCCTCCTGAATACGCTGGGGAAATCACAATCGAGCCATCGGCGGACTTGTAATCACGAACGGGGAGTAACTCGTCTCCTTGGTCAATGACTTGAACGAGGTGATCCACATCTTCCTGCTGCAAGTAGTAAGCAACATCGTCTAGGACGTCAAATGAGAATTGAAAAGTCAAGTCATGAGCTGGTGCGTGAGCTTCTATCGCCTCAGCAGTGCGCAAGTCGGCCACGATATGATAACTGCGAGAAAGAGGCTCCAAACTATCAGGAACCACAATTTCGGCCATTTTTAGGGCGTAATCAGTACCATTGAATGTGACGGTGCCACAATCGCAATTGTAGACAGGATTGATGAAGTCCGGAGTTTTGTAACAGCCTGTTGATAGTGTTCCGGCAAAGACAAGCAATGCGAGCACAAAAAACGTTGTTGGGATGGATTTCAAATTTGCAATCATCTTCTCATGTGTTGGAAGAGCAAGATACGTGCAACTTAACGGATTTGACGCAATGATAGCTTGGTCTTATCTGTCATCTCAGCAGAGGATAGAGGAGATAGGGCTCACGTTTCGTTTGGAATGCGATCAGTCCGTCCATCCAAGTCGCCGGCATGTCGGTTGGCCATTCTTCGTTTTGAAGTGCGAGGCCCAATGCCTCATTTCCGCATAGTTTCGCCATGAATTCAGGGGAGGTAATGAAGCCGTCGATGTTTGATTCACTCCAGCTTTCGTAGGAGTCCCAAACCAATTTCCAATCGAATCCATGAGTCGCTCGCGTCCATTTGTTGCCGAGTTCGCTCAAATCCCGTCCGTGGCATAATTGGCCTTCATGCTTCGGGTATGGGGC
>DDEH01000038.1 GCA_002336085.1 Flavobacteriales bacterium UBA1959 | reverse complement strand
GGGCACCCACTAATTCAACAAATTAACCGCACTGGATTCGAAGCTATTCATTCCAAGCTCTTGGAATTGGACGTAACGGAACGTCTCGCTCTACCTGGCATGTCTCCTGCGCGAGCGCCCCTTATTCCACTCTCTAGCATGTTGGTCAACTACGTGCTCTCTGACTTGCCATTGGAGGCGAGGCTTTATAAATCCCCCTATGCTTTGCGCGAAGGTGCTTTGAGCGAAATGATTCGTTGACATTCACTCGCTGCATTTAAACTTTGGCAACATCTTTGCACCATTCGTGTCACACTCTAGGAACTTAAATTACCATGGCGAAGATTTTGATCATAGATGATGAGGCCCCTATCCGGAGCAGTTTGCGAGAAATCCTTGAATACGAGGGCTACAAAGTCACGGAGGCAGAGGATGGCACTCAAGGGGTAAAGTTGGCAGCGAAGTTCACCTTTGACGTCATTTTCTGTGACGTGAAGATGCCGCGGTTGGACGGATTGGAGGTTCTGGACTTGCTCATAGAAAAGGAAGTCGCTTCTCATGTAGTCATGATCAGCGGTCATGGTACGGTGGATACCGCGGTAGAAGCATTGAAGAAAGGAGCGTATGATTTCATTCAGAAGCCATTGGATTTGAATCGTATTCTGTTGACAGTGCGGCATGCACTGGACCAGGGAAAACTAGAAAAGGAAACAAAGCGACTGGAACGAAAAATTCAATCAGAGCGTTCAACAGCCATCGTTGGTGAATCCCAAGAGATCCGAGCCATCGTGGACTTGATTTGTACTGTTGCCCCATCGGATGCGCGCGTACTAATCACCGGAGAAAATGGAACTGGAAAGGAGCTCGTTGCACGTCAATTGCATGAACTCAGCGCTCGGCACGACCAACCATTTGTGGAAGTAAACTGCGCTGCTATTCCATCAGAACTCATCGAGAGCGAATTGTTCGGCCATGAAAAGGGGGCGTTTACAAGTGCAGTCAAACAGCGCAAAGGCAAATTTGAACTCGCCCAAGGTGGAACCCTTTTTTTGGATGAAATCGGTGACATGAGTCCCTCTGCTCAAGCAAAGGTGTTGCGCGCGCTGCAGGAGAATCGAATCGCTCGAGTGGGCGGTGAAAAGGAAATAGAAGTAGATGTGCGCATTGTTGCGGCCACAAATAAAGATTTGAAAAAGGAAATAGCGGAATCTCGGTTCCGAGAGGACTTGTACCATCGGCTTGCCGTTATTCCCGTGCTGGTTCCTTCGCTGAACGATCGACGATCAGATATTCCGCTGTTGACGCACCATTTTCTCCGTATCATTTGCGAGCAACATGGCAAGGTTTTGTTAGAGATGACGCCTGACGCCTTAGGCATGATGCAAGCTGCGAATTGGACTGGAAACATACGTGAATTGCGCAATGTATTGGAGCGGTTGGTCATTCTCACTCCAAAAGGCAGAGAGATAGACGGTAAATTGGTTCAGAAATTTGGTGGATTGACTCTCATCAATTGATTTGTTCGCTGAAAATTGTGGGCTCTTAACACTGCTAAGTTGAGATTGGATTCACAAACATCTTGTTGCGTGTGAGTTAGGAGGCAACCTTTTTAAAAGGCACTCGTCTATTAATTGAACACAACTGATTCGGCCATGAATACTTATTACTTCAATGGGTGGGAATTGAACGGAGGCTTGCTAATGATTATGGCTTTCTTAGCATTGATTGGATTGGGTGCAAATGTCCGTCTCTTTACAAAATGTAACATGCCTGGCTGGGCCGCTGCTATTCCAGGATACAATGTTGTCCTAGCGATGAGGATTGTTGGCCGTCCATCGTCTCATGCGCTTTTCTTTTTGATCCCAGGATTCAATCTTTACTTCTTTCTCAAAACAACGATAGAGCTTGCTCAGTCTTTTGGGAAGAAAACAAATCTGGATTTCTTGCTCGCGGCCGTTTTCAATGTTTTTTATGTATTGAACTTAAGTTTGGCATACCAAGAGGAGTACGTAGGACCGGTCTATGGCCGCAAGGACAAAGACATTGCGCATGGCTCGAGTTTACGGCATGCATGATTCAAGTGTGTGGCATAAAAAAAGCGCTTACTAAGCGCTTTTTTTATGCCGTATTGTGTCCTTTCGGACCACTATTTATTTCGCCTCTAGTATGTTTTTGGCCGCTTCCAGCGCCGCGCCAATACCGCTCTCGTCTTTGCCTCCTGCTGTAGCAAAGAAGGGTTGTCCGCCTCCTCCCCCTTTGATGTGGGCTGCAATCTCACGAATGATTTGGCCGGCGTTAAGTCCCCGATCCTTCACGAGATCGTCGCTGATCGCTACTGAAATCGTGGGCTTACCTCCAACTCGGGAGGCAAACGCTCCGAAGAAGGGTGCTTTTTCTGCTTTTAGCTGAAACGCGATGTCCTTGATTGCACCAGCGTCCAAGGGCAATTCTCCAATGAATGTGTTAACTCCATTGATTTGTTCTAAGTTGCCGGCCAATTCCTTTTTTGCAGCTTGGGCCGCACCCGCTTTTTGAGCATCTTGTTCCTTGACAAGTGCATGTTGCTTCGTCAATAAGTCATTGATGGCTTTGGCAATATTTTTTGGTGCCTTCAAAAGCTCGCGCACTTGATCAATCGTCTCCCGCTCTTCTCTGGCTGTATTCAATGCCGCTGTGCCTGTGATAGCTTCAATCCGCCGGATGCCGGATGCCACTGCGGATTCTGCTGCAATTCTGAACATTCCGAGTGAACCGGTTGCTGGAGCATGTGTGCCGCCGCATAGTTCCTTGGATGTTCCAAACTCGATCATTCGTACTTCTTCGCCATACTTTTCTCCAAAGAGCATCATTGCGCCGCTTGCCTCTGCTTCTTGCATGGAAATCAATCGGTGTTCAATCAAGCCCTGATTTTCGAGGATTCGTCGATTGACCAATGTCTCCACCTGTTGCACCTCATCCGAAGTAACCTTTGAGAAATGGGAGAAATCAAATCGAAGCGCCTCGGATTTCACCAAGGAGCCCTTTTGCTCCACATGCTTACCTAGTACTTCTCTCAAAGCCTCATGAAGCAGATGCGTAGCGGTGTGGTTCCGTTGGATGTCCTCACGCCTTGCCTTGTGCACTCGTGCGTTAAACGTCAAAGCGGGGTCTGTTGGGAGATCATTGACAAAATGGACAATGAGATTGTTTTCTTTTTTTGTGTCAAAAACGGAGATGACATCACCGTTCTCATTCCCCGACGCCTTGAGTGTCCCTTGGTCTCCTACCTGGCCACCTCCCTCTGGATAGAAGGGTGTGCGGTCAAGAACCAATTGGTAGAATTTTTTATTTTTGGCCGTTACTTCCCGGTAACGCAGAATGCGGCAGTTGGATGCGAGCGAATCATATCCCACGAATTCAGTGGGTTCATCGGCCTGCACTTTTACCCAATCATCGGTGCTTAATTTGCCTGCTGCACGGCTTCGCTCTTTCGCTTCGCCCATGGCTTTTTTGAAGCCAGCATCATCAACCTGAAATCCGCTCTCACCAGCCATTAAGGCAGTGAGGTCGACCGGGAAACCGAAAGTATCATACAGCTCGAAAACCACATCTCCAGGCAATTCTTTTTGCACACTGAACTCTCTCATGCGTGCTTCCAATCGCTCGATACCTTTTGCAAGTGTGTGTAAAAAGGACTCTTCTTCCTCCTTGATGACCCGCTGAATCAGCGTCTTTTGGTTCTTCAATTCGGGAAAAGCATCGCCCATTTGGTTCGCCAGTATTGGCACCAACTCATGCATAAAGGCTTCCTGTAATCCTAAGAATGAATAGCCATAGCGGATAGCCCGACGCAGAATGCGACGAATCACATAACCTGCTCCGGTGTTCGAGGGCAACTGGCCATCTGCAATGCTAAAAGACACTGCTCGAATGTGATCGGAAATGACGCGAAACGCCACGTCTTGTTTTGAATCAGTTCGCTCGTATGTCAAACCGCTCATGGCCGCAACCTGATCGAGCAATGGGGTGAATACATCCGTATCGTAATTGGATTGTTTGCCTTGGAGCGCCATGGCCAAGCGTTCAAATCCCATTCCGGTATCAATGTGCTTGTGCGGCAGCGGTTGAAGTGAGCCATTGGACATGCGGTTGAATTGCATGAATACAAGGTTCCAGATTTCAACAACTTGTGGATGATCGGCGTTCACCAAATCTCGCCCCGATTGCTTTTTACGATCAGCGGCATCGCGCAAATCGACATGAATTTCGGAACAAGGACCGCAGGGGCCGGTCTCTCCCATTTCCCAAAAGTTATCCTTTTTGGAAGCAGGAATGAGTCTTTCTTCAGGCACCCATTGGCGCCAGATATTGGCCGCTTCGTCGTCCGCTTCCAATCCATCTGATTGATCCCCTTCGAAATAAGTAATGAAAAGCGAGTCCTCGGGAAGCTTGTAGACTTGTGTCAATAACTCCCATGCCCAATCAATGGCCTCTTTTTTAAAGTAATCTCCAAAAGACCAGTTCCCCAACATCTCAAACATCGTGTGGTGATAGGTGTCCACACCAACTTCTTCCAAGTCGTTGTGTTTGCCGCTTACCCGAAGGCATTTTTGGGTGTCGGAAATTCTTGGGTGTACAATTGGGCTGTTGCCCAGGAATAAATCCTTGAAGGGATTCATTCCAGCATTATTGAACATCAATGTTGGATCATCTTTGATCACCATTGGAGCTGAGGGCACGATTTCATGTCCTTTGGAGGCGAAAAACTGGAGGAAATGGTCACGAATCAGCTTGGATTCCATGGGGCGTCAGGGATTTATTCACTACAAAAATCTGCAAAACACGCTTTAAAACCGCTGCAGACCACGAATATAAGTTGCACCTTTGCTCCATGGCAAAGCGTTTCCATAAAATCCGATACAATGAGCAGACGTTGCGCATGGAAGAAATTCCGTTTGCGCCACGGGATTATGTGTTTTCGGTGATGCGCAAAGTCGGCATATTCTTGGCCATATGTCTTGGCAGTATTTATCTATTTGACACGTATTTCGAGAGCCCTAGCGATAGAACGCAGCGACGGGAGCTGGCTTTTCTGGAAGAACAATTGGCGCGAATGCACGGTGATTTTGATGATTTGCAGGTGGTCGTAAAAGACATCTCTGATCGAGATGATGCCATCTATCGTTCTATTTTTGGTGTAGATAAATATCCCGAACATCTCCGTAACCCCGGAGTAGGTGGGTTCGATCGCGGCAGGGCATTGCGCGGCTATAGCCATTCCGATGCCGTCATCGCAGCCGAAGCGCGCCTCGCAGAGCTCCAAAGGAAAATGGTGGCGCAGAGCCGGTCCTTCGATGAAGTTTTTGATTTGGCCAAGAATCAAACAGAGCTTCTGAAATCCATACCCGCCATTCAGCCCGTGCGAAACGAAGACTTAAGGCGTATGGCCAGCGGTTATGGCTATCGTATTCATCCGATTTATAAGGTTCGAAAGATGCACTATGGCATGGACTTTTCTGCGCCTACAGGTACAGAGATTTTCGCCACAGGCGATGGCGAAGTGATTCTGGCCAAGCGGACATATAATGGCTTCGGTAGACATGTGATTATTCGACACGGTTTTGGATATGAAACGTTGTATGCTCACATGAGCAAGCTTAGCGTTAAACGAGGGCAGAAAATTAAGCGCGGTGAGGTTATAGGACTTGTTGGCTCGACGGGCACTTCTGTAGCACCGCATCTTCATTATGAAGTGCGAAAGGATGGCCGCAAAGTCAACCCAGCTCAGTATTATTTTAATGATTTGACTCCTGAGCAATACGAGGAAATGCTAAAAAAAGCAGAGGACTCCAATCAATCATTTGATTGATAGTTCATTAACGCCTGTTTTATCAGTTTTTCAGCTAACTTGATCCCCAAGAAAGATTTATTTCGCCCGTCCATGCCATTCAACAAGCCCATTCAAAAACAATATTTCTCAATTACAGAGGTGGCTGAGAAAATGGAATTGAATGCGTCTCAACTGCGCTATTGGGAAAAGGAGTTTGCCCCATTGAAGCCCAAAACGAATGCACGTGGTAAACGTTTTTACCACCAGAATGACATCGAGATTATTGAACAAATCAATTGGCTGGTGAAGGGCCAAGGTTACACGATATCAGGGGCCAGGAAAGCGATGCGCAAGCGGAAAGAAGTTGCGGAGAAAATGGCCTTGGCGACATCGGCTCCATCGGATTCATCGGCATTGAATCGAGCAGAGCTTCTCGGACGTTTGAAAACAGTACGGACCCAGCTCGTATCCATTCAGGCGTCACTCATCGATTGATGATCATGAAGGTTTGGACGCTGACCAGCGTTTGCCTTTGTTTAAATAATTCTGCACATAATCTTTGACTGCGTCCTCTAGTGAGGCGAATGGTCGATCGTACCCAATGCTGTGCAACTTGGACATGTCTGCCTCTGTGAAATATTGGTAGGTGCCGCGAATGTCTTCTGGCGTATCAATGAAACCCACGTTACGAGGCTTTCCCATCGCATCAAAGGTGGCGTGTGCAAGATCCAAAAATGTTCGTGCCTTTCCAGACCCGAGGTTGTACAAACCGTTGGACGCTGGCTTCCGATGATGCATAAGAAACAAGCAGACCTCTGCGAGGTCTTTGACGTAGACAAAATCGCGGGTCTGCCCGCCATCAGTGTAGTCAGAACGGTGGGATCGGAAGAGTTTCATTGCTCCGGTGGCATTCACTTGATTGAACGTGTGGAATACGACACTCGCCATCCGGCCTTTGTGGTACTCATTTGGACCGAATACATTGAAAAACTTGAGCCCCGCCCAAAAATAAGGAGCTTTTCCTTGTTCAACTTGTTCCAAAGCCCAACGGTCAAAGTCGTTTTTTGAATCGCCATAAGGATTGAGCGGCTTGAGTTGATTCACCAAGTTATGTGCATCTTTGTAGCCGAATTCTCCAGCACCATATGTAGCAGCGGACGAAGCATAGACAAGGGGTAGACCGTATTGAACGCAGCGCTTCCAAACTTCTTGGCTGTAATTCAAATTGAGCTCATCAAAGATGCTGCGGTCCTTCTCTGTGGTGTCGGTGCGAGCGCCGAGGTGAAATACAAATTGCACCTGGGATTCATTTGCATCGAGCCATTCAAGGAACTCACTGCGTTCGACTTTTTCGCTGCAAACCAGATCAGTATGATTTGAAACTTTATCAGGCCTTTGAAAATCATCGACCAAAACGAGGTCGAAAAATCGGGTTTCGTTGAGCCTGGCGGCCAATGCGCTTCCAATGAAGCCTGCGGATCCTGTAATGACGATCATAATGCAAATCTAAGGAAGCGCAGTGCCTATCTTTGCTTTCATTGCAATGAAACAGGTATCCATCACCCGCCGAGCGCGATTTAATGCTGCGCACAAACTCTGGAATGACAATTGGGACGAGGCCAAGAACTTTGAAGTTTTCGGCAAATGCGCCCATCCAAACTGGCATGGTCACAACTATGTGGTCTTTGTTACCGTGAAGGGAGCCATTGATGAGGACACCGGTTATTTCATAAATTTCACGGACCTTAAGGCTGTCATCAA
>DDEH01000149.1 GCA_002336085.1 Flavobacteriales bacterium UBA1959 | reverse complement strand
CTGTTGCGTAAGGAGCGAATGGATCATGTGGGCAGTGAAAGCTCACCATCGCCGGGTCACCAGCATCCAGCCACTTGTCTGATCCCAATGCACCTCCCATATTCATCTGGAAGTTGAACTCCGAGCTGTACTCGGGATAGTGACCAATGCAAAGCTGCAAGCTGTCAGGGGTATAGCCATCTTGTTTCGCTTCCGGATCGCCATTGACCGATTCAATGACCATCGGGATGGACGAACCGTCTCCTGGATCGTACCAAAAGACTTCAATCGGGCTTCCTTCGTTGTCCAAAATAATGTCGTTGTAGTCTGCAATCGCTGCAGATGCCAGGGTAATGTAGCCCCCAGTACCGTCGCCAAACATGGCCACTTTTTCCGGGTCAATTCCATACGTATTGTCCATTTCGGCGGCATTCATACGAAAATATCGCACAGCCGTTCGAGCGTCTTGAACACCTCTGTACGCAGCATTGATCAACTGGAATGTTCGCTCTTCTTGTGTTCCCGCCAAAGGATTCCACCCCAATCGGTAGTCAACCGAAGCAGTCACATAACCCATGCGAGCAAATCGTTCACACAACTCCACCACCGCGCTATCCTTGCGAGTGCCGAGTGCCGATCCATTGGCATATTGTGGTAAGAAATTTCCTGTATGAAACACCAAAACCAATGGACGAGCGGTTTCCTCATCTCCTTCAGGCTCGTAAACATCCATCAGTTGCGGCATGGCCATAGGAGGAGCTCCTTGCAATGCTGGGATAACTGAGATATTCATAGCATATTCAACATCTTCTGTAACGGTTACGTTATCAAAGATTTCATCGTAATAGCGCTCTTGAGCGTGCAAGGAGCACGCCGCAAACACCATCAACAGGGTAAATATTCTTTTCATGTTTTACTGAGATTGATTTAAAGGCAAATTAGGCCGTGAACCTGCATCCGATAACCCTTTGCTAACCCCCGTTTCCACCATGGTTATTAACAATGGCCAAAACATCTTCCTAATTAATTGAATTTGACATTCAAATTAAAATTCAGACCTTTTCGTTCGTCTACGATCCAAACGTAAAACCTATTTTATGGTACAATTAATTCCCACAATTTTTCTGCTGCTCGCTCTCGGACTCAACAGCCTGCAGTCGAATGCACAACCCGAACTGGAATCCTGGTTGATCAACACAGATGGGGCCACCGGATCGTACTACATGAACAATGGCAATCTCATTGACAATGGAATCGAATGCGATGTACAACTGGTGCAGTACTCCGATGAAAATGTATACTTACATGCAACAGGGGTGCCTCGCTATGCCACTTCTCCTTTCGGAGATGGCAATCCGTCGCAAGCGCAAAATGCGGATTATCTTTTTCGTATTCCCCGAAATCCTGAAGTAGGACCAT
The DNA here is from genome assembly GCA_002336085.1 of Flavobacteriales bacterium UBA1959. Taxonomy (GTDB): domain Bacteria; phylum Bacteroidota; class Bacteroidia; order Flavobacteriales_D; family Sanyastnellaceae; genus UA16. The sequence goes on along the minus strand of DDEH01000149.1, from coordinate 37,805 downwards.
CGGGCGGAACTTCCACAGGTTTAGGCCATACCGCTGTATTGATCAACGGTGTTCCCACCTTCAACGCGTTGGATGCGTTTTCGTACAACAACCAGAACAACTGGCATCAAAACGGTGGCTTCTTTGAATTGGCCGGATTTGACTGTGCAAAAGGACACCCTGCCATGGGAAGGTATCATCATCACCTCGTGCCCTCTCCATTCAGCAATTCACTCGATGTAATCAATCCTGTGTGCAATGGATACCCGAGCGACGGCCTTTTGGAAATCAGCCCCGACGCCCACAGCCCAATCATTGGTTATGCGTTTGATGGCTATCCAATTTACGGGCCTTTTGGTTTTGCAAACGACAATGGATCTGGCGAAATCGTTCGCATGCAAACGAGTTATTCTCTTCGTGACATTGCCGTGCGTCACACCTTGCCCGACGGAACGGTCTTAGCCCCGAATCAATACGGGCCTGATGTTGGTGAGTTGGTCACTCCAGCCATCCCCCCAGGCGCGCAACCCGTGGAAGCTGTGTTAGGCGCTTACATCGAAGATTTTGAATACATCCCATTCCAGGGCCACCTCGATGTCTTCAATGGCCGGGAATGTGTAACGCCGGAATACCCTCAAGGGACCTACGCGTATTTTGCAACGGTTGATGAAAACTGGAATCCACAGTATCCGTATTTTTTCTCCTCCTACCGAGGAGTGGTCGCAACGGATAACTTTGGCATGGGCGGCCCCGGTGGACCAGGAGGCACCAGTGTTACCATTGATGAAGACGTTGAAGATTATAGCAACACCGCCTCACTTTGGGAACAATTACAAAACCCCTGGACAATCTATCCCAACCCCGCAAAATCACATATTTCCGCTCAAGGACTTTCCGTCTCCACACGGTTCCAGATTTACGATGCGTCCGGACGAGTTTTGGAAGAGAGGCTCCTGGCACCGGGCGAGCTTTGGAACGTCCAGCACCTCAGCAGCGGAAGCTATATCATCGCCGCAGAAAATGGCACCGGACAGGGGCTTCATATCGTGCGTTGATGAAGGCGGAGATCCTGCTGGCGGTTGGTCTTATCACCTGTTTTGACGACGCGCAAGCTCAGATCAATTGGAGCCAGGATGTCTCCTGGGCGGACCAAGGTTGGTGCCTGGTCGGAGAAGGACATTGGCAGCAACCTCTGGGAGCGGTACCGTGGCAAGAGGATCTGGCAATTGCCAGCACAGCCTTTGATGCCGATGGAGATTCACAGCCCATGGTCTGGCGTGTGCAAGAGAATGGTCAAGCCGACCTGCTGTCCATGCCCATCATTGATTCTCTTAAGATTCAGCTTCAAAGCATTTACGCCGATACGGGAGGAAACCTCAGAGCATGGGCCAATGGCATTGGGCTTGAATCGGGCAAAAATGGCGGAATTTCATCCGAATGGATGCAGTTAAAATGGAGCGGAAACGGAACTGAATCGCCTGAGGTAAACTGGTTCTCTTTCGGCTCGCCCTTCCAATCTGTTTTGGGTTGGGCAGACGCGAGCACGAACGATGCGGGATATGGACTTGCTCTCGGATACGTCCTCGATCCGTGCTGCTTTCACAAGGAAATGCCTGCCTTGGTAATGACCAATGCGGAAGGACTTGCTGTACCTGGTTTTGGGGAAACCGGAGCTGTCATCGTCGACTTGAATGACGGAATTGTCTTGGATACACTTGGTCTTTCGGCGGAGTTGAATCGCCATGAAATCGGCGGATATTACAGTTGCGCAGCGCAAGGTCCTGACGGCTGTTGGTACACCGGTGGAGCCTATTCCAATGCCTATCACTACGAATTATTGTTGGCGAAACACCTCTCCAACGGTGAGCTTGATGAGACATTCGGCACTGACGGTTGGGTTCACATGAACCTCAGTCCTGGGCATAATCATAGCGTCAAAAGCATCCACCTTGATGGGGAATATCTTATTGCGCTGCTCGAGCACGAAACCACCGAAGAATTGAACGCCGGTTGGAATCAAGTGACCTTTGATTTGAGTGGCACTGCCATCGGAATGCAGACCCTCGAATTTGGAGAGGCCTGGTCTGAAAGTGGTTTTTTATTGCTCCCCAACTCTGTTGCGATGGGCATCGGAAGTGATCCACAAGCGGGCATCAATGGCATCTACCTCATCTCGCCTTTTGGCAATACTCCAACGGCAGAAGCACTCTCACCGAGTATGCCATGGGAAGGTGGATGGGGGCATGTACATGGAGTCTTCCATCCCGATTGGGGGCAATTGATCACCGTTGGGCAATGGAATGCTGATGATTTGGAAAGGCCACTCCTGGCTGCACGATGGAATATAGCATCAAACGGAAGCGATACAGAGGTAAGCCATGAGATCATGCGGAATGATTTCCCATACCCCAACCCCATGCATCTCGGAGAACAACTCACTTTGCCTTGTAGCGATTCGTCAGAATCGCAAAAGGCTTGGACGCTCTATGATCATTCTGGCCGCATATTGGCAAATGGAAAAATGACGCAACGCTGCAACGTGACGCTTCCAGTTCACCTGAAATCAGGATCCTATATTATTTCTACCGGCCCCGGCGGTCCCTCTTGGCCCTTGGGAATTCAGTAATGTTTAGTATATTTCCGTTATGGAACAACGACGACAACTGCACCTTTCAGCCCTCTTTTTTATCGCCGCCCTCTGCATCCAATTGCCCAACGCAATGGCTCAAAATGGCATTGATTATCCAAAAGGAGATGCGGTAAAAGTGGCAGAAGTGATGCCCGTTTTAAAAACGTGTGCATCCCTCGAAGATCGCACGGAACGTGAAACATGCACGAATCAAAGCATCTTGGAACACGTCTCGCAACACCTCATATATCCTGAAGCAGCAGAGCAAAAGAAAATAGAAGGCACCGTGTTCGTTCAATTTGTCGTCACCAAAAAAGGTTCCGTGGGCTCCGTGGAAATCATGCGCGGTCCGGATATGCTGCAAAAGGCCGCGGCTACAGTCATAGAATCACTCCCCTTATTTGTTCCCGGAAACAACAAAGGCAAAACAGTGAACGTACAGTATGTGCTGCCCATTCGATTTGCACTAACTGAATGACAAAATGGTCACCGCTTGAATGCGTTACCCTCTTGGGTTTTGCCCTGGTCGCAGCAAATTTATTTGGCTGCAAGCCAGAGCCCAAAACAATCATCCTTCGCAAGGCTGAGACAAAAGCCGTTGCAGATGTAATCGTGCGAAAAGAGATTCGTTCCTTGGCTTTTGGCAGCTGCGCTCAAGCCGAATCCGCCATGCCAGTGCTAGACGTGGCCATTAACAAAAAACCCGATGTGTTCATCTGGTTAGGAGATAATGTATATGGAGATACAAAGGATATTGCGGTATTAAAATCGCAATACGAATCACTAAAAAGCAATCCCTACTTCCAACGACTGGATTCAGCAACCCGATTGCTTGCAACGTGGGACGATCACGATTACGGCTGGAATGACGCCGGTAGACACTATCCCCTAAAAACAGAATCAAAAGCTGTCTTTTTGGACTTCTGGAACGAGCCCCGTGATTCGCCAAGAAGAAAACGTGAGGGCGTCTATATCAGCTATTTATTCGATGGCGGGAGACAGGATGTTCACGTAATATTGCTGGATACCCGGACGTTTCGGGATAACCTCGTTCAATCGCAAAGCCTTATCCTAGAAGGCAGCAACGGCTTCTCATACATGGCCGATTACGAACCGCATCACAATCCCGACTCGACCCTGCTCGGTCCAATCCAATGGCGTTGGTTAAAAAAACAGCTGGCCGTTGAAGCCGATTACCGCATCATTGCATCGTCCACTCAGTTTGGAATCGAATGGAACGGCTATGAATCTTGGGCGAATTTTCCACACGAACAGAAGCGTATGATCCGGTTGCTGGATGAAGCTGCCACGAATCGAGTTTCGAAAAAGAGCAAGCCCGTTCCAGCCATTTTCATTTCTGGAGATGTTCATTATGCAGAAATTTCGAAAATCACCCCCTCAACAGGTTCTGCCCTCGGAGATATTTTCGACGTCACATCCAGCGGCATCACATCCACTTGGGACTTCGCAACAAGCAACGGGAACCGCTTAGCAGGACCTATCATGGACAACAATGTTGGTATTCTGCAACTCGGACGCCCTGGCAAAGCCGAAATATCTGCCGAAATTTGGGATGCAGCAGGACAATTGCGAATCGAACATTCCGTTTATCGTTAGTCCCTTTGCATTAAACCGGACCCCATGGAATCACAACGTCTTCTTCTCATCACCTCCGCAATTCTTGCCATGGTGTGTATTGGACTCGGTTTGCAACTGTACCAGACAAATCAAATTGTCTCTGCAGTAGAAGCTGAGAACACCACAATTTCGCTGGAACGCGACCAGGTCTTGTTCGACTTGGAAAAATTAAATTTTAGTTACGACACCCTCAGCACGGAAAATGTGCTCATGCTTGCTCAAATCGCAGATCAAAAAAATGACATCGACCGATTGGTCCAGAAAGTCAGAAATGGCAATTGGTCGCTTTCCCGGGCAAAAAAAGAGGCTGAATCCCTCCGGGGAATCATGAAGGGCTATGTAGGAACCATTGATTCTCTCAATCAATTGAACCTAGCTCTTATCGATGAAAACGGCCAAATGCGCGCGCGCGTCGAGGAAGTGCAAGAACGAAATGCGAACCTAGTAGAGCGGCAAGAAAACATGGAGGAAATGATCACCGCAGGACAAGCCCTCCAAGCTGCTGAAGCGGCTGCCGCGGGCATTCGAATCTTGACAAACGGCCGCCAGCGGCCAACCAGCCGTGCTTCGCGATTGAGCATGTTGCGGGTTTGCTTCACCCTTTTGGAAAACAGAATCGCCAGTGCAGGACCCAAGACCCTACACCTTCAAGTGAGAAATGAATCTGGACAGATCCTGTTGGGAGAGCAGTCGGAAGGTGCCAATGCATTGGGAAATCCGGTAAGCGCTACACGAGAAGTGGATTACAACAATGAGCGAATTGAGGCGTGCATTTTCTTCATCCCAGCTTCCGATGAAATTCCCGCTGGCATCTACACCATCAGCATTCTCGAAGAAAACGAGGTCATTGGGCAAACGCAATTGGTGCTCACTTGAGCCCGACTTCTACCACTTAGGACACGTATTGCAATTTTTACCTTTGGCCTTGTGTTCTCCTCCGATGAGGTAGCCCAGAGCAAATGCTGCTTCCGCATATCCGAGGCTCTGCTTTGCTCCCGATTCCCCGGGGCCCTGCAAGCGTATCCAAGGCAACGTCACCCCACCCAAATGTCCAGTACCCTGGATGAAAAAGCGGCGATGAACTTGCATTCTAACGCCTGCATGCACGCCGAATCCAAGGCCTGACAAATGCTGAGCGTTTTTCTGACGCTCTCCGGCCCACGTAAAATCCGTACTGCAAACAACTACACCAAGCCCTATTGCCTGGAAGACGGACAGCTCAAATTGCTCGTTCCTGGATTGCCAAACATCTGTTTGGTGTTCCAAGCTAAATCGCACAAAATTCATTCCATCGCTGTGTTCCAGGTTGAATCCTTGTCCCCACCACAGGGAATCCCCACTCCATTCCGCAACCGTCCCCGGTGGGACCTCATCACCCCCCATATCTGCAGCATTGGCGTACCCATCGGCCATTATCCACTGCTTTTTTAGTTTGTATTTCATGTGATCCCAACCCGCCGAAACCCACCATTTCGGGGCAACGCGCTTGCCAAATCGAGCGTTAAATTGCGGGATAGTAAAAAGCCCTGGGTGAAAATAAACTTTCGCTTGAAAACGCTCCGGCATGTCATTGGCTCGGGCGTCTTGCAGCGTAACATCAAAGGACTCACCACTGGGCCCCGCTCCCCACATATGAACATTCGAAGTGGTGTATGCGGATCGATTATAGCCCCAAGACACATACCATTCATCAGAAGAAAAATCTTGTCCACTGGCCTCTGCAAAGCATGCAAAAATGGCCCCTAAACAACAACCATAAATCACGATACTTCTTCTGAAAATCATACTACGAAGGTAGACCGTTGTTCGAGTTCTTCGTTCTCAAACGATTAGGAAATGAACACAACAGAGCGCGGCACATGGGGCGAGAACTTGGCGGCTAGTCATCTTGAGAGCTACGGCATTGCCGTCATCGAACGGAACTGGCGATCTGGACGATATGAAATTGACCTGATTGGTCGGCACGCCGACACTTGGATATTTGCTGAGGTAAAAGTTCGAAAATTCGGATATGCTGAGACCGCCTTTGAATCAGTCGACCTCTTCAAACAGCAGCGTATCATCATTGCCGCTGACCACTTTTTGAAACACCAAAACCGCCAAGCCGATGCCGCTCGATTCGATATTATTTGCATCGAATATGGTCGACATGAGCATCGGATTCAACACATTGAAGATGCGTTCATTTGCATGCCTTGAATGAGATATCTTTGCTTCATGAAGAAGCAGAATTCTGGTCGTGCAGGCGCCCGATCCTCGCAATCACGTCGGTCAAAACCCGGCGAGGGTCGTTCAAACGCGAGTCGGCCGGAATCAGGCCGCTCAGAATCAGGCCGCTCAAAGGGCAGCCGGCCAGAATCCGGAAGGCCTAAAGGAAAGGCAGGCGCAAGCCGCAGTTCCGATCAGAAATCAAATTTTAAGCCCAGTGAGTCAGGTGGAACAACTCGCGGAGGCACAAGTTTTCGACGAGGGGCCAAACCCATTATGCGCCAAAAACCATTGGCAGCCCCAGGTGGTCCAATGCGTTTGAACCGCTTCATTGCCAATGCAGGTGTTTGTTCACGGAGAGAAGCAGACGCATTGATTGAGTCGGGGGTCGTAACGGTGAACGGAGAAATCATCGTTCAAATGGGGCAAAAGGTAAATGCAACAGATAACGTTCAAGTTGGCGGAGCCACCATTCGGCCGGAAGCACGACGATACGTCTTGTTAAACAAACCGAAAGGATTTGGAACTTCCATGGCGGACGCAAAAGCGAGACGAGGTGTACATGAATTGATTCAGAAGGCTTGCAAAGAGGAAGTTCGATCCATTGACAAACTGGATCGAGAAAGCACCGGATTGATGCTGTTCACCAACGATGAAGAACTAATGGTTCGGCTAAACAATCCGCAATCAGGCGCGATGAGGCTTTACCATCTAATCCTCGCAGAACGTGTCCAGCCAAATCACCTCGAAGAATTGAAACAAGGTTTCATTGTCGACAAAGGCTTCGTGAAGGCTTCCGAAGCGGAGTTTGCCAACGAAGAAAGAACCCACATCGGATTGAAACTGACCTCCAGCCGCAGCCGCATTGCCCGACGGATGCTGGAACAGCTGAGCTACCAAGTGGTAAAGGTGGACCGCGTTACCATTGGACCCCTCACCAAAAAAAACGTCCCTCGTGGAAGCTTTCGCCATTTGACGGAGGCTGAAGTGAACCTAATACGAATGAGCTGTTAAGTTTGATATGAAGAGTGTAGTTATCATACCCACCTACAATGAAATCGAGAACATTCAGCGAATGCTGGATACTGTGATGGCATTGGAACCTGCCTTCGATGTGTTAATTGTGGACGATGGATCGCCCGATGGGACTGCACAAGCGGTTAAGAAAAACCAAAAAAGTCAGGAACGCATTCATCTATTGGAACGCTCTGGAAAACTCGGCTTGGGAACAGCCTACATCGCTGGATTTAAATGGGCACTGCAACACGAATATGACCTCATTTTTGAGATGGATTGTGACTTTTCACACAATCCCAAAGACTTGATTCGACTTCAAGAAGCGTGCGTGAACGGCGCCAGTGTTGCCGTGGGCTCACGGTACACAAGTGGGGGAAAGGTGAACAATTGGCCCATGGGGCGCATCATGATGAGTTATTTCGCTTCTGTTTATGTCAATCTCATTTTGTGGTTAGGGGTCAAAGACAGTACCGCAGGTTTCAAATGTTACCGGCGTGAAGTGCTAGAAAGAATTGACCTGAACCGCATCCAATTTATTGGGTATGCGTTTCAAATTGAAATGAAATACAATGCCCACCAACTGGGTTTTAGCATTGAAGAAGTGCCGATTACTTTCATCGACCGCGAGCTGGGTACCAGTAAAATGAGCATGAACATCTTTCGTGAAGCGTTTCTCGGCGTGCTGCAAATGCGCTTCCGCAAAGTCACTCCCAATCCAGATTTCAAACCCTGAATTCATCTATGATTCCACAGCCTACTCGATTTGTCGGAGCCAACGTAGTCAATGAAGGCCAAGTTATCGTCTCAGATGTCCTGATTGCCCGTGATGGCACTATCGGGGCGATTGGCGATGACTGCAACACGCATGCAGAAGCATCAAATGCCATTCAAATCGATGCCACAGGTCTGTGGTTGATGCCCGGCTGCATCGATGATCAAGTTCACTTTCGCGAACCGGGGCTTACCCACAAGGGCGAAATAGCCACCGAATCAGCGGCGGCGGCGGCGGGAGGAATCACTTCCTTCATGGAGATGCCCAATACAGTTCCTCAGGCGCTCACCCAACAACTCCTTCAAGACAAATACGAACGCGCTGATGAGGTAAGTGCTGTGAATTATTCGTTTTTCATGGGAGCGTCCAACACAAACTTGAATGAAGTTTTAAAAACGGACCCCCGGCGCATTTGCGGCGTCAAAGTTTTCATGGGCTCCTCCACCGGAAACATGCTCGTTGATGACCGACAAGTGCTGGATGCCGTCTTCAAAGAGAGCCCTACACTGGTAGCGACCCACTGCGAAGACGAAGCCACCATTCGAAGAAATATTGAAGCGGCACGCGCACGTTATGGTGAAGCCGTGCCTATTGGGCATCACCCTATCATTCGCAGTGCCGAGGCCTGTTATCGGTCCTCATCCATGGCTATGGAGCTCGCCACTAAGTGGAATACACGATTGCATATCCTTCATATTTCTACAGCCCGCGAAGTCGGTCTATTCCGCAATGACATTCCCTCCATTGAGAAGAAAATCACCGCCGAAGCATGCATCCACCACTTGTGGTTTACCGATTCCGATTATGATTCCAAAGGAACCCATATCAAATGGAATCCTGCCGTAAAATCGGCGGATGACCGAGCCGCTGTGCGCTCGGGAATCCTCGATGGCCGCATCGACGTTGTCGCCACGGATCACGCGCCACATACACTGGAAGAAAAAAGTAATTCCTATTTTAACGCTCCCTCTGGAGGACCGCTTGTGCAACATGCTCTGCCAGCGATGCTCGAAATGGTTCATCAGGGATTGCTGCCGGTTGAAGATGCAGTGACTCTTATGGCGCACCGCGTCGCGGACATGTTCCAAATCGAAGGCCGCGGCTACATCCGAAAGGGTTACCAAGCGGACCTCGTTTTGGTCGACCCCAATGATCCTTGGACGGTGTCTCGCAGCAACATCCGTTACAAGTGCGGATGGTCACCGTTTGAGGGCACAACATTCAAATCTCAGGTTCGTGGAACGTGGGTGAATGGCGTCCAGGTATACAACGGAACCGACGTACTCACCCGCCACGGAAATCACGCGGGACAACGGCTTACATTCGATCGATGATGCCAGTTACACGCATTCGCGTTCTCTCTTCCATGCTCGCATGTCTCATGGCTATGGGGTGTTCCAATATTTCACACAATAAAGCCGAGCAGGAAGGGCTCATTGCACGCGATACTTTTATGCATGTCCTTACCGAAGTACACTTGATCGAAGGTGTGAAGAAGCAGCGATTGCTTAGGAATGATGAAGAAGGCCTTGTCATTCTCCAACATTATGCTGAGCTATTCGAGCGTTTTAACGTCGATGAGCAGCGATTCAAAACCACTTACGAATGGTGGTACAAGCACCCCAAAGAAATGGACGGACTGCTCGAGGAAGTCGCTGATCGATTGGCTCGCATGGAACGCGAAACCAATCAGCAAAATTAGGCAATCCTCCTATTTCGTGGGGCCCAATGCTGCAAGAACATACGGCCCAGTGGCCTCAATGGCCGTTTTGATGGAAGTGTATTTCCAGGTCACGCCTTTGGCAGCCAATGTGCGTTCCAACCGATCAGATGAGTAGGCATGCACCTTGCTCGTATTTTGCACCGATTCACGGGTAATAGGGGATTTGCGGCCCGTAACAACTTCGATCACCCGGCCAAAACGCCAGGCCAGTCCCATCATCCAAGAACGCAATCGATAAGATGGCTGACGGGAACTCAGCGCACTTGCCATCCACCCTAAAATTTCTTGGTACGATCGGTTTTCCGCGCAGAGCAAGAACCGGTCATTCCAACAGCCATGATGGGCCAATAGATGACAAGCTCGGGCCACATCAGAGGCTGAAACAAAGCCGTTGGTACCTGAAGGGTACCATTGGAATCCTTTGTGGGCCAGCGCAAACATGGTTGAGGAGCTCCGTGCAAAATCTCCAGGCCCTAAGACGATGACGGGGTTGATTGTCAAAACATTCAAGCCCTCCTCTTTGCCACGCCAAACTTCCAACTCAGCCAAATACTTGCTTCGCGCATAGTGCGTTACTCCAGAACCTTCCTCAAATGGGACGTCCTCGTGTACCGGCTCCCCCAGTTTTCGGCCCAATACCGCAACAGAACTAACGTACACCAGTTCCTTGACATCACAATGCAGCATCGTATTTACCATCAGTGCCGTAGCGTCGCGGTTGACCTTCATCATCCGGTCTGAATCGTGATGATGAAATGAAACTACTGCTGCGCAATGGAAAACCCGTGAACACCCCTGCAGCGCCTCTTCCAATCGTTCGCCGTCCCATAATTCAGCCTCAAACCACTCCAAACGCATTGGATCAATCTCCTTTTTTTCTAAGAATTCGTGCACCTGATGGCGGTCCGAAGACGGACGATGCAACGCCCGAACCGTCTCACCTGCCGCCAACAACACCTCCAACAAATGCCGGCCAACCAGACCCGTTGCTCCTGTGATCAAAACCATGTGGCGAAGTTAGTTGGAGATTCCGCCCGAAATTTGCCGAACCCATGGCGAAATCTGAATACATCAGTCAAATTCTTGCAAGGCTTCCTCAACAACCGGGGGTATACCAATTTTTTGATGATTCCGAGAGGCTGCTCTACGTCGGCAAAGCCAAGAACTTAAAAAAGCGGGTGTCAAGCTACTTTACCAACCAGAACCACAATGGGAAAACACGCTTGCTCGTTTCGAAAATTACCGACATCAAATGGCTCGTTGCGCCCACGGAAGCAGATGCATTATTGCTTGAAAACAGCCTGATCAAGGAGCACCGGCCGCTCTACAACATCCAACTAAAAGACGATAAAACGTATCCGTTCATCGTCGTGAAGAAGGAGCGCTTTCCTCGCATCTTCGCCACTCGCCAACTGATCAAAGACGGCAGCGAATATTTCGGGCCCTTTCCAAGTGTGAAAACCATGCACACCGTTTTGGAACTGTCCAAATCTCTCTATCCACTAATGTGCAACACGTGTCGGTCAACCTCATTAAAACAGTTGAAATCGACAGTCCAAATAGAAGAGTTTAGATCTTGCCTTGAATCGCATCTCGGACAATGCACCGGTCCCTGTGTTGGCAAACATGACGAAGATGCTCATAAAAAAAGCATTGCCGCTATCCGGCATTTGCTGCGAGGAAACCTTGGAGAGGTGATTCGGGAATTGGAAAAGAATATGCAGGAAGCTGCAGTGGCTTTTCGTTTTGAAGAAGCAGAAGAATTCAAGTTGAAGCTCGCATCCGTCCAAAAGTACCAAGCCAAAAACACAATTGTCCATCCGGGAATAGAAGACGTTGAAGTTTATACAATCGTGCAAGATTCACGCTGCGCTTACGTGAACTTCCTTCGCATATTGAAGGGCACGATTACCAAAGGGCATACCTCCGAAGTCAAACGCAAATTGGGCGAAGAGCCCAAAGAAATTTTAGAGGCCGCTATCGTGCAGATTCGGGACAAATTTGGGAGTGACTCCCCTTTGATTTACACCCCATTTGCGATTGATTTGCCTCTCGACGGCGTCTCATATCACGTGCCGCAGCGAGGAGATAAATTGCGCCTCGTAAAAATGTCTGATCGAAATGCCCGGTTTTTCATGCGCGATCGCCAAAAACAATTGGAACAAACTCACCCTGCTGCAGCTACAAAGCGGCTGCTAGAGACCGCCCAAGAAGACCTTCGACTCAGCGAACTTCCCGTCCATATTGAGTGCTTCGATAATTCTAACATCCAAGGGACGAATCCCGCATCAGCATGTGTTGTTTTCAAAAATGGAAAACCTGCTAAAGCAGATTATCGAAAGTTCAACATCAAAACTGTAGTTGGTCCTGATGATTTTGCTTCCATGACTGAGGTCGTTCATCGTCGCTACAGTCGGTTATTGAAGGAGAATGAGCCGTTGCCCCAACTCATCGTCATTGATGGCGGAAAGGGACAGCTTAGCCACGCATTGGAGGCATTGGAGGCCATAGGGTTGCGCGGCACGATAGCGATCATCGGAATTGCCAAGCGGCTGGAAGAAATCTATTACCCGGGCGATCAGCATCCGCTGTATCTGGACAAACGGTCCTCAACCCTGAAATTGATTCAGCACCTTCGAAACGAAGCCCACCGATTCTCACTCGAACACCATCGCACACGAAGAAGCAAGGCTGCCTTGCACTCGGAACTAGACGACATTAAAGGGGTCGGACCAAAAACTCGTCACGAATTGCTTTCTCATTTTAAGACGGTAAAGGCCATCGGCGATGCTCAAATTGAAGAACTAAATAAAGCGGTGAATCTAAAAGTAGCACGCGCTGTACGCGCCCATTTCGATGCAAAAAAAACCTGACTGCTAAGGCAGAAAGCGGCGCCTCGATTTTGCATCGACATGCACCGCGCATGAAAATTTCGAAGCCCGATAACGGTGACGAGCGACCATATCGTAACCCGCATTCAACCACCCCACAGGAATTATTCTCAATCCAAGCATTGCGAAGTTCCTCCAGGGAGATCGGAGCTCTTTTGCCAAAACACGGAGGCCCGAGGCTCTCTCATGAAGAGCTTGGCCATCCCAAACCAGCAAGGATGAAAAGGGAGGCTCGGCCTGTTCTGGAGTCAGTTGCTTGCGGGCAGTATCGCCTTGCAACGGCGCGAAATGAACGCGACAGCCACCATTTTCCCACTGCAAAAACCGTACAACCGCACGATTGCACAATCCGCATTCTCCATCGAAAAAAAGAATTACCATTGGAATTTGGGGTCGCTCATCCCTTTGGTCAGCGAACGGTATCCATTCACCAACTCCTCCACAACTCTCGCCGCAGGCTGAATAGCATCGATTTGACCGCTGACCTGACCAATCTCCAATTCTCCCTCTTCCAAATCACCTTCGAACATGCCGCGCTTTGCTCGGCCACGGCCCAACAACTCGGAAAGCGTTTCTGAATCAGCGCCTTCAGCCTCAGCCGCTGCCACTTTTTGAGCAAACGCGTTGTCCAATAATCTGACAGGAGTCAGCGGTTTCAAACGCAATGCCGTATCCCCTTCATTTGCAGCAACCACGCGCTCCTTAAAAGCCTGATGAGCTGATGACTCTATTGTGGCCACGAACCGACTGCCAATTTGAACTCCTTCAGCGCCTAAGGCAAAAGCCGCTAAAACCGAACGCGCATCGCCAATGCCTCCGGCGGCAATTACGGGCACATCCAATGCATCTGATACGGCAGGTACCAGGCACATCGTCGTAGTTTCTTCACGCCCATTGTGACCTCCAGCCTCGAACCCTTCAGCCACTACTGCATCCACACCTGCCGCTTGGGCTTTCAGAGCAAACTTTACACTGCTCACGACGTGAACGACCCGAATACCATGAGATTTCAAATGAGCTGTCCACGCTCTAGGGTTGCCCGCGCTTGTGAATACAATCGGCACGCCCAATTCAATAATGGTTGCCATGTGCTCCTCAATAGAAGGATATAGTAAAGGCACATTGACTGCAAACGGCTTCGCAGTGGCCGCTTTGCACTTTATAATTTGATCCCGCAAGACTTCCGGATACATAGATCCCGCACCGATGATGCCTAGTCCTCCGGTATTGGACACAGCGCTGGCCAATTCCCAGCCGCTGCACCAAATCATTCCCGCCTGTACAATGGGATACGCAATACCAAATAAATTTTGAATTCGATTCATAGTCTACTCAGGGTTGAAACAACTCCAAGTTAGCTTTTTCAGCCGCGGAATTCCGCACATCGGTCTTGAAAAACGCTAAGGCTTGTTCGGACAGGACTGCCCAACGTTCCGGATCCAACGTCAGCGCTTCGGAAAGTCCACGTTGCCAAACAGCAGCATCCAGTGGCCAATCCCATCCTATTCCCTTATCCTTCAATTGCAACCAAGGCGTTCGATCACTGATTAAAACAGGGCAACCATGCGCAAATGCCTCCACAATAGAATGTCCAAAGTTCTCCTGTGTAGTCGATGACAAGAGGTAATGAGCCGAATGAAAAAAAGCCGGCAACTCCGACGGCGGAATTCCACCATGGAATCTCACTTTTACTTGGTCCTGAGCGGAAGCTATGCCTTCCAATTCCTTCTGGTAAGCAGCATCTTCTACAGGGCCGATAAAGTCTAGCTCTACGGGTCGGGACGTATCTGCATTGAGCAACGCACGCAGACCAAATTCCAGATTTTTTACCGGATGGATTCGACCAATCACCACAAGCTTCCAGCAGTCTAGCGGCCGAGCCAAGTTCTTGGTTGAAAGCGACGCCGGTAAATTTTGCGCTATGCGAATGTTGGCAGATCGAAAATGCATCCGAACCTCATCGGCTTCATTGGAAGTGGACGCGTGCCATGACACTCCCTCAAACAAATCCATCGTTCTCGCAAAACTCAAAAAAACCCTCTTTTTTAGCGGTTTTAGAGATAGAGCAGCACGACCGAGCATACCCCGAGGCGCAAGAACCACCTGGATCTCAGAATGGCTGCGAGATGCGCGCAAGGGAAGGAGCGAATACGCCTTGGAAAACATGCTGTTCAAATGGATAAAATTCGGCTCAATTGTCTTCAACATATTGGACCACACGTGTCGGTTCAAATTTGCCTTGCTGCAGTAACGTACCTGAATGGTCTCGTCGCCAATTTGAACGGAATTCCATTCATCCTGAGGCACGTCTAAAGCGTCCAATTCCCCCAAATCATGTGACCCTGTCACAACCCAAACATCGTGGTATTTTGACAGTAGCGCACACAGGTTATAAGCACTCTTAATGGGTCCCCCAGCGCGGAATGCAGGCGGAAACCAATCCACAGATACAATGATTCTCAACCGGTTCATTGGATGGCGTTTTTCTCCATCCAATGCCCCAAGACCACCAAAGTCCAAAGCCTCGAAAAGGTCCAGCGCTTATCCCCGGCAAGAAAGGCTGACCAAATTCGATCAATCTCACGTTTTGAAATGCCGTCAATTCCGGCGAGGTATAGCAGTCCTCCCTCACATGTTGCCTTTAGGTCCCCTTTCATCCATTGCTCCCAGGGCAACACAAACCCCATTTTCGGACGGTGAATCACTTCGTGCGGAAGCAAGTCTGGAATGGCATCCGTCAGAAGTTGCTTTGGAGTGTTTGGCCATTTTTGATCGTCCGGCGTCGCCAATGCTTGCAGCACCAAGTGGTGGTCCAGAAAGGGCACGCGTACTTCAAGGGCATGGGCCATGGACATCTGATCGGTATCCCTGAGCAACGTATGACTCATGTAAGTTCCCATCTCCGCTAGACTTACTTTCGATAAAAACGGAAGGGAAAACCCCGTGCTGTCAGGTGCAATTTTTTCACTCAACCACTGGTAAACTCGATTCGGTTGCTGCGAGGCCTCTGGCGCCAATTTCCTCAAGTCCGACTCAAGAAAGATTTGACGCGAAAGAGGGTATGTATGCTCCAAGTCGAAATAATCTCCCCCTAACACGGCCGCCATTTTCCGGGAAGTAGCGTCGTTTTTTGCAGAGACATAAGCCGCCCCCAATGCCTTGCGCAGTCCTTTTGGCCACGACGCAAGCCAGCGCTTCTCCAAAAGCTGCTGTGATCGCTTAAAAACAGGATATCCGGCGAAGGCCTCGTCACCTCCCAGACCACTAAGCGCGACGGTGATTCCTTCCTTCTTAGCTGCTGCACTGACAACGTAGGTGTTTGGACCGTCTCCTGAAGGATGGTCCATCGCGGCCAAAGCATCTGGCACCTGGTGCAGAAAGTCCTCACTTTTCAGCCGAATTTCATGGTGGTCGGTGTCAAATCGTTTGGCCACCATTCTCGACCACGCACTCTCATCAAATTCACCTTCATCGAACGTAACGCTGAACGTTGAAATCTGTTCTTCCGTTGCGGCTTTCATCAATCCCACAATAGCGCTAGAGTCAATGCCTCCAGATAAAAATGCCCCGAGTGGAACGTCTGATCGCATCCGTAAATCCACGGCGTTTTCCATGGCGCTCCGAATGTGTTTGAGGCGATCTGTGCGCGGCAATTCACGATCAATCTTAGACGCTTCCGCTGCGATGTCCCACCACGCAGATATTTCAGTCTCTTCGCCTTGAAGCCGCATCCAATGGCCCGCTTGCAGCATCGAAACACCCTGAACAATCGTTCGGGGCGCATGCACTGTCTGATAACGGAAGTAATCAGCCAAAGCAATGGGATCATGTCGTTTGTCGACCCATCCAGAAGCCAAAATGCTGCGTACTTCACTCGAAAATATCAATCCTTTGTTCGTCTCCGCGAAATACAGTGGCTTGATGCCCATCCGATCGCGAGCCAATAACAACTCCCGCTTCTCATTGGACCAAAATGCAAAAGCAAACATTCCATTGAATCGATCCAACGCGGCTGTTCCCCACGCTTGCAATGCCGCAATGACCACTTCCGTATCACTCTCGGTCTGAAAGGAAAAGTTTGATTTCAGTTCTTCCCGAAGCTCCCTGTAATTATAAACTTCCCCATTGAACACAATGACGTCTCCGGTTGGCCTGTGAATGAATGGTTGATCAGAGTGCGAATGCGTGTCAATGATACTCAAGCGCCGATGCCCGAGCATTACTTCTGAATCCGAGGTCCATAATCCACTTGCATCAGGACCACGGTGCGCAATGTGTGCTGTCATCCGCGCTAATCCTTCCGCAGAGGACTCACGCGCCGCCTTTTCAGGAATGCCGTAAATGCCCGTGATTCCACACATTTGCAATCAATTGGATTCTTCTCCGTGGGACTGCTTAATGCCATCCCAGCCCTGAGCCTTCAATGGCGCTTCCACTCCATTCTTGGTCACCAAAGTTTTCTCCGCAGCATCTTCAACCATGTGACCTATAATGGACAGCTTGGGAAGGTTGCGCACCTTTTCAAACTCAGACTGATCAATGGTAAAGAGCAATTCATAATCCTCTCCACCGCTCAACATGCAAAGAGTTGGATCCAGGTTGAATGCCCTTGCCGTTTCGTAAGCATGGGGGTTGATCGGTAATTTGTCCTCATAGATCCGAACACCACAGCCAGAAGCGGCGCACAAGTGGAAAGTCTCGGAGGCCAACCCGTCAGAAATATCAATCATGGAGGTCGGCTTCAAGTCGATGTCCCTCAGCTCTCGGATAATGTCCGTTCTAGCTTCCGGTTTTAATTGCCGTTCCAGCAATTCCTGATGATCCGTCAAATCCGGCTGCGCCATTGGAGCTGATTTGAACACTTCCTTTTCCCGCTCCAAGATCTGCAGCCCCATGTATGCGCTTCCTAAATCTCCCGAAACCACCAGCAAATCTCCCGGTTTCGCACCGGATCGCGTCACCGCCTGATCAGAAGAGACCAGTCCCAAAACTGTAATGCTAATCATTAACCCTGAGAGAGAGGAAGACGTGTCGCCTCCGACCAAATCAACTCCATAAACCTCACATGCTTTGTGAATGCCCGAATAAAGTTCATCCAACGCTTCCACTGAAAATCGGCTGCTTACAGCGATAGATACCGTGACCTGCGTTGGAGTGGCATTCATGGCGCAAATATCACTGACATTGGTGGCGATGGCTTTATATCCCAAGTGCTTCAACGGTGCATAGGACATATCAAAATGGACGCCCTCAACGAGCATATCCGTGCTAATGACCACACGTTTATCTCCTGGATCAATGACCGCTCCATCGTCTCCCACTCCCAAAAGAGTGCTGGACTGTTGATGCTTGATCTCTTGGGTCAGACGGCGAATCAATTCGAACTCCCCCAGCTGTTCAATTTCGGTGCGTTGCATGATTCAAAGGTACCGAATCGACAGCACACCACGCAGCCTATGGACAACCCATCAAGACTGCTGAGGCGGTGCGTCTGCAACATTCAAAATCTCGCCCGTGAAGTGCAAATTCAACGCGGCAAACGGGTGGTTAAAATCCACTATGACCGAATTCAACCGAACCTCTGCTACCACACCAATAACCTCATCTCCGTCCTCCGTTTCCATCGGAACGACTTCCCCCTCTTCAAAAACAGACTCATCCAATTCACCGTCCACAATAAACGCTGATTTTGGCACCTCTACAAAGGCCTCCTCATCTTCCTCTCCATAGGCCTCGTCCATCGACAGGCGAAATGCAAAAGAATCTCCTTTCTTCATTCCATGCAACGCTTTCTCAAGCGCCAAAAGCACCTGGCCTTCTCCAACCATGAAGCCAAAGGCATCGTCTGCTGGACATATTTCAAGTTCTTCTCCTTCAGGACTGTCCTCGCGCAGGATATAACTGATCTCTACGAATTTACCGTTGGCAATCTGCATTTCATTCATGCGGCGAAAGTAGTCAGTTGCAGTAAATTGCCAACATGCAAAGGCCATTTCATTTTCGTCATTTTTTACTTCTTTCAATCGCTCTTATCATGGCGGCTCCGGCTTCATACGCACAGGAAAGTCAAAGAGAGTTGAGAAAACCCCGTGTGTTTCAGTCTATCCAATGCCATCATTATCGGCAACTTTCTCCTGAGCGCACCACAGTAAAACCGACGCCACAGCCTCGTTGGATGATGAATTACGACATGGCACCGTCCATCGCTCGGAGCGATTCATTCAACATCAGCACGTATGAACTCGAGTTGGATGTCACCGCTTACACCTACCAGCAATTGGTCGCCCGCGCAACCATTTCGATGGAAGTACTCGATGCCAGCGCTCAAGACCTTTGGTTTGATCTGGTCGAATTGACGGTGGATAGCGTTTTGGTCAATGGTGCCGTCGTCACTTTTGATCAAACCGAATCGCAACTGCACATAGGACTTCCCCAAGAGGGTTGGCAGACCGGGACAGATTATGAAATCGACGTGTGGTACCAGGGTTCGCCCTACCAAGATCCTTATTGGGGTGGTTTTTATTTCGTAAGCGACTACATCTATAACCTCGGAATTGGGCTCACCACTATTCCGCCCAATTTTGGCAAAGTCTGGTATCCGTGCTTTGATAATTTTGTGGAGCGCGCAGTGTATACCTATCACGTAACAAGCGCCGGCGGGCGGCGGGCGCATTGCCAAGGAACCCTAATAGGTGAAACATTCCACGATGGCGACACGTTGACCAGAAGTTTCGAGTTGACTCACCCCATCACAACGCACCAATCCGCTATTGCTGTGGCTCCATATGTCGATTCCAATTACGTGCACACAGGCAACTACGGAGACATCCCGGTGCGACTCACTGGCAAGCCTGCACAGATCAACGCCATGGCCAATAAATTTCAAGAATTGGGCTATGCAATTGACGCGTTGGAGTTTTGGTGGGGTCCATACGCGTGGGAGCGTGTAGGCTATGTATTGACTACTGATGGTGCCTTGGAAATTCCAACAAACATTGCGTATCCGCAGTTCATGGTTGGCGAAGGGTTGGTCGCCAATGGCGATTTATTTAGCCATGAATTGGGCCACCATTGGTGGGGTGATTTGGTAGCTCCTACGATTCACAATCACATGTGGCTGAAAGAAGGCCCCGCAGAGTACAGTTCCCATCTGTTCATTGAATGGAAAGATGGCCCCGAATCATTTATTGAAGTGGTCAAGGATAACCAGCAATTCGTTCTTGAAGAATGTCACCTCCAAGACAACGGTTTTCATCCGCTTTCACCCATGCCCGATGAAGAAATATACGGGCGGCATACGTACTACAAAGGCGCCTCAATTTTGCACAATCTACGGGCCTACTTGGGCGATGAGCTTTTCCGATCGAGCATGCAATCCGTCATTGCACAACATTTCGATGGTCACATGGATGTAGATGTGTTTGAACAGACGCTGGAAGAAATCAGCGGTGTGGATATGACTCCTTGGTTTGAAGCCCAAGTGTTGCAACCTGGATTCTCTACGTGGGTAATCGATTCCACCGCGCATACCACAGGTTCCACGAGCTCCACTCTTTTTTTACAACAAAAATTAAGGGCCTGCGAAAACTACCACATGGCCGAACCTCTTGATATCACAGTTTGGGATGCCAATTGGAATCGATTTGACACACAGATTTCGGCCAACGGCCAATTGGATGAAATCACCATTGACCACCTGGGCATCGATGCTCCTGCTTTGATCGCTCTCAATGCCAATGGAAAGTTGAACCAAGGAAGACTCGACTTTATGTATACCATCACCGAACCGGAAGGAATACAAAACCTGCCATGGGTCGAAATGCGCGTGGGATGCGATGCCATTCCTGAGGGCGATTCAGCACTCGTGCGAATCGAGCACCACTGGGCAGCCCCTGATGAAGGCCCAACAGAGCCCTATGTAGCTGAACTCAGCACAACACACTTTTGGGTCGTTGACGGGTTGTGGCCCGATGGCACGTTACTCGATGCGCGAATCCAGTATTACGGAAACTCGCCAGAAGGGTTGGACTATGACCTATACGGTGACACGGAAGCCAATGGATTCTTGGCTTGGCGTCCCGACGCGAGTTCACCTTGGCAAGAATGCACCGCTTACGAATGGCAACCTGGATCCTTGACAAACGGCGCTGGCTTGTTTCGTGTTTCCAACCTGAAAAAAGGTCAATACACATTTGCCAAAGGAGATGTATCATCAGACGTGGTGGAAACGGAAGCGACTCATCTTTCGGTGTGGCCTAACCCTGCTGCTTCCGTCTTGAATCTCACGTGCGCTTCTGGAATTTCCCCGTTTCAAGTGTTGAATGCACAAGGCCAACAAATCGAAAACGTGTCCAACACTGGGTGGGACACAACATGGCAACTCGATGTGAGCAATTGGGCAAAAGGGTGGTACGCTTTGGAAAATATCAAGGGAGAATCACTGCCTTTTTTGGTCGATTGACGGGAACGCGCTTCACCCGACCGCGGCCTGCCAGCCACGCGTTCGCGCCCTTGGCATCAAAGCGCACCGTGAAAAAGGAAGAATCTGCCACGGTGCTCCAAGATGTTCCACCGTCCCACGACTTACTTATGCCCGGGATTCCCACGGCCCAAATTCCTTGGCAGGCTGAATTTGGAACGTACTGGACACACGAACGATAGCCGGGACCACCATTCGGGGTGAGCACTTCCCAGAGCTTTCCACCATCCCTCGTAACGACCTTATTCGCAGCATTTTCCTCCATGGTTTCCCAATTCCCGCCCCAAGCCATCCCCACACTACCCGATTCGTCATCAGCACAGCGCGCCACGCTAAACATTCCCGTCATTGCTCCTCCCTGCACGATGGGCGTATCTTCCACCGTCCAACTTCGTCCGCGGTCCATCGAACGGTAGATGCGCGAAGCTGGCCCACCCGACGCCATCCAAACCTCATCGCCTCGAACCACCAAATTGCCATTGGATGCAGCGAATGCGGCTTCCATTTGCCCTGCAGCGGAGATCACGGCAGTCGGTAATTCCGAACACTCCACCAGTTGCCAATTGTATCCGCCGTCTCGCGTAATAAGAACGCTGAGGCAATCTGCCGTAGCATCCCCCATGGCGATGCCTTCTTGATCATCCCAAAAAGACATGCTGTCAAAAAAGATGGCAGGATCCGTATTGACATAAACAGAATCCCATTTGCCAGACGTTAAACCACGCCGAAAAAGAACCGCCGGAGACGCTATGCTCAAAACAAACGCAGCTTCCCGGGTAACGGCAATGGAGCGAAAAGCAGGCAAGCTTCCGTCGCTCAATCTCAGCGTATCAACAATCCATGAAGTACCATTGTCCAGCGAATGGCCCACCATTCCGTTTGCTCCAGCCCACCATACACCTTGGTTTTCAGTCACCTCAAGGGCCCGAATGCTGCTTTCAAACTCCCAAGACTCTGGCTCGATTGTCACTGGCGTTTGACAACCACAAAGAATCATCGAGGCTAAGCCTATCACAGCTGAAACCAATCTCATGGCCCCACGGGTTTTGGCTCGGCCCAGCGCCACGATCGAACAACAGCTTCCGCTTCACGCATGTATTCGCGTTTATCGAAATAAGGCGCATACGAAAAACCCTCTACTGTAACCAGCTCACCGTTGCGCTCATCCAACACGGTCAGGCTGTAAAACGGGCCGCCCATATAATTGTTCTCAATCCGCCAAAGCCCTCGTAATTCTGAGGCAAATTGACCGTTGAACACAATTTCCTCGTAAGAGGGAATATACCTCATCTCAGTGGTCATATACGACCCCTTTGTAGGTCCCAATATATGTTTGCGCATGATGGAATTTCGCTTATTCAGGCGGGCTTGCATCGAAAATTGCTGATCAGACGTGTACGGCTCTCGGTACACGACAAATCCCTGTTGGACGTCGTGGTTGTCCCCCCCTTTCATGCGGGTGAGCTGACGATCAATCCAGCCCACTTCATCATTCTTCTTTGCCCAGCGCGCATCGCGTGGTAGGGTCAATTCCAAATTCATCCACTCCACCAGATCAGCTTTAATGACCTCGTTTTCATCAAGGGAAATCAACCGACCAAACCGCTCTACCTCTGCCCGATGCAAGATGCTGCGCATTTCATCGCCGCGATCATTCAGAGCCAGAGCCAGCCCCTCGGAAGTGCGCGCCGCACCTTTGATATAAATCTGGTCGCGGGAATATTTTTCCTTGTAGATGGATACCGAGGGCGACTGGGTGTCCACGCGATCGGCAAGGTCCAAATCGATGATGTTGCGATGAGGTTTCCAAAACCGATCAAATGATTCCGGTGTCAAATGGACCAAGTCGAACCAAGGCTCATACTGAGGCAAAACAGGAAATGGTTGTCCGAAAATGGCGCGCAGTGTATCGCCTACTTCGCCCGACCAAACCACCTCTGGGCATACAACTACGATCTCTCCTGAAGCACCAACCTTTCCTGGCAGCGCATAGCGCGCACCTTCCTGGCTTCCACAACCACTGATGAACAGCAGTGCTAAAAATAAAATCGCTCTAGTAGCTTTTGGGATTAGCATGAATGAGCAGTTTTTGACCGATTCGTATGAACGATCCTGATAAATCGTTCCATTCGCGCAATTGACGAACGCTTACTCCATAACGATCTGCAATCTTGCCCAAAACATCCCCGCTTTTCACCCGGTACGTTACCGGTTCTTGAACAAAAATAATATCCGGCGTCAAATCTGGTTTGAAATTACTCACGCTGTCCTGCAACGCCAAAAATGCTGGGATTTTGGCTGACGGAAGCACCAAGGGCCAATGCTCCACCGTCGCAGGAATGACGTCCAATCGGTACATGGGGTTCAAATGAGCGACGTCGGATTGCTTGATCCCAGCCGCCTGTGAAATTTGATCAAAGCGCAAAACCTCCGTGACTGTAACCGTGTCCAATAGCGCATGGGGCGGCTGTATATTTATCGGATAAATGTTGTGCTCAGCGTGGTATTCCATCAGGTAAACCACCGCCATAAACGCTGGAACATAGTTCCGAGTTTCACGAGGCAGGTAAAATCGAATTTCCCAGAAACTTCGTTTGCCTCCGCTTCTACGAATGGCGCGATTGACATTCCCAGACCCTGCATTGTACGCCGCAAGAGCCAAGTACCAATCTCCGTATGTCTTGTAAAGTTTTGAGAGAAATGCGCAGGCCGCTTCTGAACTGCGGTAAGGATCCCTGCGTTCGTCGATGTAAGAGTCAATCCGCAATCCTTGGTACTTCGCTGTGGCATACATGAACTGCCAAAGCCCTCGAGCCCCTGCGTGAGAGCGTGCTGTGGGATTCAAACCACTTTCCACAACCGGCAAATACTTCAATTCCATCGGAAGGTCATGCCGATCCAGGGCCTCCTCAAAAATGGGGAAATAAGCAGGAGCTCTGCCAAGCATCGTCCCCAAATGCTTTCTTCTCTTGCTGGAGTAAAATCCTATCCGGGAATGAACCACTGGATTCCAGCTCAAATCCATTGGCGACGCCGCATTGAGCAATGACATCCGCTGTTTCAATTCGGCTGTATCCAAACTTGGGATCTCATCTTCAGCAAAATCTCGAATGTTCAAAAGTGCGGTGTCAGATGTCACACAGTGCTGCAAACTAACCCAGTTTAACCACTCAACTTCATGGTCCAACAGTGCTCCATTAATCGGCTTTAAAACTTTCTTATCGAGAGAATCATTCATCGAAAGAGAGTCATTCTCGGCCAGAAGAATATCTTGACTTTCAGACTGCACGACTATGACCAAGGCCATCGTGAGCCACGGAAACTTCAACATACACACAAGCGTTAAGCTTTGTCTTCTTTGTCGCTTTCCGAATCCTGATTCGTGGCATCCTTAAACTCCTTTACGCCTTTTCCAAGGCCTTTCATGAGTTCTGGAATCTTGCGCCCCCCGAAAAGAAGTAAAACAATCAGCGCTATGACAATAATTTGACCTGGTCCTACGGCTCCCATGATGCAGTGTTTTGCGCAAATTTCAGAATAAAATACCAATTTTAGTCGCCTGCACTGCGGACGTTACGAACATCAAAGTAGGCAATTGTCGATGAGACGAACACCCGAAACCACGGCTGCAACGATTAGAAACGGTCGACCCTTGGTCTCTTGGCCGACATACTCCTCGAATGTGTCTGGATCTACAGCTGCGAAATACTCCAATTCAACATGAGGATCATCCTCAAGGATTAGGCGCTGCAAAGCCAAGGCTTCCTCCACGCGAAAACCAGCTGCAATGGCATTTTTCGCCTCCATAAGACAGGAATTAATTTTCAAGGCATGGTCTCGAAAACCCTCTCTTATTCGAATATTTCGGCTGCTCATCGCCAGCCCATCTGCGTCACGAATCAATCCACATCCCACAATTTTCATGCTTGGAAACTCCACTTTTCCTAAGTGTCGAATGACCTGAAGCTGCTGCAAATCTTTTTCTCCAAAAAACGAAGTGCTCGGCTGAACGATGTTGAAAAGCCTTCGTACTACCTCGATTACTCCATCAAAATGTCCGGGACGTTTTCTCCCTTCAAATGCTGAAGTCAGGCGCCCATAATCCATGCGTTTCGCGTGCGCCTCACCGTCGTAAACGTCTTCGGCCTGGGGAACAAAAACAAGGTCAACACCTTCTTCACGAGCGAGCTCTAGGTCGGAAGCAAGTGTGCTTGGATACGAATTAAAGTCCCCGGAATCGGTGAATTGTGTTGGATTCACAAAAATGCTCAAAACCACGAATGAAACTTCTTTCTTTGCACGACGAATGAGCGATGCATGGCCTTCATGAAGCGCACCCATTGTAGGCACGAAACCAACTTCCATTCGCAGAAACCGTCGGTTTTTCAAAGCCAGCGCCAAATCGCTTTTCGCACGTATAACTTCCATTTTATGGCGTTAAAGTCCCAAATTTCTTGGATTATCGGGCTAAAATACGTATATTTGATAGTCTGTTGAACCAAATTATTTCGTGGCGCCATGGAGAAAGCAAGAATCCTCTACATATCCCAGCACATTGTTCCGTTTTTGCCCGCTACGCAAATGAGTTCTGTGAGTCGAAACCTCCCACAAGGCGTTCACGAGAAAGGTCGAGAGATTCGTGTATTCACTCCCCGATTCGGCAAAATCAACGAGCGACGCCATCAGCTGCATGAAGTCATCCGATTGTCTGGAATGAACTTGAATGTTGACGATACTGATCACCCGCTAGTCATCAAAGTCGCTTCCATCCCGACGGCTCGTATGCAGGTCTATTTCATTGATAACGAGGAATATTTTAAGCGAAAGTCAGTGCTGCATGATGCAAAAGACAAGCTTTTTGAGGACAACGATGAGCGCAGTATTTTCTTTGTTCGAGGGGTACTAGAGACTGTGAAGAAGCTCGGTTGGGCTCCAGACATTATTCACTGCAATGGTTGGATGACGAACATTGCTCCACTCTACCTTAAGCAAATTTTTAAGCAAGACCCTTATTTCGCAGAAAGCAAAATTGTTTGCAGCATCTACGACGAAGGGTTCGAGGGCAGCCTCGATAAGCGTATGGCAGAAAAAATGAAGCTAGACGGAATAAGTGAAGAGTCCGTTGCAACAATCGCCCAGCCCACATTTGACGCATTGAACCTCTTGGCAATCGAAAACGCTGATGGCCTCATCGTAGGTTCCGAAGATTTGAGTGAAGACATTGTAAAAGCAATGAAAGATTCGGGACTTCCAATCCTCAACTACCATGGAGAAGAGGGCTATGTTGGAGATATAAACAATTTTTACGATTCGATTTTAGAGGGAAAGGCTGAGGCTGTCTCGTAATTGTTGAACTTCGCGGCATGTTGAAAACCATCGCCGGTACCCACGTGGCAGTCTGGGCTAGCATAGGAGGAATAGCCATCCTCGCAAGTTGTAAAAAACCCCAAACGGAAGTTGGGATTGATTACGCTCAGGATGATTTACTCACCCTCTATCAGACCGATACAATAGAAATCGAGTTTGCAACGGTGAGAGAAGATAGTCTCGAAACCAATAATCTTAGCACTGCTGTTCTTGGAAACATGGAGCATCCACAGTTTGGCATGCATCAAGCGGGGTTTGTCTCTCAATTGCGGCTCATTGAACCCGACTTCGAATTTGGGGAATCGCCTACCATCGACAGTATTTATCTCTCCCTCAGATACACGGGAGCTTCGTATGGTCTTCTCAGCCCTCAGTATATCCAAGTCTTCGAGTTGGCCGATACACTGAATGCGGATACGGGTTATTACTCCAACCAATCATTTCCACATTTGGAAGCGTCCTTGGTCGATCCAGCGCATCAACCCATCCTGTTGAATCCAGGACAAAGTCTTTACCTCGGAGACGATACGCTCGCGCCACAGGGAAGGATTTACTTGACCAATGACTTTGGACAGCGCTTGTTGGACGCCGGCGACGAAGTATATGACTCGAATCAATCATGGAATGAGTATTTCGCGGGCATTAAAGTCATCCCCAACCCTTCAATGGGTGGGACCGGCGCCGTTGGGATTGATATCAGCAGCGGACTTAGCAAAGTGACCTTGCACTTTCACAACACCACAGACACGACGGTATTTGAGTTCAATATTAGCACGTTGTGCGTTCGGAACAACCTATTCTCGCACAACTGGTATCCACCATTTCAAGCCTTGGATGAAGCAATGACTGAGTCGGTTCCAGGGGATGAAATCGCGGGGGTGTTTTCGGGTGCAGGCCTCAAAACGCGGCTGAGGTTTCCTGGTTTGGCCGCTTGGGAGGAAAAGCGAGATGATGACCGAGCTGTGCATAAGGCAGAGCTTTTTTTGCCTGTTGCTCCAGCAAATAATGACGCCCGTTATCCGATTCCCAATGACCTTTTCATCCTTACTGAAAATGAAGAAGGTGAAGCAATTTCTACACCTGATCAGCAATCGATTGGGCTCAACATCAATGGGAATTACGACCCTGTTGAAGAAGCGTATCGATTCAACATTTCTCAAACGTTTCAGCGCATGCTCAACGGAGAGTTGGCCAGTGATGACCTTTATGTTGTGGCGTCACGTGGAGGGATTTCCTTGGCCGGTGTGAGGCTAAACGGTCCGAACGCATCCGATGCCTCATCTGACACCACGGACATTAACCGCAGAGCGCGCATTGTCGTGACATGGAGCGAATGACCTATCATATTATTGTTTGTATAAAGCCAAGCCACCATGTGCGGAATTGTAGGTTATATCGGTCATAAAGAGGCTTTCCCCATCCTCGTCAAGGGGTTGCAACGTCTGGAATATCGAGGATACGATAGCGCAGGGGTGTCCATCCACCAGAATCCGGAAGAGCTCACCATCTTCAAGAAAAAAGGAAAGGTCCAAGACCTGCTCGACCATGTTGGCGACTCCGACACTTCGGGAAATAGCGGCATTGGCCATACCCGCTGGGCCACCCACGGGCCACCAAATGACACCAACGCACACCCCCACACTGCTCGACTCGGAAAACTTTCCTTGATCCACAATGGCATCATCGAAAATTATGAGTCCCTGAGAACGAGTCTTGAAAGCAATGGACACGACTTTGTAAGCGACACGGATACGGAAGTACTGGTTCACTTGATTGAAGAGGTTCAAACCCGGACTTCAACAACGCTTTGCGAGGCGGTTCAAATCGCCCTTCGAGAAGTTGAGGGGGCATATGCCATTGTGGTGATGGACGCCAGCCAGCCCGACCTTTTGATCGCAGCCCGTAAATCGAGTCCACTGGTCATTGGCGTTGGCCTTGAGAATGAATACTACGTTGCTTCTGATGCCACGCCTATCATTGAGTACACCCAAAACGTCATCTATTTGGATGATGAAGAAGTTGCAATCATGCACCGCACGGATGGTCTAATCATCCGAAACCTGGACAATGTAACAATCACTCCAGAAGTGCACGCATTGGAACTGCAAATTGAAGCCATTGAAAAAGGTGGCTTTGACCACTTTATGCTCAAGGAAATATTCGAACAGCCGAATTCCATCCAAGATTCTTTCAGAGGACGCATGAGCGTTCAACGAAACGAAATCAAAATGTCTGGAATCGATGAACATTGGGACCGGTGGGAAAATGCTCAGCGCATTCTCATCATCGCCTGCGGCACCAGCTGGCACGCCGGGTTGGTGGCTGAGTATTTGTTTGAAGATTTTGCGCGAATTCCCGTTGAAGTCGAATACGCCTCTGAATTTCGGTACCGCAACCCCATCATCCGTCCCAATGACGTCGTCATCGCCATTTCTCAATCCGGTGAAACGGCAGATACACTCGCTGCGATTCGCCTTGCGAAAGAGCGTGGAGCGCATGTCTTTGGAATTTGCAACGTTGTAGGCTCGAGTATTGCTCGAGAAACTGATAGTGGCGCGTATACGCATGCTGGACCCGAAATTGGCGTGGCTTCCACAAAAGCATTTACCGCCCAGCTAACTGTTTTGACATTGATTGCAATGCACGTGGGAAAGCGTAACAAACAGCTTTCCAGTGCGCGATTCAGCCGATTGCTCGTGGAGCTCAATTCCATTCCTGAAAAGGTGGAACAACTACTCAAGCAAGACGATGCCATTCGCAACATTGCTCTCAAATTCCAACACAACGAAAACGCCCTTTACTTAGGGCGCGGTGTGAATTTTCCCATTGCATTAGAAGGCGCTCTAAAGCTGAAAGAAATCAGTTACATCCATGCAGAGGGTTATCCGTCTGCCGAGATGAAGCACGGCCCGATAGC
This sequence comes from Flavobacteriales bacterium UBA1959, assembly GCA_002336085.1. GTDB lineage: Bacteria > Bacteroidota > Bacteroidia > Flavobacteriales_D > Sanyastnellaceae > UA16. Next base: position 8,185 of record DDEH01000149.1, on the reverse strand, counting down.
CTTGATCGATGCGGAAATGCCGGTCTTCTTCGTCGCCACCGCCGACGACGTGTATGAAAAAGTCGTGTCCAACGTCCAAGAGGTAAAGGCGCGCGGGGGACGATTGGTGGCATTGGTTTCGGCTGGAAATAACGACCTCAAATCACTTGCCGAATTCGTCATCGAAATCCCCAAATGCGATCAAGCGCTCGCTCCATTGCTGACAACGATTCCGCTTCAGCTGCTCAGTTACCACATCGCTGTATTGCGACAATGCAATGTGGATCAGCCGAGAAACCTCGCCAAGAGCGTCACGGTGGAGTAAACACTTTCAAATAATCATGAGAATATTTTGTGCGTTTTTGTTCTGCCTATTCTGCATCAGCAGTCAGTCCCAAAATATATTCTCAGCTGATTATTCGAATCAAGCCGATGTGACCGTTTTCGTAGTTGAATACGAAAACCAGTGCGATTTGAAGGTTTTCAAGGTAGAGTATGCGAACCAAGCGAAGGGCAACGAGGGTCTTTGGTATTTTGTCGACTACGGCAATCAAGCAGATAAAAAAATCTTCTTTACCGAGCATGGCAACCAAAGCGAACTAAAAGTCTTCTTCGTGAAATACAGCAATCAAGCGGGTTGGCGAAATAAATCCAAGCAGCATTTGCTTTATTGAATCTGCGTCAGTTGTCCATTTATTCTTGGAGCCATTCCGTTCCCAGTTCTTCCAGACGTGTCAAAATGGAAGAAGAAACAGACTCATCGGTGTAAGGGTTTTGAAAGGTGCACCGCAGCCACGTTTCCCCTCGCATTTCCGTTTTCACAATGTAATGAGGTCCCTTTTCAACCATTTGAGCACGCAGGCGCGCGTTGTCCCATCGCGTTGATCGAAAACAAACGATGTTGGATTCTGGTGATGCGAAAAGCTCCCAGCCGTCGCGCTTCGAAACGTTTGCAGCAAACACCTTGGCATTGCCTACCAACTCATCCACCAAACTCTCCCAAAGATTTGGCCCGTGCTGTTCCCAAATGCCAAAAATCGCAACGCTGAGCATTCGTTTGGTGCACTCGAAAGTGCGCTTACTCAGGTTCCACCATTCGTCTTGCACATCATGCTCATATAGATATTCTGCCCGTTGCGAGAACGCTGCGTACGCATCCTCAGATCTGCGGTAAAACAAACCGGTGCACAACGCAGGTACACCTAACATTTTGTGAAAATCCATGGCAACTGAATCTGCCCGGTGCATTCCCTCCAAGGGCGATCGGTGTCGTTTCGAAAAAATCTGGGCCGCCCCATGCGCACCGTCCACGTGAAACCACAAGCCTTTGGCCTCGGCAAAATCAGCAAGGACGTTGAGATCATCAAATGCACCGGACGATGTGGTGCAGGAGCTGCCTACGACACAAAGAACCTTCAAACCCTTGCGCTCGGCTTCCACAAATGCAACTTCCAGCGCCTCCGGGCGTATGCAATTTTGAGCGTCCGTGTTTACGTGAACGGTTCCTTGTTCTCCCCAACCCATGACCCGCACCGCACGATCGACACAATAGTGCGCTTGTTCACTGACCAATACCGCAAAATTATCAGCTGTGCCGTCGCGCCATTCATCGCCCGTTGACTGAAACTGGCGAGCCGCCAACAGCGCAGTCAAATTTGCCAATGTTCCGCCATGGCATAAAATGCCAGATGCATTATCACCCATTCCCATAAACTGGGCGACTGATCGCATCACCGCCTCCTCCATTGGGGAACTGGCCGGGCCCATCTCATCGATGGCCATGCCGTTATTTAGCAAAGCCGTCGCTGCTGTCAGCCACGCCAATTCAGGCAGAGGAACCGCAACCTGATGTCCCGCATAACGAGGATCATGAAGATGGTTCGAACGATCCAATACACGCTGGAGTAAATCGCCGCGGAGCAAATCGCCAGATCCATCAGGGCCACGATTCATCTCGCTTTTCCACATTGCCAAACGCTCATTGGGGTCATGAAGAGGAAGCACAAAATCACGCAAAGAGTCCATGCTCGTCTGAAGGTAATCTGTTAAAATTCCTACAGCTTCATGTCCGCTTTTTTCAAAGCGCTCCACATCATAATGATTCGACCAGTGGGACGGATTCGTCGGCTTTTCAAACGCATTCATGTTCGAAAGTTCGTGTGAATCCTGCGGAGTTCGGCCTTTTTTCCCTTTCTTGCACTTGAAATTCTAGAAACACAACACATTATCATGAAGAAACTCATGTTTACACTGGCGCTAAGCGCGTTGGTTACAATGGGCACTCAGGCTCAAAAGCAAATGGGTGATGAGCACAACATCGAAGTGAGCTTTACACCATTTGGAGGAAGCCCAATCGATGGTTCGACTATCAAATACCGTAACTTCTTAGAGGACAACCGAGCAATCCGAATGTCTTTGTCAATTGAAAACTCGAACGACGTTCATGCGTGGTACCAAGATGGTGAGGTCAGCACAGCGAACCCTGTCAGCCCACAATTGAATATCAATACGAAGTCATCATCTATTGGTTTTGCCCCCGGTTATGAGATGCACTTCGATGGAATGGACAATCTTTCTCCTTACATCGCATTTGAAGTTCCAATCACCCTCGGCAACCGCAGCGACGAGCAAGAGTTTTGGGGACCGCAAGACATCAACGATGCGGGACAGCCCGATCAGTATGTTGTTTGGAACCTTGGCAATGATCAGAGTTTCACGAGCGTCGGCGTAAATATTCTCTTCGGTGCAGACTACTACTTTTCTGATGGCATTTACCTCGGTTTCGAGGCCGGTCTTGGTTTTGGTACCACATCGTTTGGCAACCACACCATCACAACAGACAACCTAACCGCATTCAACATGTTCTTCAACAATGCATTCTCTACAGAAGATGCAGGAGCAGAACTCATGGGTGAATTTGTAGGTCAATTGCCGTTTAGCGCACTTGAGGGCGTCATGTTCAACGAATACTATCCTGACGGTTCTGGCTCAGATGATATCTACTACACTGCGCCAAACCACGTCAGCAACACCACCATTGGAAATGTATTCCAGGGTGCATTGCGTGTTGGATTCTTGTTTGACTAATTTGATAGCAAGCACATCTTTTTGAAAAGCGGCTCCTCCTTGGGGCCGCTTTTTTTATGCTTAATTTCGGCTTGACGCAAACGAAATCATGAACGTGAACATTGAATTTGAAGGAATCCTTTTTTCCGCTTCTAGCGCATCATCAGTAGACCTGAGTATTCCCATCCAGGAAAACGGTGGGGCCAGTGCTTGGTACGTCGACGACATGAAAGTCGAAGTGGTGCGCAGCAATGGATTCTTAGGTTCCGTTGCCGAAGGGGGGGCCGTGAATTTTCGGGATGTCACTTTTAACCCGCACGGCAACGGGACGCACACTGAGTGCCTGGGTCACATTTCGCCCGAAGCTCACTCAGTCAATGCAATCACCATTCCAACGTTTCTGCCATGCCTCGTCATCAGCATCGCACCGGAAAAAAGGAATGGCGACAGTGTCATCACACGCCAACAAATGAGAGCTGCTTGTAAACAGCATTGGGATCATGAGAATTTACTTCCTCCAGCTCTTGTGGTGAGATCGTTGCCCAACGAAACGGCAAAGAAATCTCGCAATTGGTCCAATACAAATCCGGCATATTTCGAAGCGACAGCGGCCGCATGGTTGGCCGACATGAACGTGAATCACTGGCTCATCGACTTGCCGTCTGTGGACCGAGAGTCCGATGGTGGGGCTTTGGCGGCTCATCACGCGTATTGGAAGTACCCAGACTCCCCAAGGCATCACGCGACCATTACAGAGTTTATATACGTGCCAGAAGAACTCGAGGATGGGCAGCACATCCTCAATCTTCAGACGGCGCCCTTCGACTTGGACGCGACACCCAGTCGACCGGTTATTCTCATTTAAAAATGACCCGAAAAGTGGCCCCTGGTGACGATTCAGGAACCACTTCGATGTGACCGTTCAATTGATTTACAATGGATCGGGTGATGGTCAATCCCAAGCCAGTGCCACCGCCTTTGGATGTAAACCGTGGTTCAAATACACGTTCTAACCTATCCGTTGGGATTCCGACACCATTGTCTCTCACTTGAACTTCTATGAAGGAAGGGGTCGCCTTTAGTTCAAGGACAATACGAGGCTCATTTGTATCAGCAACTGCATCCACAGCATTTGAAATGAGATTATTGAACACACGAAGCAAGTGAGAACGGGTTGCTTGAATCTCATGCTTTCCCTGAAAACCGTGAAATTCCCAATGAATGGACGCATTCACCGATGTATACAACGATGCCGATTCGTTCAAGACAGCGCACACATCCACCGGCTCCAACTCGTCCAGTCCAATCGCCGCCAATGAAGAAAAGTCTTGGGCGATCTCAGCCAGCACATCAATCTGCTGAACGACGACTTCACAATATTTCTTTAGTCGCACGTCAAAATCAGGCTTCTCATCATTCCATGCCCGTCGCAATTGCTGCGCTCCCAACTTAATGGGTGTTAGTGGGTTTTTAATCTCATGCGCAACTTGCATAGCCATCATGCGCCATGCACCCTCTCTTTCCCTCTTCGCAAGCGCCTCAGCTGCTATTTGCAATTGCTCCAATAGTGCATTGTACTCCGCCACCAACTCACCGATTGCATCCTTGCGGTCGTAATCAATTGGAGATTGTTTGTTTCCAGGCTCCAATTTGCGCATTCGATCCCCAATCATCCGAAGATCTTTCACAAGACCGCTCGACAGCAGAGCGGCAATGATTGCTGATCCCAAAAGGAGGAGGATATAAAGTGGCGCCAATTGACTCCAAAAGGCTCTAAAATCGCCCTCCTCAAATGCCCGCTTTTGGTAACGAACACCCGCTATTCCCACCCGTTCATTGCGGTCACTACGCACATTCCAGTAAACATTGACATACGGTCCAAAATCTCGTCCTTCAACCCTACCGTTAGACTCCAGCAACGTAATCAGCACATCACTTTCCAATTGAATTGCAGAGCCTTCTCCATTATTCAAAGAGGATTGGGTCATCAGCCAGCCAGCCGGGTGATAAATCGCAATATCCATGCCGTGGATATCAGCCAACTCACAAATTCGGTCCGAAAAGATCCGTGGAATATCTTGTGTCGACAACGTATATGGCAATCGATCTAAGCTGTATTCCAAGCTACGTTGGACAGCCGACTCCTTTCTCATCAGTCGCTGCGCGTTGTAAGATTCTTCTTGGTTGCTGGCAAACTGCCAAGCAACGAACATCGTGCCGGTCAACGACAACACGATAACCAACAACATTGATAATAATATGCGGGTTTGGAATCCCATAAGTCGAATCTACATCGACTCCCTCAAAAGCAAAGGCTATGCCAAGAATTCTTTACGAATCGAGCGCCTCTGAGCCTGCTACGATTTCAAGAATCTCTGTCGTAATAGAAGCCTGACGTGCTTTGTTGTAGGAGATACGTAAGTCCCGCAAAAGCTCTCCGGCATTTTCTGTCGCTTGATGCATCGCCGTCATTCGCGCTCCGTGCTCCGCTGCGTGACTATCAAGCAAGCCCTTATATAGCTGAACCTTCAATGAATTGGGAATGATCCTCTCCACTATCTCCGCTTGGGAGGGTTCAAAAATATAATCTGTGTCTGCCCTCGACGTTGAATGTGATTCATCAACCATAGGCTCTAGCGGCAGAAAACTCTCAACAGTCGGCACCTGGACTCCAGCATTCACAAAACGATTGTATACGATTTTGACAACATCATATTGACCGGACTCAAACTGTTCCATGATGTTTTCAGCCACAAGCTGCGCACGATCAAAATTCAAGTCGTCAAAAATTTGCCAGGCATCATCAGCAAATCCAACAGGAACGACGCTTTTATCCTTCTTAAAGGCATCATTTGCCTTCTTGCCCAAAGGCAAAACGTGGCACGTCGCCTCCGTCTGCGACATCTCTTTACGAATCTCCTTTGCGATGTTGTTGTTGAATCCCCCGCACAGGCCCCTGTTCGATGTTATCGCTACATACAAAACCTGTTTTGCTTCTCTCTTCTCTGAAAAAACGCCTTCTCCAGAATCAAGAGATGCGCTTACATTCGATAAAACTGCTTGGAGTTTTTCAGCATAAGGGCGCATGCGCGTAATCGCTTCTTGTGCACGGCGGAGCTTCGCAGCCGCGACCATTTTCATGGCCGACGTGATCTGCATCGTGTTTTGAACCGATCCTATGCGCTCCCTTACCTCTTTGAGTCCTCCAGCCATCAGATTAAGCGTATTGTGCTGTCAATTCCTTTGCAGCGGCTGTCAAGATTTGCTTCTGCTCATCTCCGTATTTTCCGTTCTTCAGCTGCTCCATCGTGTCCTCGTGCTTGTTGTGCATGTACTCGATATAAGCAACCTCAAATTCCTTCACACGGTTGACGGGTACAGCTTTCAGCAAACCTTCAACACCACAGTAAATGATCGCTATTTGATCTTCTACTCGCATTGGGCTATTTAAGTTTTGCTTCAAGATTTCAACGTTGCGCTCACCCTTATCAAGAACCGCTTTCGTTGCATCATCCAGGTCCGAACCAAATTTCGCAAATGCCTCCAACTCTCTGTACTGAGCCTGATCTAGCTTCAATGTGCCTGAAACCTTTTTCATTGATTTAATCTGCGCATTACCCCCTACTCGGCTAACCGAGATTCCCACGTTAATCGCTGGGCGAATTCCGCTCAGGAAAAGATTCGATTCCAAGAAAATCTGACCATCTGTAATCGAAATCACATTCGTTGGGATGTATGCGGATACATCCGCGGCTTGCGTCTCAATGATGGGCAAAGCCGTGAGGGAGCCCCCACCTTTTACAATGCCTTTGAGTGAATCTGGCAAATCATTCATTTGTGAGGCGATTCCTTGCTCGCTAATCACTTTCGCTGCACGCTCCAAAAGTCGGCTGTGCAGGTAAAAAACATCCCCCGGGTAAGCTTCACGTCCTGGTGGACGGCGCAACAGCAACGAAACCTCACGGTACGCAACGGCTTGCTTCGATAAGTCATCGTATACAACCAACGCTGCACGACCTGTGTCACGGAAGAACTCACCAATCGCAGCGCCTGTAAAAGGAGCGTAAAACTGCAGAGGAGCAGGGTCTGAAGCTGTTGCTGCCACTACCACAGTGTACGGCAACGCTCCATTTTCTTCCAACGTGTTTACTATTCCTGCGACTGTTGATCCTTTTTGACCAATCGCCACATAGATGCAAAAAACCGGCTCACCCGCCTCGTAAAATTCACGCTGGTTGATGATGGTGTCAATCGCTACCGTCGTCTTCCCTGTTTGGCGGTCGCCAATGATCAGCTCACGCTGGCCTCGTCCAATTGGAATCATCGCATCAATCGCTTTGATGCCTGTCTGCAACGGTTCACTCACAGGCTGACGGTAAATTACTCCTGGCGCCTTGCGCTCAAGTGGCATTTCGTACAACTCACCTGTAATCGGTCCCTTTCCATCAATGGGCTCTCCCAATGTATTCACAACACGGCCAAGCATTCCTTCGCCTGCCTTGATGGACGCTATACGGCCTGTTCGCTTCACCGATGAGCCCTCCTTGAGATCCCCGGAAGGAGCCAATAGTACAGCACCGACATTGTCCTCCTCGAGGTTAAGCGCGATTCCACGCACTCCGTTGTCGAATTCGATCAATTCTCCTGATTCAACGTTGCTCAAACCGTAGATGCGCGCAATGCCATCTCCGACTTGAAGGACCGTTCCTACTTCTTCCAATTCTGCTGCTGACTTGACGCCTGCTAACTGCTCACGCAAGATGGAGGAGACTTCTGCTGGATTGATTTCTGCCATGATTTCGGCTGGTGTTCGGTTTCTTTGACCGGATTAAAGCTCCGGTTCGTAATCGTGATCTGTAATTCGACGGCGCAAAAGGTCAATCTCGCGCTTGATGCTCGCATCAACCATGCGGTTGTCCATGAGCAACTGAAAACCACCCAACAAGGATGGATCAATCGTCTCATGCAATTCCACATCTCCGTCATGCAAATGTTTTAGTGCGTCTGATACCCGCGTTCGCAGAGCATCATCCATTGGAACCGCTGTTTTGACTTCTGCCAATCGCACATTCCGCATGTTTCGCACCAAACCTAATATTTCCTGAATGATGGCTGGAAGAATTGACTCGCGGCCCTTTCT
>DDEH01000065.1 GCA_002336085.1 Flavobacteriales bacterium UBA1959 | reverse complement strand
GATTTGAATTTTCAATGGAGCAGGAGCAGTGATATTCCGAGGTACGATGTCTCTGCGGATGCCGCCGATGGGCAGCTCAAATGGGCCGAATGGAATTATGGCCCTCAGAAACGAGCCCTGGCTTCCGCCCGTTACACCCGTACGCTGTCTCGATGGAATGTTCAGTGGCAGACACTTTTTGCGTATCAAAACATCGAAGAATCCCGAATTAAACGACGATTTGGATCCGATTGGCGAGAGAGCCAAGTTGAAAATGTCGCCGTGATAAATGGCTTTTCAACGTTTCAGAAATCGTGGTACAACGGTTTAAGTTTGACTGGAGGAGTCAGCGGCTCCTTTGACGATGTTCAATCAGAAGCGTGGCGTGCACAGGCATATCCTCCGGATTCCCTATCAGAAGCTGGCGCCAATGAAATGTTTCCTATTGACACCCGTTATCCGAATCAAGGCAGCAGCATGGGAACTGCAGCAGTATTTGCCACGGCGGCTTGGAGTGTGAGCCAACATCAGATTGCAGGAGGTCTTCGGTGGAGTCGTTCGCGGTTGGATGCGGCCTTTGAGCCTACGGCTTCGTTTGCGCTTCCTTTTGAGTCCGTAGCCATGCAAAATGGAGCGTTGACGGGAGGTATGTCAGACCGATGGACAAGTAAAAGTCGGGTTTGGGCCACCAACACCTCGTTCTCAACGGGCTTTCGTCACCCCAATATTGATGACATGGGCAAGGTGAGGGAAAAAGGAGGCTTTGTTCTGGTTCCCAATGATTCTTTGCGACCAGAATATTTATACAGTGCGGAGCAATCTTTGCAATGGGACTGTGGAGCAAAGCAGCAGATTGTCCTTACAGCAAGTGCTTTCGGCTCGCGCCTAAACGACGCGATTGTTCCTCAAAATGTTACCTTAGGAGGAACCGAGTTGTTCTTTATTGACGGCGATTCGGCTCGTGTGCAGACAAATGTGAATGCCAGTCATGCCCATATCGGGGGACTTCGGGCAGAAATTCAAGCCAAAATAACAGCGCATTGGAACTTTCAAGGTGCAGTAAACTGGACGGCAGGAAATCAATTTATTCCCAGTGCTGAAACAGGCCTGAAGGAAAAACTTCCCATGTCGCATATTCCACCCATGTTTGGCCGTGTGGCAAGCCACTACAAAGGGCGTTGGTGGACTGTGGAATGCTACATTTTGTTCAGCGGATTCAAATCTGCCGAAAGGTTTGGTCCTTACGCAACGGATAATTTGGACTTGATGCTTCCTGAGGGTTCGCCTGCTTGGTGGACCCTGAATGCTGAATTTAGCGCGCAACTTCTTCAGAAACTGGAATTGCGCCTTGGCGTTCGAAATGCTTTGGACATGCATTACCGGGTGTTTGCGAGTGGTATCAGTGCCCCAGGGCGCGGTCTCTATACATCTTTGCACGCTTCATTCTAGGCTCGATGCATTTCAAGTTAACTTCGTCGCATGAGGTTTGAAGCCATCATTGGGCATGAGAAAATTGGAGCAAAGCTTCGCGCGGGTGTCCAAAACGGACGGGTGGCCCATGCGCAACTTTTTAATGGACCTGAGGGCTCGGGAACCCTGGCTTTGGCTTTGGCCTACGCGCGTTATCTGCATTGTCAGGAGCCAACGCCTCAGGATGCGTGCGGCACATGTATTTCTTGTAAGCAATACGATTCGCTGCAGCACCCGGATTTGCATTGGTCGTTTCCTTTTTTCAAGAAAGAGAGTTCGGACCAATCTACCACGCAGCCTTTTCAAAATGCTTGGCGAGAGCGTGTTTTAGCTGACCCATATTTTGGCTTAGAAGAGTGGTTGAGCGCGATTGGAGCCGATAAAAAACAGCTATTCATCAGTGTGCAAGAAGCGCTCGAACTGAACCGCAAATTGGGATTGAAATCCTTCCAGGGTGGCTGGAAAGTTTTGATTCTATGGCTTCCAGAAACCATGCGAGTCGATACGGCGAACAAGATGCTAAAATTGATCGAAGAGCCTACGCAAAATACGGTCATGTTATTTGTCAGTGAACAAGCCAGCCAACTTTTGGCTACCATTCGTTCGCGTGTCCAAATGATTCAGGTCGCACGCTTGTCTGATGAGCAGGCTGCAGTGGGAATGCACCAGCGCTATGGGATTGACGAGGATCAGGCTGAACAACGGGCACATGTGACGGAAGGTAACATCGCAGCGGCTATGCGCATGCAGCATGCTGGAGGAGCAGAAGTTGAACGGGATTTGTTCATCGCATGGATGCGTTCGTGTTACGCTCAAGAGACACCAGCTGTAGTGGCTTTAGCCGATGATTTTGCTAAGCCGGGTCGGGAAGCCATGAAGCGTTTTCTTCTATATGCCTTGCACATGGTTCGGCAGTGCATTGTTGGAAATTATGGAGCACAAAGCCTTGTTCGTCTCACGGTTCCAGAGCGAAAATTCGCCGAAAAATTCGCGCCTTTTATTCACCATGGGAACGCCATTGAGATTCAACAACTTCTCGAAAATGCCCACCATGATATCGCAGGAAACGTCAATGGAAAACTGGTTTTTTTAGATTTAAGTGCTCGTGTGAGTCTTTTGCTTCGAAAGCCAGCCTGAAGGAGTGTATCTTAGGGGGCATGAGTTGTAGCACTTGCAGAAATGGATCCGATGGCAAACCTAATGGATGCCGTAGCAATGGGAATTGTGGAACAGGAGGATGTGGTCCTTCAACGGTCTTCGACTGGTTGGAAGGCGTCGCTTTGCCATCTGGACAAAGTGCGTTTGACATCGTTGAAGTTCGCTTCAAAGCCAATCGCAAAGGATTTTATCGTCGCGCGTCAGCTCTTGATGTGCATGTTGGCGATGTGGTGGTGGTGGATGCAGACCATGGATATGATGTTGGGGTGGTCAGCTTGCGCGGTGAGTTGGTCAAGGCACAGATGAGTGCCAAACGCGTGAAAGATGATCACGAGGTTAGAAAAATCGAACGAAAAGCGAATCAGGAGGACATTGATACGTGGCAAAAAGCCAGCATGCGTGAAGCTGAAAGTATTTTAGAATCACGTAAGATTATCAAAAGCCTTGGTTTGCAGATGAAATTGGCGGATGTGGAATTTCAAGGGGACAATAAAAAAGCCACTTTTTACTACACGGCCGAAGTACGGGTAGACTTCAGATTATTGGTTCGTGATTTTGCCTCTGCCTTTACAATTCGCGTTGAGATGCGACAAATTGGTGCGCGCCAGGAAGCTGCCCGTGTGGGCGGAATTGGCGTATGTGGCCGCGAACTTTGTTGCTCAAGCTGGCTCAAGGATTTTCGAAGTGTCAGTACTTCTGCTGC
>DDEH01000069.1:2514-4916 GCA_002336085.1 Flavobacteriales bacterium UBA1959 | reverse complement strand
GCCCTTGTTGATGCGCCTTTTGAATCGGCTTATTGGTCATACGACGACGCATGGACTCCTGCATCTGCAGCTTCAAGTGAATATGTTTACTTGCCTTTTGAGGATCCCATTGCGTTGGGAACGGAAAACGCATATTTCGCGGCAGTCATCAATGAATTTGAGAGCGAAGCGCAATTGACTGTTTTTGGAAATGCAGATACAGACACTGATAACTCTACGGGTGATTACAACCTCACAGGAGCTGGTGATTTTGTGTGGTTCACGTCTCAAACAGCGACGCCAGCAATCCGCTTGATCATGTCGGAGCGTGTAGGTGTTGATGAGATTGCCAACCGCAATGGCATTCAATTGTTCCAGAACATTCCAAATCCAACGGATGGCACGACAATGATTCGTTTTGAGTTGTTGCAAACGCGCAATGTTACCATGGAGATGCGTGATTTGCAGGGCCGCTTGATCCAAGTGGTTGAGCGAGGCCAATTGCCAGCGGGCAATCACCAAGTTGACATGAACGTTTCGAACCTCCAGGGGGGAATTTACACGTACACTTTGGTGGCGGACGGAATGCGTTTGACCAAGAAGATGATGGTCAAGTAGGACCAACAGCATACGATTTGAAAAGGGCGGTCATATGACCGCCCTTTTTTTATGATGCACTGCGCACAAATTGTAAATTCGTGCCATGAGCGTGAAGTCCCTATTGAGTCGTCCCATTGCCCGAATCACAGCGGCGAGGGAATCCAAGAAGTCAAGGGATGCCCATGTTCGTCAGCAGCGACTTTTGCAGCACCTTCTTGAGCGTGCACAATTCACTGCATTTGGCCGTGATCACGGATTAAAGAAAGGGATGTCGCTTCAGCAGTACCAGTCTGCTGTGCCTGTCCGTGACTACGAGGGATTGAAGCCTTGGATGGATCGCGCGGTCAAAGGTGAATCGGACGTGTTATGGCCGGGGCTGCCTGATTACTTCTGCAAGACCAGTGGGACGACAAGTGGTGCAAAGTTCATTCCTATTACACCAGACTCGATGTCCAATCACATTGGTTCTGCTCAAAACGCGCTACTGCAGTACATTCATAACTCAAAGAATACTCGATTTGTCGATGGAAAAATGATCTTTCTACAGGGTTCGCCAATATTGTCAAAGACGGAAGGTGGGATATTGATGGGGCGATTGAGCGGAATCGTAGCGCATCACGTTCCGGATTATTTACAGGCCAATCGGCTACCGTCCTTGGAGGCCAACTGCACCGAGCCATGGGAAGCCAAGGTCAATGCAATAGTAGAAGAGACGAAAGACCAAGACTTGCGACTCATCAGTGGTATTCCATCTTGGGTGCAGAATTATTTTGAACGCCTGCTAGAGGTTACCGGTGCTAATACGGTCAAGGAAGTCTTTCCCAATTTTGAGGTGTTCGTCTTTGGAGGCGTGGCTTTTGAACCTTATCGAGAGCGATTCCGAGAGTTGATTGGAGGAGATGTGGATACCGTGGAATTATTCCCTGCGTCAGAAGGCTTCTTTGCTTACCAAGACGAATTGGAAGGTCCGGGATTGCGCTTAAACGTTGATGATGGCATCTTCTATGAGTTCATTCCTGCATCGGAGTATTTTGAGACGGACCGCCGACGTCTTGGGTTGCATGAAATTGAATTGGGTGTGCAGTACGCTCTGATCATAACCAGCAATGCAGGACTGTGGTCGTATGACATTGGAGACACAGTGAAGTTTATTTCCCAGGATCCATATCGACTCATTGTGACCGGACGGATAAAGCATTTCACCAGCGCTTTTGGTGAACATGTCATCGCTGAAGAAGTGGAAGGAGCCGTGCAAGACGCCATGGCATTGGCAGGTGGTGTGGTCGCTGAATTTCACGTCGCACCCGAAGTGAACCCAGTGGACGGACTTCCGTACCATGAGTGGTTTGTTGAATTTTCGGAGTCGCCAGCGGATGCATCGGCTTTTGCTGGCGCAGTCAATGATGGCGTGATTTTGCGAAATCCTTATTACCGTGATTTGATCGCGGGATCTATTCTTCAAAATGCACGGTTGCGACCACTCGAAAAGGGGGCTTTTCATCAAGCCATGTCCAATCGAGGAAAATTGGGCGGGCAAAACAAGCCGCCGCGTCTCGCCAACAGCCGAGAATTTGCAGAGGAATTGGAACGGGCCGACGAAACATTGAAACAAGAATCAAATTGAAAATTCTAGCATTGATAGGAGGGAGCGGCTCGGGAAAATCTACCGTTCTTGATGGACTCCGAGAGCACTTTGAAGGCCGTGCTTCCGTGCTTTCTTTGGACAACTACTACCGACCCAAGTCGGAGTTGCCCGTGGATCAAAACGGCCAAACCAACTTCGATTTGCCCGTCGTTATTGACGATGAAACCATGGTCAGTGA
>DDEH01000069.1:0-2126 GCA_002336085.1 Flavobacteriales bacterium UBA1959 | reverse complement strand
CGCGATGTTATGAAGTCAGAGACCGTCACCATAGAATCGGCCGAGTGGCTCATCGTCGAGGGATTGTTTGCCATGGCATATCCGGCAATGGAGCAGCGGGTAGACTTGGTGGGATACATTGATGCTTCTCCGGAAACTCGTCTTGCGCGACGTATCGCCCGAGACGGCTCAGACCGCGGCTATGCCGAAGAGGAAGTGCGCTACCAGTGGAAGCACCACGTGCGACCCGCAGATATTCAATTCATCGAGCCATGGAAAGCCAAGGCCCAAGTGGTCATTGACAATGAAAATGATTGGAAGTCAGGATTAAAAGACCTGATTTTAAAAATGGAAAACGCGTAATTAAAAGCCATGAAAAAAGCATTCACCTTGCCCACCTGCAAAACTTGCGTCCGCATTTTCGAAGACCTTCAGCCTCTGCAACACGGTTGTGAGGTGGTCGATATCAAATCTGAAGGAATTTCCGCGAAAGACCTTGACAGGATGAAGGAATTGGCCGGGTCATATGAGTCATTATTCTCTCGGCGTGCCATGAAATTTCGTTCTATGGGACTCGCCGATAAAACCCTCACTGAGGCAGACTACCGAAAGCTGATCTTGGAAGAATACACCTTCCTCAAGCGTCCGGTGTTTTTGTTTGATGACCAGGTCACAGCGGGATCCGCCAAGGCTGCAGTGGAGGCTGCGCGTGCCGCACTTTAATCGTTTATGAAAACGTATCTGGCTCATCTTGCTTTGCTCCTAGTGGGCCTTACTTACGCGGGTAATTATCTCGTGGCCAAAGGGTTGATGCCAGATCTGATTGGCCCGAGCGGTTTCATCGTTTTACGTGTTTTGGGTGGAGGCGGCTTGTTTTGGTTGCTGCGCGGGGCATTGCGTGTTGGTGGAAAACCGTGGGATCGAATTGATGCTTCTGACTGGTGGCGACTATTTGCATGCGGCACCACGGGTGTGGCGGCTAATCAATTGTTGTTCTTCAATGGTTTGAATGCCACAAGTCCCGTCAACGCTTCGCTGATTATGACGTCCAATCCCATTTTGGTATTGGGTATTTCTTCGATTCTTCTTGGAACGGCAATTACATCGCGTAAGGTTTTAGGCATTGGTTTAGGCGCAATTGGTGCGATAACCCTCATGGTCATCGGAGGCCAATCCGAGGGTGCTTATTCATCATGGCAGGGGGATTTGATGATTTTGCTAAACGCGACGAGTTATGGATTTTACCTCGTTTTGGTCAAGCCACTCATGTCGAAGTACCGGCCTTTGACAGTGATTTCATGGGTATTTGCATTTGGAGCGCTTTGGGTGTTGCCGATTGGTATGAAACAGGCTTTGGCCGTGGATTGGAATGCGTTTGAAATGGCCGATTGGCAGGGACTGGCGTATGTAGTATTGGGCACCACGTTTATGGTTTATTTGCTCAATATATATGCACTGCGCATGGTACAGCCCACGGTCGTGAGCATCTACATTTATTTGCAGCCCATTCTGACAACAGCATTTTCTTTTTTGCTTGTTTCATCGGGCGGACGCGATTATACATCTGACTTAGGATGGTATACCGTTTTGTGCGCATCCGCAATTTTCCTTGGTGTGGCGTTGGTGAGTTTGCCCGGTCGGAGTGCGAGTTGAAGCGGGATGCCTTAATTTCACCTCATGCCAATTGCCAAGCCATTCAATCTTACCCAGTGGATCGAAGACCATCGGGATTTGCTCAAGCCGCCGGTGGGCAACAAAAACTTGTACGTACAAAGCGGTGATTACATTGTGATGATCGTTGCTGGCCCTAATGCCCGCAAGGACTACCATTACAATGAAACGGAGGAGCTTTTTTACCAGCTGGAGGGAAACATCACCGTACGCATTCAAGAAGATGGAAAGGCCGTGGATATGAAATTGGGTCCCGGTGATATGTACCTGCATCCGGCAAAAGTCCCGCACAGCCCCATGCGCGAGGAGGGTTCATTGGGATTGGTCATTGAATGCAAACGAGAAGGAACCAATGCCAAAGACGGCTTGATGTGGTTCTGCGATGTGTGCAATCACCCGCTTCATCAAACGTATTTCGAATTGCGCGACATCGAGAAAGATTTCTTGCCGCGATTCCGAGAGTTTTATGGCAGTGA
>DDEH01000130.1 GCA_002336085.1 Flavobacteriales bacterium UBA1959 | reverse complement strand
ACCCAATGCAATGACTGCAATCTCCGATGTTCCTCCTCCGATATCAATGATCATGTTGCCCATGGGCTCCTCTACATCAATTCCAATTCCAATTGCTGCCGCCATAGGCTCGTGGATCAAATAGACGTCCTTGCCTCCCGCGTGCTCCGCACTGTCGGCAACAGCACGTTTTTCAACTTCGGTAATGCCTGAAGGGATACAAATGACCATACGGAGCGAAGGCGTGAACCAAGAATTTCTTTGGTTGATCATCTTGATCATTCCTTTGATCATTTCTTCTGCCGCTTGGAAGTCCGCAATCACCCCATCCTTCAAAGGCCGAATGGTTTCGATGTTCTTGTGCGTTTTTCCATGCATCTGTTGTGCCAATCGGCCGATAGCGACGACCCGACTATTCGAACGATCCTTTGCGACAATGCTTGGCTCATCCACAACAACTTTGTCTTCGTAGTAAATGATTGTATTGGCGGTGCCGAGATCAATGGCGATCTCTTGCATGAAAAAATTGAACAATCCCATGATCAGATTTGGCTAAGGATGGAGGACAACTGTGAATACTCAAATATAAGCACGCACAGCGCCGAATTACATGAAGAAAAGCAGAAAGTGTGGCCCTAAAGTTATTGCCTTGGCTACTGCTTTTTTTTCAACTTTTTGTCCAGATTAATGTCGGAAATGCCGAGTTCCGGTCATGTACATTGCCACTCCGTTAACGTTGCAGTAGTCGATGCTGAGTTGATCTTTTACAGAACCACCTGGCTGAATAACGGCTTTGATTCCGGCGTCTTTCGCCAACGCCACGCAATCAGGGAAAGGAAAGAAGGCGTCGGACGCCATCACAGCACCCTCCAAGTCAAAACCAAACGCTTTGGCCTTGACCACGGCTTGCTTCAGTGCATCAACCCGGCTTGTTTGTCCTGTGCCACTGCCGAGGAGTTGTCCCCCTTTGGCAAATACGATCGTATTGGACCGCGTATGTTTTGCCACTTTCATGGCAAACACCAAATCTTCGAGCTGTGTTTCACTCGCCGCTTGGTTCGTTGCGAGGCTGAGATCCTGCAAGACTTCGGTTTTAGAATCCGCTTGCTGAACTAGATAGCCGTTCAATATTGACCGCACGGTTGTTGCTTGAGCGTCACACGGCTTTTGAACAAGCAGAATACGGTTTTTCTTTTGTTGCAGAATAGGGAGGGCGTCTGCGTTGAAAGAGGGCGCAATAGCCACTTCAAAGAATAGCTCATGCATCGCGGTGGCTGTCTCTGCATCGATTGGATGGTTGCAAATGAGGACCCCCCCAAATGCGGAAACAGGATCGCCAGCAAGGGCGTCTCTCCATGCATCGGACACGCTTTTTCGGGTGGCCAATCCACAGGCATTGTTGTGTTTTAAAACAGCAAATGTTGGAGCATCATGTTGGAATTCCCGCATCAGCTGAACGGCGGAATCAATGTCCAGTAGATTGTTGTATGACATCGGCTTGCCATGAATCTGGTCAAAAATGGCGCTGAGATCGCCATAGAAACGGCCTTCCTGATGTGGGTTTTCGCCATAGCGCAGCGATGTGGAATTCCGCTCTGAAAGGTTGAGTTCTTCCACAGATGTTCCGCCTTGCATCCATTCATGGATGCGTGTATCATAATGAGAGCTGATACGAAACGCTTGAGTCGCTAATTTTTGACGCTCTTCGCGTGTTGTCACGCCTTCGCCATTTTTTAGTAAATCTAGAATCGTAGGATATTCCGCTTGACTTGGAACGATGACAACGTCTTCAAAATTCTTTGCCGCTGCTCGGATCAAGGAAATCCCACCAATGTCAATTTTTTCGATGACATCACTGTGCGATTTGCCTTGTGCTACTGTTTCCTCGAATGGATACAAATCTACGATGACCAAATCGATGTGAGGCAGGTCATATTCTTCCATGTGTGCCACGTCGGCTTCAAGATGTCGGCGGTTGAGGATGCCTCCAAATACTTTGGGGTGCAGTGTTTTGACACGCCCTCCTAGGATGGAAGGGTAATTGGTTACTTCCTCCACTGATACGACCGTAGCACCCATTTTTTCGAGTGCTGTTTGCGTGCCGCCAGTAGAGTAGATGGTCACGCCCAGTCGCTGCAGCTCGGCGACAATGGGTTCAAGGCCTTCTTTATGAAAAACGGAAATCAGTGCGGATTGAATGCGGCGAGGAGCGTTCATGAGGCTTAGGGTCAGAGGATTTGGTAATGACAAAACTACAATTAAACCCGAAACCATAGCGCGTTTCATGCCCCTCGAATTAGCTTTGTTGACATGTTATGGTTGCGCCTTATCGGGGAGAGTTTTGCATTTGCTTGGTCTGCTATTGTGACCAACCGTTTGCGAACGTTTCTGTCCTTGCTGGGCGTGATGGTTGGAATCTTTATGATCACCGCTGTTTTTGCCGTAGTGGATTCCTTGGAGGACGGTCTAAAAGACACATTTAACATCCTGGACGATGAAGTTCTCTTCGTGCAAAAATGGCCGTGGTCATTTGGTGAAGACTATCCTTGGTGGAAGTACGTCCAACGGAGGGAAGTGAGTCTGAGCGATATGGATTTGCTTGCCGATCGCCTCAATCTTGCTGAAGACGTTGTTTTTCAGTCCAACGCGGCTTTGTCTTTGGAGTCTCAGAACAGCCGAATGGATGCAGTTGGTGTTGCGGCTGTTTCCGAGGGGTATGAGAATGTTATTGCTTTGGACATTGCAAATGGCCGTTATTTCTCGCCAATGGAGGTCGCTGCAGGTCGCAGTGTTGCCGTCGTTGGATACGACGTTGCCTTGGAGTTGACAGGCAAGGATGACCCATTGGGCGAATCGATCGAGGCGCGGGGACAACGAATTGAGATCGTTGGTGTTTTTGCGAAACAAGGGGTTTCAATGGTGAACGACGGATTTGACCGTGCCATTGTGATTCCCGCAAAATTTGGTCACCGCATCATGGATTTTGGACAAGCGACCCAGATCATGGTAAAGCCCAAGTACGGAGTCAGCACAGCTGAGCTCTCTGATGAAATCGTGCAGCAGTTTCGGTCTGTTCGGCGATTGAGACCAACAGAGGAAGCGGATTTTTCGATCAATCAAATCGGGATGTTGACGTCAATACTGGATTCGATTTTTCAACAGGTGGAATACGGCGGTTGGTTCATTGGCATCTTTGCCATTTTAGTCGGATGCTTCAGTGTAGCAAACATTATGTTCGTAAGTGTCCGTGAGCGCACCAGAATTATCGGTGTGCAAAAGGCCATGGGGGCGAAATCGACATTTATTTTGATGCAGTTTTTGTTCGAGGCTGTTGCCTTGTGCGTAATTGGGGCAATCTTTGCTCTGCTTGCCATCGAGGCAATTGTTGCGGTAGTGAATGCCATCGACATTGGTTTTGTGATGGTGGTGCGCTCCTCAAGAATTATCATTGCTCTGAGTGTTGCTATTACATCAGGTTTGGTCGCGGGCTTGGCACCTGCTCGAAAAGCCGCGCGAATGGAACCTGTAGAGGCCATGAGGTCGAATGGATAGGACGCTTCCGTTTCAGAATTGTAAATTTGATCATGCGAAGGATATTGATAGCTGGAGCGAACGGTCAATTGGGGTCCCGACTGAGTGAGTTTGAATTGCCGCTCGGGTTCGAATTGATCGTCTGTGACCGACAGATGTTGGACGTTACCGACGTGGCCTCCATTGAGCGCGCGCTGGATTCCCATAGGCCTGATGTGATTGTGAATGCAGCTGCTTTTACGGCCGTGGATCGAGCTGAGGAAGAAGCGGAATTGGCGCGGAAAATTAACGGAACGGCGCTTCAGTATCTGGCGGAACGGTGCGTTGCACATAGCGTCGATTTGATTCATGTGAGTACAGATTACGTTTTTGACGGCAATAAAAATGATCCGTATCAAACGGATGATGAACCATCGCCTGCGGGTGTTTATGGCCATTCCAAATGGGAGGGGGAAAAAGCGGTGGTCAAGGCATTTGTTGATAGCAATCGATGTCGATTTTGGATTTTTCGCGCGGCTTGGCTGTACGATTCACGGGGTCAGAACTTTGCTCAAACAATAATTCGACTCGGCGAGTCTGGGAAATCGCTGAAAATTGTGAACGACCAATGGGGAGCCCCCGCAGCTGCAGGTCCGTTTGCGGCATTGCTTATGCAAGTGGCGAAGAACCCGAATCTGCTCAAATCGGGCACGTGGCATTACGGAACATCTGGGCCGACTACATGGTACGATTTTGCACAAGCTATTTTTGAGCATAAAAATTTGCAGGTTGACACAATTCCATGCAGTACCGACGCGTATCCTACTTTGGCGAAGCGCCCGGTCTATTCTTATTTGGATCCCGTTCCCTTGATGGAAGCATTGGGAAGAGATCCAGAAGATTGGAAAGATCAGATGCACCGAATACTTTAATCGCAGTAAAACATGGATGGAGAAGCATTGAAGGCCATGGCTCAACAGCGAGCGAAGGCATGGACAGAGCTCCCTTATGATGAGTTGACTCGTCAGGAAGTAAAGGATATGTTGGCTGCCGATGGAGAGGCCTTGGTGGAGTCATTTTATACGGATTTAGAATTTGGAACGGGAGGATTGCGCGGGCTTATGGGGCCAGGGACCAATCGTATAAATCGATATACGGTTGCGCAGGCAACACAGGGATTGGCTCAGTATGTTTTGAAGACGAAACCTGAAGGCGCCCGAGTGGCTATTGCTCATGACTCACGCAATGGGAGTCCAGTTTTTGCTCGTGTTGCCGCTGAGGTGCTGGCTGGAAATGGAATAGAAGTATACTTATTTCCGGCATTACGACCAACGCCGCAATTGTCTTTTACCGTGCGTCATTTGGAATGCACTTCGGGCATTGTCATCACCGCCAGCCACAATCCCAAGGAGTACAATGGCTACAAGGTTTATTGGAACGATGGAGGACAGATTGTTCCACCTCATGACCAGGGGATTATTGCAGAAGTGCGCGGAGTGAACGGACCCAATGCAGTGAATTGGGGGCAAGATGAGGATTCGCAGCGTCGCATTTTCATCACGAGTTCTTCCACGGATGATGCCTATTTGAAAACGGTTACAGATCTCCGCATGGATGAAGATCTCATTGAAAACGGCTCGGATTTTCCTATTGTTTACACCCCACTGCACGGGACGGGTTCAGTTTCTGTTATTCCAGCCTTGGCCAAAGCAGGTTTTCGAAATGTGCACATCGTGCAGAGTCAGCGAGAGCCTGACGGGAATTTCCCTACCGTTCACAGCCCGAATCCGGAGGAAGGAGCTGCGCTTTCTGCGGCAATTGACTTGGCGAAAAACGTCAATGCAAAG
This sequence comes from Flavobacteriales bacterium UBA1959, assembly GCA_002336085.1. GTDB lineage: Bacteria > Bacteroidota > Bacteroidia > Flavobacteriales_D > Sanyastnellaceae > UA16. The sequence continues at coordinate 25,892 of DDEH01000130.1, read as the reverse complement.
CTTGTTTTGGGCACGGACCCAGATTCTGATCGGGTGGGCATTGCGGTTCCAGATGCCGATGCGGATGGCGGATGGCGTCTATTAAATGGCAATGAAACAGGTGCTTTGTTGGTGGACTATGTCCTAAGCGGCCGCACCGCCAACGGCACTCTAAAGCCTGGGTTTGATTTCGTGGCCAAAACCATTGTCACTTCAGATCTGATGGGAGAAATAGGCAAAGCGGCTGGCCTAGATGTGCGCGAAACGCTAACGGGATTCAAATGGATTGCGGCAGCTATTCGTGAACAAGAAGGCAAAGGTCGCTTTGTAGTAGGTGGTGAGGAGAGCTATGGATACATGATTGGTGATGCGGTGCGCGATAAGGATGCTGTAGCAGCGGTCTGTTTGATCTGCGAGATGGCACATTTAGCTGAACGCGAAGGAATGGATATGTTGGACCGTCTGGAACGCATTCATCGCACGCATGGTGCTTTTCGCGAGGCGCTAATTTCACAGACCAAACAAGGGCGTGTGGGTAAGGAGGAAATTGCGCAGCAAATGGAGTCTTTTCGTTCCAATCCTCCGGCTGAGTTGGGTGGCGAACGCGTCGTTGAATTGAAGGATTACCAATCGCAAATCCGAACGAGTTTGAAAGATGGGTCGTCTCACCCCATCGACTTGCCGTCTTCCAATGTGATTCAAATGATTACGGACAAAGGGTCGATTGTAACTGCTCGACCGAGCGGTACTGAGCCAAAAATAAAATTTTATTTTTCCGTTCGCATGGCGAAGTCTGAACTGGCTTCGGCTTCGAGTTATACCGAGGCAATGCTCAGCCTTGACGCACAAATCCAATCTTTAAAAATTGCGCTTGGTGTAAGTTGATTCATTTAGGGATTGCCCTCGAGTTGCTCTATACCTTGTTCTACCTTGTCTTGTAAGCGTTCCACTTCGTCTTGCATTCGTCCCCGCATCTCTTCCCACGGTGTAGCTCGGTCCATCTCCGGAATAATCCATTCGACTGCTGTCTCTACTGATGGGTAGAGGATCGATTCTTCAGCGGCTCCCTTGGGTAGCCAGTTTCTCGGTCCAAACACACCATCAAGGGCAAATGTCATGATGGAAAGCAATAAGATCATTTGGAACGCGCCGAGCGCCATTCCTGCGAGTTTGTTGATCAACCCGAGCGCAGTTAGATCGACCATTTTCTCGATGATTTTCGCGATGAAGTGAACGCCGATTACAACGAGAACAAAGGTCAAAACAAATGCTGTCACCTGCACGCTCGTTTCAGACCAATTCACTTCTTTGTTTAGCCAGCTTGCCAAGCCCTCCGACCCATGAAACCCGGCGAAAGTACCTGCAACTAAGGCAAAAAGCGAGGCGATTTTAACAATAAAACCCTTTTGAAACCCTCGGAATAAGGCCCACGCGAAGGAGATTCCAATGATGGCGTCCAAGGCTCCAATATCACTTGCATTCATGTTTCGAATGTAAGGCCTCAACTCCTGCCTACCTTTGGATGTATGACAAATTCTACGCCATTGACTATTCGTGTTGCCACCCTGCAGGATATGCCTGCTGTGCACGCACTCATTGTTGAACTCGCCGTCTACGAGCGTGCGGGGGACGAAGTGGATACTACGGTGGAGCAATTGATGTACGACGGGTTTGGGCCGAATCGTATCTTCGAATTGTTTGTCTCTGAGTGGGAAGGAACACTGGTGGGGATGGCCCTTTGGTATACCAAATACAGCACCTGGAAAGGCAAGTGTGGCTTTCTGGAAGATTTGGTGGTGCGGGATTCACACCGGGGAAAAGGCATCGGCCGCGCGCTATTTAATGCGGTAGCCCAAGCATGCGTGGAGCGCGATTTCGGCAGGATGGAGTGGCAGGTTTTGGACTGGAACGAACCCGCTATTGGCTTCTACAAAAAGTTAGGCGCTGAATTGGATCCGGAATGGTTGAATGGCAAACTCACGCGAGTAGGACTTCAGGCATTTATTGCTGAGTCTTGAAAACGCAATCAGACGGCTTCGTTTCAAAATTCGTTCTGCAGCTTCCTAATACTCATCCTCGTTAAAGAAGAAGTCTTCTTTGCTCGGATAGTCGGGCCAGATGTCTTCGATGGTTTCGAAAGCATCCCCCTCGTCCTCAAGTTGCTGCAAGTTTTCGACCACCTCGAGAGGTGCGCCGGTGCGCATCGCAAAGTCAATTAACTCGTCTTTGGTAGCTGGCCAAGGCGCGTCTTCTAAATAGGAAGCCAATTCGAGAGTCCAATACATAATGCTAGTACTTGAGCGCGCAAAAATAGAAGAATCGAGATGAGATGCAAGAAAAGAGGCCTTAAAGAATACAAAAAGATGAGAATCGCTTGAAAACCCGTCACTTATTAGGCTTCCAAGGGATTTCGTCCACACTAAATTGAACATGGAGTTGCCGGCTCCAAACGAAAAATACATCGCTTAATCGGTTCAAATAGGGAAGGATCCCGTCAGGGACTTCAGCATGCCGCGCCAAAGTAATGACCCTCCGTTCCGCCTTTCGACAGGTCACCCGGCATGCATGGCAAGCGGAGATCGCGGGATGTCCACCGGGTAATAAAAAGTTCTTGAGCTCGGGAAGGGATTGGCTGATTCTATCCATCCAAACTTCCATTTCGTCTACGCGTTTTTCAGGAAGGTCAGGCAAGTGCTTCGCCATGGAATCATCGGTGGTGGCCAGGTGACTTCCCAACGTGAAGACATCTGACTGGAGTTTCTGCAACCACTTTAAGCCGCTATTATCCTCAGAGAATCCATCGGACGAACAGAGAGTGCCCATTGCGGTATTTAGCTCATCCAGTGTGCCGTATGCCTCAATTCGCATGTCGTCCTTGTCCACGCGTTGCCCCCCAAACAAGGAAGTGGTGCCGTCGTCGCCGGTGCGGGTGTATATGCGCATTTATCAATCTTTCTAGTATGCAAGCTACGAAGCCCGCTCCAGAAGACTAACTTTGGGGGTGTAGCAGTACACTGCAGCGTCACGATTCACAGCACCCATAGCAGCAACGTCCATTTTTTCGCTCGATGATGAACCAGAAGGATCAGAAACAAAACCGATATGATGAAGCCTATATGCGCATGGCGACAGAATGGGCTCAATTGTCACATTGTACGCGCAAGCAGGTCGGTGCGCTCATTGTAAAAGACCGAATGATCATCGCTGATGGCTTCAATGGATCGCCCACGGGATTCCCAAATGTCTGCGAAAATGATGCCGGGGAGACCCATTGGTATGTTTTGCATGCAGAGGCGAATGCCATCACCAAGTTGGCACGTTCCAACAACAGTGCTGTGGGTTCAACCTTGTACATAACCCTTTCGCCTTGCCGCGAATGTGCCAAATTGATTCATCAGGCGGGCATTAGTCGCTTGGTTTTTCGGAACAAGTATAAGGATCACCAGGGCCTTGATTTCCTGCGCCAAGCTGGAGTGGAATTGGTTCACCTCGAACAACCTAGTGCGTAAACCGGTTATCAGTTTAGCTTCCAAATGAAACCTTCTACACCCCCGCAAACCCGTGCTAAAACTGCGCCTTCATGGCAGCCAGTTGCTTATGCTGCGGTGTTGATTTTGGGGGTTTATATCGGTCTCTCGTCTGGGACTGATTCAACAGGAACTTTCGCCCCAGGTTCGTCACGAAACGCTTTGAATGGAGTTTTGGATCGCGTAGAAAAAACTTATGTTGATCCGGTGATGCGCGAGGAGCTCGAGCAAGTAGCTCTTGATGCTATTCTAGAAGAACTAGATCCTCACACGTTGTTTTTCTCTTCCAAGGAATTGGCAGATATGGCAGAGCCTATGGAGGGTAATTTTGAAGGTATTGGTGTGGAATTTATCATCCAGGATGATACCTTAATGGTAGTTGCAGCTATTCCGGGTGGACCCGCTGAGAAAGCAGGTGTACTTGCCGGAGACCGAATTTTGGAAGTGGATTCCATTCCGATTTCAGGTTCAGAATTGGACAATCGCAAAGTGATGGAGTTACTGAAAGGCCCGCGCAATACAAAAGTGAGGGTTGGGGTTCCACGTGGCGATGGGCTGGAACAAATTGTCCTGAAACGCGACCGGATACCCATTCATAGTGTTGTGTCGGCTTTTGCCATTGATTCTGTTCGAGGCTACATAAAGGTTGTTCGATTTGCGCAAAACACCGCGCAGGAGTTTGAAGAGGCTATGGTGCAATTGGAGCGAGCGGGATTGAAGCAAGTGATTGTGGATTTGCGCGGCAACGGAGGAGGGTATTTAAACGCTGTTGTTCCCATGGTGGAGGCATTCCTTGACAAAGGGCAGTTGGTGGTTTATACGGAGGGTGAGCATGTTCCGAAGCGAACGTACAAGGCTAGAAATGACGGACGTTGGCAGGATTGGGACGTGGCCGTTTTGGTGGATGAATCTTCAGCATCGGCGAGTGAAATTTTTGCGGGAGCCATGCAGGATCACGATCGCGGCATAATTGTTGGCCGGCGAACCTTTGGCAAGGGACTTGTCCAAGAAGAATTCTCGATATCAGACCTCGGGGCTTTGCGGCTTACGGTTGCGCGCTTTTATACCCCTACTGGGAGAGCAATTCAAAAGCCTTATGGCAGTGACGTGGATTACGGAGATGACTATTTTATGCGATACGAACGAGGCGAATTGTTTGAAGCCGACAGTATGTTAAATGCCGACACAGATTCGTTGGTTTTTCGAACGCCGCAAGGCAAAATCGTGAAGAGCCTCGGGGGCATAACCCCGGATGTTTTTGTTCCGCTTGATACATCGGGAATGTCGAGCCTCATGTCAAAATTGAGTTGGTCGGGAGTGCTCAGAGATGCCGCTTTTTCTTTCGTTGATGCCCACCGTTCGAATTGGTTTGTAGAGGACAAAGAACCTGAAAATCCTGAAATCTGGACAGATGCAGGCTGGAACCACTTGATGAATGCAGCCCGTGAAGGCGGATTTGATATTCCGACACTTCGCTCTTCCGAACGCTCATTGTTGAAACAACGCTTTGCCTCACAGGTTCTTCGGAATGCCTCCGGGGAATCCGCATTTCATGAGTATTCAGTACAATTTGATCAAGAGTTCCAGAAAGCGATATATTGGCTGAAAAACACAGACGCTATTATCATCATCGACGGTCAGTTATCTTTGCAATTGGACAACAACAAACATTAATACAAAAAATCATGGTTTTTGAACTCCCAGCTTTGCCTTATGCTTATGACGCCCTTGAACCGCACATCGATGCGCGTACAATGGAAATACACCACGGAAAGCACCACGCGGGCTACACCAGCAAGCTGAATGCTGCTGTCGCTGGCACTGAAATGGAAGGGAAATCCATCGACACATTGCTCGCCCAACATTCGGATCATGCGGGTGTGCGCAACAACGGTGGCGGTTTCTTCAACCATACATTGTTTTGGAGTGTTATGTCTCCAAACGGCGGCGGATCACCGAGTGGTGATTTGGCAGCGGCCATCGATGGTGAACTCGGTGGAATGGAGAAATTTCAGCAGTCATTTGCGCAAGCAGCTGCAACACGATTTGGATCGGGATGGGCATGGCTTTGCGTCAAGGATGGCAAATTGGAGGTTTGCTCTTCTGCCAATCAAGACAACCCTTTGATGCCAGGAGTAGGCTGTGGGGGGACACCCATTTTAGGACTGGACGTTTGGGAGCACGCGTATTACTTGAATTACCAAAATCGTCGCCCTGATTACATCGCTGCATTCTTCAATGTGATTGATTGGAATGCCGTAGCTGATCGTTATCAAGCTGCACGGGGGTGAAGCAATACCTCATTCTTGTGGCTGGTGGTACGGGCACGCGCATGCAACAGCCGGTTGCAAAGCAATTTCTCTTGTTGAAGGGTCGACCACTTATGTGGTGGACCCTTCAACGCTTTCGGGAAGCCTTGGGCCAAGAATTAGAGGTCGTTTTGGTCCTTCATGAAAGTTTGGTGCAGGAGTTTCACAACTTGGAAAATCAATACGGCTCAGCCGGAGTGAAGCACGTGGTTGTTGGGGGAGTAGAACGTTGGCATTCAGTGCTCAATGGCCTTCATACATTACCAGATGCAGGGGTTGTTGGCATTCATGATGCAGTACGTCCTTTTGTGTCAGTCTCCACGATTCAGGCCTGCTATGAGACGGCGGCCTCTTCGGGATCGGCTGTGCCGGTGGTCCCAGTAAAAGACAGCATTCGAGAAGTACATGGCGCGGGATCACATGCGGTGGTGCGGGACCGATTGCGTGCAGTACAAACGCCTCAATGTTTCGATATTCAGTCTCTAAAGGAGGCTTATGGCACAGGTTTTCGCGAAGAATTCACAGATGATGCGAGCGTATTTGAGTATGCAGGACGTTCCATCCATTTGGTAGATGGCGATTTTCAAAACATCAAGATCACAACACCAGAGGACTTGATTGTGGCTCGCGCTTTTGTAGAGAGTAATTCTTCAGACTGATCAGTTTACGGGATGACGTTCGGGCCAAGGTGATTGGTCACGTATCCAGCGGATCCCATATATGCCTACTGCCAAAGCAGCAGCAGCGAATCCGTAATCACCGAGTTCCCAGGGACTGCTGTCATTCATTTCCTGTTGTATGAATGTTTCGCCAAAGATGGCGGCCATGACGATAGCTCCAGCATTGTTGAAGAAGTGCGCTGCGATTGCAGGCCAAAGGCTCCCGCTGTAAACCACGAGGTAGCCTAATCCTGCTCCAATGATCATGCGGGGCAAGAATCCATGAAACTGCATGTGTATGGCGCTGAATAAAAATGCGCCCATCCAGACGCCTGCATGGATATTATTCGTCCACCGTGCGGTCAGCGGTTGAATGATCCCGCGAAAGGCGAATTCCTCGCAGATTGAGGGCAACAAGGCGACAGTGATAAGCGTTGCTGGGAATTGCCAACTGGCATCAAAAGTGAGAAGCGACGCGGTGACTTCAGCTGCCACTGACTCATAATGATTGATCGATTGAGCCAATGCGTCAGGCATGAACTCGAGGAGCATTCCATTCGCTCGAAACGTAAGGTCAATGAGAGGTTGAGCTGCTACTGCCATTGCCACAGCGCAAAGCCACCAGCCTGGCTTCGGTAAAGAGAGATTGAGGAAGGTTCGTCCCGCAAACAATCGGTGAGCCAACCATGCCATGAGTCCAAAGGATAGCAATTGATTGGCTCCATTGATGATGAGGTTATAAATCTTGCCTTCCTCTGAATCGGCATCATTGGCGAATGCAAAAGCCTGTTCGACAGAGTGCCCTAATACGCTTGCTAACAAAGCGAATCCAGCACCAGATGCGACAGCCATACCCACGAGTACCATGCAAAAAAAGAAAATCAATTGCCCAAAAGGGTGCATTGTTTGGAAGGCGGTTCGGATCATGGCTTAATTTTGCAAGAGGGTATAACCAGTCTGCAAGTTCGTGGATTGAATGGAAATGTCCACATCAAAGAAAAAATGGTCCGCATCGCCGACATCGATATTGCAGAATTTCCTTTGCTCCTTGCGCCGATGGAGGATGTAAGTGACCCGCCGTTTCGCGCACTTTGCAAGAAGTATGGTGCAGATTTGATGTATACCGAATTCATCAGTTCCGAGGGGTTGATTCGAGACGCTGCAAAGAGCAGAGCGAAGCTTGATATATTTGAATATGAGCGTCCGGTGGGGATTCAAATTTTTGGGAGTGAAATTGAATCCATGCGGAAGGCAACAGCCATCACCGAACAAGCGCAACCGGATATAATTGACATCAATTACGGCTGTCCGGTGAAGAAGGTCGCATGCAAAGGTGCTGGTGCAGGCATATTGCAAGACATTCCCAAGATGGTCGCAATGACCAAGGAAATTGTCAACAGCACTTCGCTTCCGGTCACCGTGAAGACTCGCCTCGGTTGGGATGATCAATCCAAGTTTATTGTTGAAGTTGCAGAACGCCTCCAAGATGTTGGCATTAAGGCCATTAGTATCCACGGCCGAACCCGTGCTCAGATGTACAAGGGCGAGGCAGATTGGAGCCTAATTTCTCAAGTCAAAAACAATCCGCGAATCCATATCCCTGTCTTTGGCAATGGCGACATCAATTCGCCGCAAAAAGCGGTGCAATACAAAGAACGCTATGGCGTAGATGGCATCATGATTGGACGTGCAAGCATTGGAGCCCCATGGGTTTTTCGTGAGATTAAGCACTTCATGGCGACCGGTGAACTATTGGATCCACCGGACATGGCAGAACGGGTTGCGGTGGCAAGGGAACATTTTGACAAAGGCGTGGAATGGAAAGGCGAACGATTGGGAATTGTAGAAATGCGGCGGCATTATGCGAATTACTTTAAAGGATTGCGCGACTTCAAGTCTCATCGCTTGGATTTGGTAACGCTGGATGAAGTGAGTGCAGTCCGAGATAAACTGGATGCTTTAGCGACCATGCCGTTTGAAAAAGCGATTTGAATCGCCGTTTTCCGCTGCGGCTATACGAACCTATGGACAAGATTTCGAACCATCCAACCTGAGCCAATGCCACCGATGACGACGACGACGGTTAATGTGCCAATTACGTCGAGTGCCTCAAGCGCAACAGGGTAGGATGGGATGACAGAGCCGTGCAGTTTCACCCAGCCATAATGCTGCTGACCAAGGACGAGCAGCACCCCTAGTAAAGTGCCGGTTACGGCGCCAATGGTGTTAATCATTACCCCTTGAAGGGCAAAGACCTGCTCCAGCTTCCATCCTGTGAGTCCCATTGCATTGAGTACTTCCATGTCTTGTCGCTTGTCCAATAGCATCATTGTGAGCGATGCCATGACGTTGAATGCAGCGACAACCAAAATGAAACTAAGAATGAAAAAAGTCGCCCATTTTTCCGCGCGATTTGTTTGAGTGATCAATTTGTTTTTCTCCGAACGCGTGCGCACCGCAGCCTTTAGACCACTTGCGAGCAATCCGGACCGGATGGAGCTCGCTGCTTCCGTTTCCGATATCCCCGAGGCCAAGCCCAGTTCAAACCGAGACACGACCGAGTCCCGGGCGAAAAGCTGGCGTGCAAATGCGAGAGGTGCTAGAATATATTTTCGGTCAATTTCGGCGTTGACAGAAAAGACATCACAAACAAATGCCCGCTCTGAGTGGAATGCCCGCTCTTTGTAACGGGTCAGTTTTTTTCCTCTAATCGGTGCTCGCAGCAGCAGTGATGGCCGCTGTCCATCGTCATTGATGGAATTTAATCCCAGGATATTCTTGACACCTAGCCCTGCGATGATGCATGTAGAAGCCTCATCCCAATTCGGGTCCCAGGTACCCGAGCGTACGGAAGAAGCAATGGGAGTGGCCTGCAATAATTTGGAGTCAAAAGCCAATACCGTGCAGATATGGGGTTGATTTCCACTCCAAGAGACAACAGCTTCGTCTTCAATAACGGGCGCGATTGCACTTAAAACGGGTGTGTTTGATTCGGGGCCAAAGGATTGTTCGAGCCAGTGACCAATGCTTTCGGGCAATGCTGAGCCCGATGCAGGAACAATAGCTACCGGAGCGTCAAGGGTGCCAAACAGCTCTGAAACGACGGATTCAATGCCATTGAATGCGCTCAATATGGCGATCATCGCGGCAGTTACCGCCGCAATCACAAACATAGAAATGCCTGAGATGAGGTGGGTCAAGCTCCGGGATCGACGTGCCCAGGCGTACCGCCATGCAAGACGAAATGGGAGTTTCACGGCAGTGATTTTATTTTTTTAGCGCGTTATTGATGGACTCATAATAATCGATGCTGTCGTCGAGATAGAAGTTCAACTCAGGAATAATCCGGACTTGTTTTCCAATTTTATCACTCAGCGCTTTTCGCACACGCCACCCTTGTTGTCTCACCGCTTCTAAGGCTATCTTTTTGTCCGGTACGGCCATGAAACTGAGATAAACTCTTGCCAATCCGAGGTCAGGCGACATCCTCACTTGCGTCACAGAAATAAACATACCCCCCAACCAGGCGCTTGCGTTTTGCTGGAATATTACACTTAAATCACGCCGGATGAGTTCGGCGACTTTTTCTTGTCTTATGGCTGCCATGATGCAAAGGTCGCAAAGTCAGAGCAACTCCCGCATGGCTGGTCTCATTCAATAAAGAAAGTTTTGATACGGGTATCGTTTGACGTGAATCAATTTGACGGCTTCGAACACTTTAAGACGGAGTTCCTCTAATCCAGTTTTTTGAATCGCTGAAATGAAAATCACTTCTCGATCTACGCGCTCAAAACGTTCACGAAGCCCCTCAACTTGATCTTCTCTGGTGGGTCCAAAGGGTTCTTCGATGAGGCGATCGATTTTATTAAAAACAAGCATTGAAGGCTTGTCTGCGCTCCCGATTTCAGCCAATGTGCTTTCGACAATGATGAGGTGTTCTTCAAATTGGGGATGGCTCACATCTATTACATGAAGCAGCAAATCGCTTTCTCGTGTTTCGTCAAGGGTGGACTTAAAGCTTTCGATAAGCTGGTGTGGAAGCTTGCGAATGAATCCAACGGTGTCACTTAGCAAAAAGGGGAGGTTTTGCAAGACCACTTTGCGCACGGTAGTATCTAGGGTCGCAAACAATTTATCCTCGGCAAATACTTTGCTCTTGGACATCAACGTCATTAACGTGCTCTTACCAGCGTTCGTGTACCCTACAAGAGCTACGCGAACCAATGCGCCTCGGTTGCCACGTTGGGTGGACATCTGTTGATCGATGGATTTCAGTTCTTTTTTCAAATGGGAAATGCGGTCCCTTATGATTCGTCGATCTGTTTCGATTTCTTTTTCACCCGGCCCTTTCATTCCAATTCCACCTTTTTGCTTCTGCAGGTGTGTCCACATGTTGGTGAGCCTAGGGAGCAGGTATTGGTATTGGGCCAATTCTACTTGCGTCTTTGCATGTGCTGTGCGTGCTCGCTGCGCGAAGATATCCAGAATTAAATTCGGTCGATCCAGAACTTTACGTTCGGGAATCTCCCGTTCGATGTTTCGCAACTGTGTCGGCGATAATTCGTCGTCAAAGATGAGCATATCAATATCCTTTTCTTCCACGAATTCCTTTATCTCTTGGAGTTTTCCGCTCCCCACAAATGTTCGGGTGTCGGGTCGATCCAAGCTTTGAATAAAGGTCCTCATGGAGTTGGCTTCGGCGGTGGTTGCCAGAAAGGCCAGCTCTTCGAGGTGCTCATTCACCATATCTCGTGTTTCTCTTCCGGTCACTAGTCCAATCAAGATGCACGTTTCCGGTTCTTGTGCGGTGGAGTACGTTTTTTTCTTATCCAGCATGCTTCGTCAGTCCCTAAATTCTTCGATGTAAGCAGCAACTCCGCGAATGGAAGCGGCGTCTAAAATTCCCTTTTGCGGCGGCATGGTGCCTTTTCCATAAGAGATAATTGCCACACGGTCTTCAAGGCTCATTTTCGATTTGCTGAGGTCAGGTGCTTTTGAAGCCATTAGCTTGCCGTCGTTGCCATGGCAAAGTGAGCACTTCATGGTATAGATTCTTTTAATAGCAGCAAAGGATGGCTGGGCGATATCTTCCGTAGGCTGAGCAGTGGGCGTATCGCTGCCCGCACACTGAGTCAATATGATCAATGGCAGAGCGCCGAAGAAGAGTGCAATGTGTTTCAACGGCCTCACTTAAAAGCAACAGTATGCCTCAAAACCTGGTCGAATGTGCCCATCAAGTGTTCCGCGAAAAAAAAAATATTGGCGCTTTGCAGATGTTGGAATCCGGTATTCATGCGCCAAAGGTAACCCGATATTTCGTGTCGATTAGACGATGCCTTGATCGATCATCGCGTCAGCGACTTTTACAAAACCTGCGATGTTCGCACCCTTGACGTAATCCACATAACCACTTTCGTCAGTTCCGTATTCTACGCATTGTGAGTGGATGTCCTTCATTATGGTGAGCAAGCGCTGATCCACTTCTTCGCGGGACCAGCTCATGCGCAAGCTGTTTTGGGACATCTCAAGGCCACTAGTTGCAACGCCTCCTGCGTTGGATGCTTTGCCTGGGGCAAACAACACTTTGGCAGCGTGGAACGCTTCAATGGCTTCCGGAGTGCTTGGCATGTTGGCGCCTTCTGCCACTACCATGCAACCATTTGCTACGAGTTTTAGTGCGTCTGATGATTCCAACTCATTCTGCGTGGCGCACGGGAAGGCGGCGTCGCAGCTAATTCCCCAAGGCCGTTTGCCGGCATGATAACTAGATCCTGGGTGGGCATCGGTGTATTCCGAAATCCTCCCGCGTCGGATATTTTTCAACTCTTTGATCCAGTCTAGTTTGGCTTTGTCGATGCCGCTGGGGTCGTGGACGAATCCTCCAGAGTCTGACATAGTTAGCACGTTTCCACCCATCTGTATGACTTTTTCAGCAGCGTATTGCGCGACATTTCCCGAACCGGAAATGACCACGTTTTTACCGACTAAATCTTGGTCTTTGGTGCTGAGCATCTCCGCAGCGAAATAGACAGCTCCGTAGCCTGTGGCCTCGGGTCGAATCAATGATCCTCCCCAGTTGCGTCCCTTTCCAGTGAGGACACCCGTGAATTCGTTGCGCAATCGCTTGTATTGACCAAACATGTAGCCAATTTCTCTGCCACCGACTCCAATGTCACCGGCAGGCACATCGGTGTTGGGTCCAATGTGTCGGGCCAGTTCGGTCATGAAGCTTTGGCAAAAGTGCATTACTTCACGGTCAGATTTTCCCTTGGGATTGAAATCAGAGCCGCCCTTTCCGCCACCCAAGGGAAGCGTGGTAAGGCTGTTTTTGAAAACCTGTTCAAAGCCCAAAAATTTCAGAACACTCAAGTTCACTGAAGGATGAAATCGGAGTCCGCCTTTGTAGGGTCCAATCGCAGAGTTGAATTCAACTCTATAGCCTCTGTTTACGTGTATGTTCCCTTCATCGTCAGTCCAAGCCACGCGAAACATAATCACGCGCTCAGGCTCCACCATACGCTTCAGGATTTGCTCCTTGGCATACTTGGGGTGATCAGCAATAAAGGGAATTACGGTTTCAGCAACCTCTTGGACCGCTTGGATGAACTCGGGTTCATGCGGGTTTTGAGCGGCGACTTCATTCATGAAGGTCTGAACCTGCTCGTGGAGAGAATGGGTCATCAACGTGTCTATTAACGTTAGCAGTGCAAATCTAATTCACAAGGAAGAAGTTCGGCCTCCATCCACCGGTAAATTCACTCCAGAAATGTAACTAGCTGATGGTGAGGCTAAAAATGCAATGGCACGGCCTACTTCTTCTGGGTTTCCTGTGCGTTTCATCGGTACGGCATTGGCCATTTGTTGCCGAATAGCATCGGAAGAGGTGTTGGTTTTGGCGGATTTGTTTTCAATGATTTGATCCAGCCGGGCGGTATTCGTTGCTCCTGGAAGCACATTATTTACCGTAATGCCAAAGGCACCTACTTCATTCGCCCAAGTCTTGGCCCAACTTGCTACAGCACCTCGAATGGTGTTGCTCACTCCGAGGTTGGGGAGTGGTTGTTTGACGCTGGTACTGATGACATTGATTATGCGTCCGTAGCCCGCTGACTTCATTCCGGGCAGCACGGCTTGGGCTAAAATCTGATTGCATATCAAATGCTGCTCAAAGGTGTTTCGAAACGCATCAATGTTAGCTTCCACGATGGGGCCACCGGCTGGACCGCCCGTATTATTGACCAAAATGTGTACTGCATTCGCAGCCACGACATCATTGATGGCGGACTGAACGTTCGATGGATCACTGAAATCGGCTACGGCAAAACCATGACTAGCAGCACCTGGTAGCTTGGAATGGGCTTCTTTTAGCCGCTGCTCATTGCGAGCAAGTAAGATGATCCGCGCACCCAATCCCGCGAGATGAGATGCGGCTGCCCACCCAATGCCTTGCGTTGAGCCACATACGACCGCAGTCTTCCCCGACAGGTCTAGTGGCATCCATTCGTTGTGTTGTTGTGACATGTGGCGAATTTAGGACAGCAACGCCCAATTCATGGTGTACATTTGAATCAGACGCTATTCATGATGAAACGGATTGAACATATAGGTATTGCCGTTCGAGATTTGGATTCGGCGGAGCGCATTTTCGAGGATATTCTAGGAGTGCCACCTTTCAAGCGAGAGGAGGTTCCATCAGAATCTGTAAAGGTTAGCTTTTTTCAGACAGGAGAGAGCAAGGTTGAGCTATTGGAATCCACCTCCGTCTCCGGTCCCATCGCAGAGCACATTGAAAAGCGAGGAGAAGGACTTCATCATATTGCCTTTTTCGTGGATGATCTCATGGAAGAAATAGAGCGACTAAAGCTCCTCGGTTATCGACTGATTAGTGGGCCGAAAGAGGGAGCTGATCAGAAAATGATTGCCTTTCTTCACCCCGCTGACTCTTCTAAAGTATTGGTAGAATTGTGCGCAGAACGATAGTTTTGGGCATATTTCAGCCTCTTCTACGTTTCTTTAATTTCCGCTGCATCTTTGGCTCAAACAGAGGCATCGATTCATTCCCTAGGTTCTTTCCAGCACACGAAATATCTGGCTTGTCTCGCAAGAAATCCCATTGAAGGGTCAGGTGGGTCGACCGAAATGTTCCTTCGTACCGATCAATTCGTCCGCCGCCGTCCGCCGCCAAGGGCTGGAGTTGAAGGGCATCGGTCTGAGAAATGATGCGCAAGTAACGTCCTGAGCGAGTTCTCACTCCGAATCCTAACCCGACCTCCAGCGCGATTCGGTGTCTGCTCGGATTCGCACGTGGAACAAATTGTGCTTTGGGTCCTGAGCGATGGAAGCTACCTCCCCATTCGGCGTCCCAACCCAATCCCAATTGGCACTCCAAAAAGAAGTCAGGTTTGAATTCGATCGCACGATGAAAACGAAGGGTTAATTCAGACACCAATCCCGGCGCACTAACATCGGTCAGGGTATCCAAAACCATGCCCCCAGCAGAATCTGCGACTAGCCCTATGAATTCAGACACTGCTTGGTGCTTTCCTCCCTCCAATTGAATGCTAATACGATCCCACAGAATCGGTCTTTTGGCAACGTACCAATATCCTATGCCAATACGAAATCCGGTGGACCCGTTGTGATTCCACAGCCCATAATTCAGGGTGTCAATTTCATTGCTTTCATTTGCAATCAGGAGCAATGACGTAGATTCTTTAGGGACGGCTTGGAGCCAATGTGCTCCCAATCCAAGGCTCCATCCCGTGCCTCGAAATTGACTGCGTTGAGCATCGAAAAGAATATCAGGCTGGGCATTGGCAGGCGGGACAAGTCCCACAAGGGCCATTCCGATGCTTCCCAGAATGATGAATAGATTCCAGTTTTTACCAATGATCTTCATGCAGTTTGTTCCCACCGCTGAATGATTTCTTCGAAGAGTTTCGGGTTTTCCCACGTCTCGGAAATGCCCGGCCGATCTAAAATGGACTCCATGATTTCATCTTGGCGTTTTCCAGCAGCTAGAGCCTGCTCATAGGGCGTGTGACTGAAGGTAACTTGAGAGTACAGAGGCAGCCAACGGCCAGGGTACTGCACCGCCATTTTGGCTTCGATTTTTTTCCGCAAGAGGAAACGAGGGTCACCCGTTTTGTCGCGCATTTCGATGTAATTGCGCAGCGCCAATTCGAGGATGGCGTCTCCCGATGGTTTGCGCGATGCCGTGTATGCCTGTAGGACCGTATTCCAATCAGATGTGCTGGTCATTCCATCCATCAATTCGCTGAGCACAGAGCAGTCTTCCATGCCGCTGTTCATACCTTGGCCATAAAAGGGTACAATGGCATGTGCTGAATCTCCCATGAGACAGATCCGTTCTCCCTTGTGCCAAGGATAACATCGTGTCATTACCAGTGAACTGGTTGGATTGGCCAGCCACTGTGCTGCGTAGTCTGGAACCAATGGGATTACATCTGCAAAATACGTTTCGAAATAGTCAAGCACACGCGCTTCATCGGTGAGGCTATTCAACCCATTCTCTCCGTCATAAGGTGCAAATACCGTGCAGGTAAATGTACCGTCTGGGTTTGGCAGCGCCATGAGCATGAATTCACCACGCGGCCAAATGTGCAGTGCATCTGATTCCATTTTGAATGCTCCGTCGGCTTTGGGCCTCATTTCAATTTCCTTGTAGCCGTGCGAGAGATAGCGTTGCTCGAAATCGAATCGGTCGGACCGAGTCATTTTTTGCCTCACTGCGCTAAAAGCACCATCGGTGCCGAATACGCGATCAAATTGCCGTGTTGAATGGCTGCCATCTCGTCCGCTAAATGTGACCTCAGCTTTTTCAAGGTCTACATCCTCACACTGTTGTCCAAAGTGGTAAGCCACTTCAGCATGCGCCTCGCTTTTTTCGACCAACAATTTATTGAGCAGTCCCCTTGAAACGGAATAGATACATTGAGGATCATCAAACAATCCCTTCTCGTTGGGCAATCCATAGGGCTGGCGAGTCAAAGTTCCATCCTTGGCGTGCATTGTCCGGTGCGTAATGGGCAATGCAATGCTTCGAACTTCATCGGCAATGCCGGCCTTTTCCAGTGCTCTCCAGCCGCGATTACTCATGGCCAGATTGATGCTTCGACCTCCTTTGTAGGTTCCGATGCGCGGATCAGGGCGGCGTTCAAAAACGTCCACACGATGCCCTCGCTGCGCTAACATCAGCGCCCAAAGGCTTCCTACCAACCCCGCGCCAACGACTGCCATGTGTTCCGTTGGAATGGAGGATTTTACTCCTATCATGGCTGAATCAGTTGATTGATTTGTGCATGGCCATGTCGAGGTCTGCAATCAAATCCTCGGCGTCTTCTACTCCAACACTGAGTCGGATGAAGCCATCAGATATCCCTAGTTCTTCACGAATTTCGGCGGGTACACTAGCATGGGTCATCGCCGCAGGATGTTCAATCAACGATTCCACTCCTCCCAAGGATTCTGCCAAGGCGAAGAGCTCAGTGGAAGCGACGAATTTCAAAGCTTGTTCGAGGTTGTTTCCTTTCAATTCGAAAGCGATCATCCCTCCGAAATCATCCATCTGTCGGGCAGCAATCTCATGTCCTGGATGATCTTCAAAACCTGGCCAGTAGACTTTGCCTACGTGTGGATTGGACTTCAGCCAGTGGGCAATTTTCTTTCCATTGATGCAATGACGTTCGATGCGGAGATGAAGTGTTTTTAAACCACGCAACACCAGAAATGAATCAAAGGGTTGAGCGATGGCACCGCAATTGTTTTGGATGGTCCGAAGCGAAGCGTCGACCTCTTCATTCTTTGTAATCAAAGCTCCCATAACCACATCGCTGTGTCCACCCATGTATTTTGTCACGGAATGCATTACGATGTCTGCACCATGTTCCAGTGGTCGCTGCAACATGGGAGAGGCAAAGGTGTTGTCGACAGCTAGCAAGATGCCTCTTGGGCTTGTCAGGCTAGCGATTGCAGCAATGTCTGTGATCTGCATGAGGGGATTGGTGGGGCTTTCAAGCCAGACCAATTTTGTGTGCTCATTCATCGCAGCCTCCACAAGCTCTGGTTTTTGTGTATCTACAAAATGAAATACAAGCCCCATGGGCTCATAATTTGTACGAAAAAGTCGAGCTGTTCCGCCATACAAGTCCTGACCTGCAATGATTTCGTCTCCAGGCTTCAATGTTTTTAAAACCGTGTCAATGGCGGCAAGACCCGAAGCGAAAGCCAAACCATGTGTGCCACTTTCGAGTTCAGCAAATGCGGACTCCAGGGCTGCTCGGGTTGGATTGTGGCATCTAGAATATTCCCACCCCTTGTGCACCCCTACAGCCTCTTGGACGTACGTGGAAGTTTGAAAGATTGGCGTCATTATCGCTCCAGTTGTGGGGTCTGGTTTCACTCCGGCATGGACCGCACGGGTGCCTTTGCCAATTTTTTTATTCTCTTTCATAGTTGGGTCAAAGTTACGGAGCCGCAATCGGTTCTTGCACGGACGAATCACTTCTTGTCTTCAGAAGCCATTGGGGAAGTATGAGTGCACCCACTATCAGGTACATGAAATAGGTGGAAAGACGCCAAATGAGCACTACGATAGCGAGATATGCAATCCCTATGAGGTCGGACGTGAGGGCCGGAAGTCCGAGCTCAGCCACTCCGGCTGATCCAGGAGTGGGACTGATGGTTAATACTAGCCAAAGTACAAGTTGTCGTGCAAGCAAAGCCGCATGTGGGACATTGGAATAAAAGATTGAAAACACCATGTTCAATGTGGCGAATCGTGCGCACCAGCTAATGCATGTCGCAAGGAAGGCCTTGCCCCAAAAAGTAGCTGTTGCTTGCTTTAGTGTGCGAGAGGCCTCTCGCAAATCACTTGCCCAACTTGCAATCGCAGGTTCCCATCGCTGCAGTGGACGTCTTTTGCTCCAACGAGTAAGACGGTGGAATGTGGCATCGGGCTGGATGATTAAACCGTAAAGAATAACGGCGGTAAGAGCGCCAATGAACGCATAGGCCATGCCAAAAAGCACGGGCAAGCTTGTGTTTATTCCTGATGCATCTGACGCAATCTCTGGAAAGATGGAATGGTCGGAAAGCAGTGCGATTCCAAACATGATGGGGACGGCAAGGAGATAAAACAATTCATCCATCAATGCGGTGGCGAAAATGGTTGCTAGGCTTTTTCCCCATCGCATGCCTTCTCGTTTTAGAATCCAAACGGCCGCCGCAGATCCGCCAACCACACTGGGCGTTAATGCCGAGGCCAATTCCCAGAGTACAATGCTGTCAAAACACTGGCGCCAGCGCATCGAACTGTTGGACAAAATTCGCAAACGATACATATATCCTAGGTCACGCAGTACAATGCAACCGAGCAATCCAAGTACCGCTAAAAAGGCTTTTTCATCCCAATCAAATGCGCGGAGCAGTTTGATAGACGGCACAGTTTCTTGGTTAATCGGGTCGATGACTTCTTGCTGCAGGCCGTACCAAGTGACAGCGGCAGCAGCAGCTGTCCCAGCGAACACCGGCCAAATCCATCGTTGCCACTGGAAATAGTTTGCTTTGGAAGGGGCCATGCTCACAAGTTAAAACCTTTTGATGGCTGTTTCAAGCGTACACATGACTCCCCTCGGAACAGTTCTGGCACATTTCTACGCTGGATCGAGCGTGGAAGATTTGCGCGCGAAAGGCGTCATATTTTGCGCTGAACCAGATACTGTTAAAGGATTGTTCTCCAAACGTCCCCATTGCGTGTTCGGCGTCTTTATCAAAGCAGCATGGAACAATTCGCCCATCCCAGGTCATTACACATCCTTGCCACATCCGCCAGCATTCGTCGCGGAATGTATTTCGGATGGACCACTTGCCGTTGGAATTGCGGTCGTAGCGGCGCAGATTTGGATCTTTGGTCAACAGCGGATGTCCGTCTACTGGGGAGTCAAGTTGTGCAGTTTTGACAACCAATTCGTCCACACCTACTCGCTTGGCCATAGCCTTGATATCGGACAATTGATGCTCGTTTGGCCCCACCACTAAAAACTGCCAGACGACATGCGGCAGCCCGTGCTTTGCCCTCTTGCGCGCACGAAGCATATTTTCCGTTCCTTCCACGACTTTGTCTAGCTGACCTCCTACACGGTAGGATTCATAGGTTTCCTGAGTGGTACCATCAATGCTGATGATGAGTCGATTCAGCCCTGATTGCACAATCGCTTCGCATCTTTCAGGCCGCAGGAAATGAGCATTGGTTGATGTCGAAGTGTAAACACCGTGCTTGCGCCCAAGTCGAACCAATTCGTCCATGCCTTTGTGCAAGTAAGGCTCTCCCTGAAAGTAGAGGTTCAAATAGGCCAAGTGTGGTCCCACTTCATTCATCAAATCAGCGAGCATTTCAGTTTGCAGCATTCCCGTGGGACGCGTAAAAGATCTTAATCCTGAAGGACACTCGGGGCATCTCAAATTGCAAGAGGTGGTGGGCTCAACGCTGAGGCTCATCGGCCAGGCTTTTTGAGGTGCAATCTTACTATGCTGCATGGCTCTGTAACCTCGCTGCAATGCCCAAGCATTTCGAATTCGTTTTACATTCAACGGTTGAATTCTGCGCCAGCGATCCCAAATCACACGATTGCCTTTATGCCACCCGTTCTGCATACGTTCAAAGTTAACTCTTCACGTTCTTGTTGCGGTGGTTCGGGTTGTTCGATTTAATTTTGCTCCCATGATCGCATTGGGAGACACGCTGATTTCGGAGGATGTTTTTGAGACATTATTTGCCTGTGACCTTGCAAAATGCAAGGGAGCATGCTGCGTGGAAGGGGAGAGCGGTGCGCCGCTGACCGAGGAGGAGATTGGTAAAATTGAGGATGTTTTTGAAACTATAAAGCCACATCTCAGGCCAGAAGCTATCAAAGTAATTGAGGAGGTAGGGCTATTTGAGGTCGATCACGACGGGGAGTTTGTAACGCCCATCATCAACGGGAAGGAGTGTGTATATGCCACTTTCGACGTGAATGGTACGGCCAAATGTGCTTTTGAGCAGGCTTGGCGAAGGGGCGAAACTCAATGGCCAAAGCCAATTTCGTGCCATTTGTATCCCATTAGAATCAAAGAATTGCAGGATTTTTCGGCTCTCAATGTACACAGTTGGTCTATTTGCGATGCTGCACGTTCGTGCGGTGCATCGAGTCAGACAAACGTGTTGGATTTTTGCAAAACAGCCTTGGTTCGAAGGTTTGGCGAGGAATGGTACGAAGAGGCCCAGGTCATTTGTGATGCTTGGAACAAAGAAAAATCACGCTCATGACCTTGCATGAGCCATTCACACAAGCACGTTCTTTGCTTGTGTATACGCCGAAAGGGTTGCTTTTAATTTTTTTATCGTGCCTCATGTTTGCTCAAGGCATTGTTGCGCAGAACGATGATTGGCAATTTATTTCACTGTCCGAATTGAACTCGGCAGACGATGAAGTGCTCATTGGCTGGGACGGACAAGCCATGTATTTCAGCCGATCTGAACGGTCTCTTGAAAGCAAAGGAACCTCGGCATGGTTTAGGGAGGAAAAAATAGATTGGGAATCGGCTCGCCTTCAAGGGTGGTCCAACTTTTCGCAACCTGAATCGGTTGTTTTACGAGCTTTTTACAGCGCAGAATGGCCTGGATTTGAGGCTATTCAGCATGTGGCAATTGATCCGATTCGGGGTGTTTTGGTGATGAGTGCAGCAGTGAGTTCGGAGGATGACTTTGATTTGTACATGGCTCAGGAGTCTTCTGCGGGTTGGAGCGCGCCTATTCCTTTGCTAGGATTGAACACTGATGGCGATGAGGTTTATCCTAATTTTCAAGACGGTACGCTGCTATTTGCGTGTGACGGTCGGCCGGAGGGTCTTGGTGGCTTTGACGTATACCAATCCTTGCGTACAGACAATTATCAGAGCGCTCAGCCTTTGCCACCTCCGCTCAATTCGCAAGGGGACGAGTTGGCTGCAATTCCAGCGGGTGACAGCTGGGAGGCAGGTTTTTATCTTTCAGCATCTCGCGCGGGAAGCACTGGCATGGATTTATGGTGGGTTGGTCCGCCATCAACTGAAGAAAATATCCAGGCTGACTTTGCATTGGAATTTCGGCATCGTCGAGAGCCGTTGTCCGGCCTCGATGTTGTGATTCAAGAACGTGGAGGTGGACTTCATGTTTTTTCCGGGCCATGTGATGAGCAGGGAAGGGTTAGTATCGGCAATGTCCCATTGGACGCCGCCATGACAGTAAAAGTTTCGCCTCGATTGGCTGGACGCTCCATTCCTGATGGTGCGGTTTGTCATGTTTTCGAACGTTGCTTATCAACATCGTGTTTGGAAGAATATTGGCCGGGATGGAAGCTCATTCGGAGTTATCGAATGGAGGGGGGTACTGCGTTTGTTTTCGATTTGTTGCCTTTGGATGCTCTGGGAAGATGGCCGCGGCCTCACGCGGGCGATGCCAGTCGATTGGAAGTGCTACCAAACTGGACGGGTCGATTCGAGAAATCGCGGTTTGAATTGTCAGAAAATGACCAAGAAGAGATGAGGAAATGGTTAAATAAAGCAAAGAGTACTGAAGGCAATTGGCCGATTCATCGCCGCCTCTTAATCGAAGGTCACACGGATGCTAATGGTTCCTTCGAAGGAAACAATATTTTGTCACTATCACGTGCAATGCATACGAAAAGGCTAGTGGTTTCAGCAGGTTTGAGCGCGGAATATATTACCTGTATCGCCAAGGGTGATGCCGAAGTTACAGGCGTCCCAAAGTTGGATCGAAGGGTTGAATTGCGATGGGTTCCTGCAGAATAAGAAGGCTCCTGAGGAACATCCTTCCGAAGAAACAGTTTGATGCACTCGTGTTTCATACTTTTGCGGCATGTTGATTACAATGCTGCGAGCAAAGTTGCATCGCTTGACCGTCACTCAGGCAGACTTAAATTACATTGGCTCCATCACCCTTGATCCCGACCTGTTGGATGCGGCGGGTTTGTATGAAGGCGAAAAGGTGCAAATTGTGAACATCAATAACGGTGAACGGTTTGAGACGTACACAATTCTGGGAGAGCGCGGAAGCGGACAGGTTGGTCTCAATGGACCTGCTGCTCGACGGGTGCAAGTCGGTGACGTGATCATCGTCATTGCCTATGGAAATATGACACCGGAGGAAGCTGAGAAACATCAACCCAAGTTGGTTTTTCCAGATACTGCAACGAATAAGCTTATTTCATGAACGTTCGTAAGATCCTGACCTACGTGGTGTTTTTAGGCATTGGCGTATTCCTCTTTTGGATGGCATTCTCGATGGTGGACGACCGCGAGGCGCTCTGGAGCGACATGCGTTCAGCTTCGTGGGGAGGACTAATTATGTCTTTCGTAATGGGTTATTTGGCCATTGTGAGTAGAGGATTGCGTTGGGTCATTATGTTGGACCCTCTAGGCCACAAGCCATCGTCTTTGCGCACTGTGCATGCTGTGACATTTGCCTATTTTGCGAATACATTCATTCCTCGCAGTGGGGAACTTGCTCGCTGCGCTGCGCTCAATCAAACCGATGACATCCCCGTAGATCAATTGTTCGGTACAGTTATTAGTGAAAGGGTGGTAGATTTTGTGATTTTGATGGCACTGACGGTCATTGCCGTAGTTGCGAATACACCGGCATTTCTTGGATTGGTTGCAGGGGCGGAACTCCCAGACACGACGAACGTTTCCATCGGGGCAATTGCCGCTTTGAGTGCCTTGGCAGCAGTGTGGGTCAAGCGAAAGGCACTTTTGGAACTCCCCTTTGCCCAAAAGGTAGTTTCATTTTTAAAGGGTGTTTGGGAAGGGCTGAGCAGTATTCGCCAAATGAAAAAGAAGTGGACATTCTTGTTCCATACGTTTTTCATTTGGAGCATGTACTTTTTAATGGCCTGGGTGATTTTCAAATCCATTGACTCAGTCGCTTCTATTTCGGTTCCACAAGCCTTGTTTATTATGGTAGCTGGAGGTTTTGGTATGGTCATGCCTGCACCGGGAGGAGTAGGTGCGTATCACTGGGCAGTGATGTTGGGATTCTCTGCACTTGGTTACGCGCAAGAATTGGGCTTCGCCGTTGCTAATGTGATTTGGTTTACACAAACCGCGATGATCATAGTAACGGGAGGTATCTCCTACCTGGCCCTTATGTGGTTTCGTCTGCGGAAGGAAAAAGCATCAATAGCTATGAACAAAGACTGAATGGAACAGGTGCCCCTCGATATCCAATCCACACTCCAGTCGTGGAGAGCAAATGGTGATTCAATTGTGTTCACCAATGGCGTTTTTGATATTCTGCACGCGGGCCACGTGACGTATCTGAGCGGTGCAGCTGCTCTTGGAACACGACTCGTTGTTGGGATTAACTCTGATGCTAGTGTGCGTTTGCTGGGGAAAGGCTCGAATCGTCCTATCAATGATGAAGCCTCGCGAAAAATCGTTTTAGAGTCGCTTCGATCGGTGGCATTGGTAGTAATATTCACGTCCCAGACGCCGTTGGATTTGATCAATCAAATTCGTCCCGACGTATTGATCAAGGGCGGAGATTATGATCCGGGCGTGCGCAGTTCAGAGGACAAGCGCTACATCGTGGGTTCGAAGGAAGTTAAAGAATACGGGGGGATAGTCTCCGTTATCCCCTTTTTGGAAGGCCACTCCACTACAGCCATCATCGAAAAAAGCCGCTCCAAAGATTGAGGCGGCTTTCTGAGAAACGCTGAAGCAGCGTTGAATTTAGAAATTTTCAGACTGTCTCCTCTTCCATGAATTTGGTCGTGAAGTCACCACTTTTGAATCGTTCGTTGCGCATCAACCGCTGGTGAAACGGGATGGTCGTTTTGACTCCTTCGATTACATATTCATCCAATGCCCTCTGCATTTTTAAAATGGCCTCATCCCTGGTCTGGGCGACTACGATGAGTTTGGAGATCATGGAGTCGTAATACGGTGGAATGCTGTAACCAGAATATACATGGGTGTCGAGACGAACGCCATGACCACCAGGTGCATGGTAATCAGTGATCGTTCCCGGGCAAGGGGCGAAATTGCGGTCTGGATCTTCAGCATTGATTCGGCACTGGATTGCGTGCATCTGAGGATAATAGTTTTTTCCACTGATGTTTTCGCCAGCAGCCAGCTTAATTTGCTCTTTGATCAAGTCGTAATTCACTACCTCCTCGGTGATTGTATGCTCTACTTGTATTCGTGTATTCATCTCCATGAAGTAGAAGTCGCGGTTCGCATCTACTAAAAACTCTACCGTACCCACGCCTTCATACTTGACGGCCTCGGCTGCTTTGATTGCGGCCTTCCCCATTTTTTCACGGAGCTTGTCCGTCATGAAGGGAGAAGGGGTTTCTTCGACTAGTTTTTGGTGACGTCGCTGAATGGAACAATCACGCTCGGACAAGTGACAGGCTTTTCCGCGTTGATCGGCTGCAATTTGGATTTCGATGTGCCGAGGTTCTACCACAAACTTCTCCATATACATTTGGTCGTTACCAAATGCGGCGGCAGCTTCTCGTCGAGTGGATTCCCATCCTTCAGCTAAGCCCTCGTCGTCGTGGCATACTTGCATGCCTTTTCCACCGCCTCCAGCTGTAGCCTTGAGCATGACAGGGTATCCGATTTTCTCAGCGATTTTTGAGGCTTCCTCCAAATTTTCGAGTATTCCTTTGTTGCCTGGAATCGTCGGAACTCCCGCTTTCTTCATAGTTTCCTTGGCAGATGCTTTGTCGCCCATGGCTTCAATCATCTCAGGGCTAGCTCCGATGAATTTGATATTGTTTTCAGCGCAAATGCGAGAAAAGTCTGCATTCTCTGAGAGGAATCCGTAGCCAGGATGAATTGCATCGGCGTTGGTAATCTCCGCAGCTGCAATGATCCTTGGAATGTCTAAGTACGATTCTGCACTCCTCGGCGGTCCAATACAGACGGCTTCGTCAGCGAATCGTACGTGAAGACTTTCTGCATCAGCTGTGGAATAAACCGCCACAGTTTTGATGCCCATTTCTTTGCAAGTTCGGATAACGCGCAGGGCAATTTCCCCGCGGTTCGCAATCAAAATTTTATTGAACATGGCGATTGGATTCAGAAGGGATCCACCAAGAAAAGCGGTTGATCATATTCAACAGGTGAATTGTCATCTACAAGGATTTTTACAACCTTGCCTGTGATTTCTGATTCAATCTCATTGAAAAGCTTCATGGCTTCAATCACGCAAATGGTTTCTCCTACTTTGGTAGAGTCGCCTACCTCGACAAAGGGATCTTTATCAGGTGACGATCTGCGGTAGAAGGTTCCAATCATAGGAGACTTCACTGTGATATACTGATCATCATCATCTGCGTCAGCAGTTGGCG
>DDEH01000148.1 GCA_002336085.1 Flavobacteriales bacterium UBA1959 | reverse complement strand
CGGCATGTGAATTGTTCAAAGCCGTTCTCGTTGAATGGAGTCCAAGGCTCCAAAACGCCACGCAGTCAATGGATTGCATTCTTTGGCTCATCGCGCAATTCAGCATATATTTGCAACCGCTTCGAATGGAGCAACGATGGGGGATTAGCTCAGTTGGCTAGAGCGCTTGCATGGCATGCAAGAGGTCATCGGTTCGACTCCGATATTCTCCACACAAAATGACAAACGGCGCGCCATGGAGGTGCGCCGTTTTTTGTTTCCAATACTATGTGCTTGTCTTCTTTAGATCGCAGAATCATATTGTTTCCAGATGAGTTAGGACATCCATGTTTTAACGAATGTGATTTGTCTCGAAATTTGGGACGAAGAATTCGTTGCATTGGGTCCACTGACTTTCCATTGACCGGAGAAAGTTTGCACTTACGAGCTTGAAAAAATGACAAGGAGCTTATTTAGAATGCTTCTAAATATCTCATTTAATGAGAGTTATGTGAAACTTTCTCAATAGGATGTTGTATTTTAATGATATGAACATAAGTACTACGAACACCTGCACGAATTGCGACAACCTGGGAACGAGCTTCAACTGCAACATCCACAGGGTCAAGGTGGATTTGAATAATACCTGTTCGAGTCACAAGATGAAGTTGAGCATTAACAGCCAGTCGTCGTGTTCAAATTGTTCCGCCGCCGATACCAAAGATTGTTCACATCCAAAGCAAGCAGCGAAGGATTTGCTTTGTTTCGATTGGAGCAGTGAAACGAGAGAAGCATAGATACGCCTCTTCCTTGTCAAGGCTAAAACCTTACTGAAACTCCAGTAGTGGTGTCGAAAAGCTTCCGCGGCAAACTGAATTGTTTGCGTGTCAAGTATTAGCGTTGTTACAGAACTCCGTTCCCTCCAAATAAGCGTTTGAAAACAATTCGACCTTAGGAAGGTTCTTTTTGTATGCGCCTTTGATGCAATTCATCTCACTGAAGTTTTTTGAACATCGAATGATGACAGACTCGCGGTTTTGATGAATATTTAAGGTCTTAAATACCCAACCTTTGCCATGAAAGAGAATCTCTTAAAATATTATCCTGTCCTCCTAGCATTTGTTTCATTCATCTTTTCAGTGTCGCTTTGGTTTACAGGCAACCAGTTGGAAGGAATATTTGTCGGCATTTGGGTTCCATCTATCTTATCACTCTCGGCCGTGATCAATCAAATTCGTGAGAACGATAAAAAAAGTGAGCTATGAATAAGCTGATGTTTGCAGTGGGTCTTGTAATCTTCATATTGTATATGTGGGGTTTGATAGCCATGATCAATCGATCGCATGCATCACAATCGAAAACTTCCCATGTCGAAAAGGAAGTAAATAAAGGAATTGACGATACCGACTGACGAGCTCAGAGAGAAACATCGCTGTTTGATTGGAGTTTCTTGAACCCAAACATTTGGCAAAGTCTCAAGTCCATATTAAAAAAAAAAGGCGCTTCCATTGGAGCGCCTTTTTTTTTCGAGAAATTGGATTTGAGGGTTCAAGTCTTTATTGACTGGGACTGTACGACCAAATTTTTAGCCATTGAATCAAGTAGTACTTACCCCAAGTATTTCATTCAATCCAATGTTGTGGTAGTTTCTTTTGGAGGAGAGACTGATTCTGCTTTCTTGAAAAGGGTAGATTCTTGTCGCTTAGTCTCTTTATCGATTGCTTCAACTTTGCACGTATTTGCTCCGAATAATCGGTAGATGAAGCAAGTGCCTATGATGGCATTGAACAATAAAATAATCCCAAGGCTACCCAATAGTGCTGAATGTGCGGTCGGCTCGAGGATGAAAAAGGAAGGAAGAAGAAAGAGCGACACAATAGCACGAGCGATCCGTTCAGGTTTGTTCTGCTAAAAATAATTCCATGTGATCGCGTGAATGGGTGAGTATTTGAGCGGTAAAATTAGCTTCTGTAGCCTTCGTTTTCAAAATGCCTCGTCATGCCTCGTCTGGCAAAACTGTCTGAGAATTTCCAAGTACTTTGCTGAACTGAGTTTTACGTTCTCCATGAAATTATCAGCAACCTCAAAACCTTCATGCGAGAGGCGCATCCTTGTTTTACGTCATTTTCGTCTCATTCGATTTTGAGTGCACCGTCAGACACGTGAGGAAGTGTGATGTTATGTGCAGCGCTTAATTCGATTCGGCAGGAGGAACTCGAAAACAGCGACATTCGCTCTCGTGCACTTAATTTACAGCAGCCAACATATACTATCTCCCGTCGACGTGAAGCACACGGCTGTATCGCTTGAGGCTTCGGAGGCTAAAGAATACAGCAAAAGATCCAATGATGGCTTTTTGCCAGAAAGGATCCAGGAGAGATTCCCAATCTGTTGTGATATGCATGTATGTCTTACCCGCTGAAACCAGCGCCAAACTCAAGAAAACGGCAAAGAATCCGTTGTATTCGCGTTTCAAAACATTGCGGACAGAAAAGTCAACGTCAGGGGATTTCCACTTAAGATTTCTGGGCCAGAATGAAGGAACATCTACGGACCAATCAAGGTAAGCTTGGCCAAATTTCACGCGCAAAAATCCTTCTTCAGCAAACATGATTCGTTCGTAGTACAACCAGTACAAAAGGCAACAGACCACAGTAAACCAGACGTTGCCGACATAAATCATAATCCCCAACCACATGAAGAAGTTGCCGAGGTACAAAGGATGGCGCACGAGGCTATACATGCCTTTGGTGTTGAGGACTTCAGCAACTTGGCCTGCCTTTGTGTTGCGTCCCGATGTTCCGCGCGGCGTATAGCCTATTGTGAGTGCGCGAATCATCAATCCCAGCATGGAGATAGCAATGCAGCACAGTGCGATAACAGTGTCAAATTCTCTAAATAGCGGATCCCATTTCATCCCAATGACTACCGCCATCAGAGCATACAAAACCAAGGGAAAGTAGGAGCGCCCGCGGAACAGCCAATTGCCTGAGCGTTCCAATTCTTCAATCATTGCCATGTTCTCCTTCTTTAGTGTTGCCGTTATCGCGCAGCAAGATAGTTCTTGTAACCGAGCTCGATTCCAAGTCGGTGATAGCAAAATGATTTGAATCGGTCTTTGGGTGTTCTTCGGTCAATCGAGATGTCGGTATCGAAAGTCCAGTTTTGTCTGTTCACGCGAGCTTGCATCATCTGTGGATGTGTTCCCTCAAAGCGTTCTAACTGGTTAACGTCTCGTCCGTAGTCATAAGCATCTGCTGCGAGTACGTTTTCGGTAACCCAGCGATCGTCATGCCACAGTTTATGAAAGTTTTCTTGCTTGCGCTGCATGGCCCCAGGCTCTTTGACCCAGCCGTAGTGGTGCATAAATGCATTGACACGTGCTACGCGTAATTTTTGATTCGGTGGCTTACGGAATCCCTGAGCATCGCGAAATGAAAAAATTCCGCATCGAGGTCGGATCACGCGGATTTCATTTCGGTACCATTTGCTGCTTGTTCCAACATAGTCATAGGAACCATAAAAATGTCGGTAGGGAAGCAAGAGTCCTTCGATATCGGTGCGGTTCAGGTTCTCTCGCATGGCAAATTTCAGCGCACCGTGTCCGGCCTCATGAAGGACCTCATCGCCTTGAATGTAAATGCACCAATCACTGTTGTCTGAAACTTCAGTCAATGCCTTGTCTGTCTCTTCCGCAAGGACCCGTCCGCCTTCCCGTAGCGAGTCGTTCCAAACGGTCTCGATGATTCGAATGCGATCGTCTGATGCGATGGACTTTATGAGATCCAAGGTGCCGTCATCAGAGTTTCCCACAGCCACGATTACTTCATCGCAGAGGGGTAGGATGGATTTGATAGCCTCGACGATTGGATAGTCGTAGTCGATGGCATTTCGAATGAATGTAAAGCCAGATACTTTCATGGGACCATTGGAGCATGTAACCAATGGGGTGCAAGATAATCTGTGTTTTCCGAATCAGTAGCGCAAAATGAGCCTTGATCCTGTTGCTGTTTCCAGCGCACTGGTTGAAATCACAGTCATCCATGGGGCGTTGGTTTCCAACGCTCCTGACATGCCGGGTGTGCCTTCAAAACAACCGTCACCTTGGCAGCCAATGCATGCGCCAGTGCCTGCGGTTCCTCCGGAAATCACTGCGATAGGCGTGCCATTCAGGAGTAGTTGTGTTGCTCCAGCATTTGTTCCATTGGGCGCGGGACCGCAATCCCAGTTGACCCATCCTGTCGTTCCCACATCACAGGCTACAAGGTCACCGGAGTCACCTGCTGCACTTTGAACCAATTCCAATGTATCTCCATTGGCTAAGTTGTAGACCATACTTACCATTTTTAGTGCTTGTCCACCGAGGCCTCCTTGGGCGTTGCACAGGGAACAATCAGTCTCGCCAGGCATAGAACCACAAATATCTCCGCCGTCGCCTCCTGCGGCTCCCCACAATTCAATGCTGAGGGTTGATATCGCGTGATCGATGACAAACGTTGTTCCATTGGATTCAGAGTCAAATACTCCATGGGTTGATGGTGAGAAAGCA
>DDEH01000053.1:9424-28560 GCA_002336085.1 Flavobacteriales bacterium UBA1959 | reverse complement strand
GGCAGTGACCATGGGCTTAATTTTGCAGTCTTAACGAATATTGAGCCATGAACGCGTCAACTGCTCCAGCCACTATGGAACAAGCCCATGAAATGGGGCTGATCCCAGAAGAATTTCAGAAAATTGAAGAGATCCTCGGCCGGGTCCCCAATTTCACCGAGATGTGCATTTACTCAGTGATGTGGAGTGAGCACTGTTCGTACAAGAACTCCATAAAATACCTCAAAACTTTGCCCAAAGACGGAGACCACATGTTGGTCAAGGCAGGAGAAGAGAATGCTGGAATCGTAGACATAGGGGATGGATTGGGTTGTGCATTTAAGATTGAATCGCACAACCACCCTTCGGCATTGGAGCCATATCAAGGTGCAGCGACAGGAGTAGGCGGAATCAATCGGGACATTTTCACCATGGGAGCGCGCCCCATCGCCCAATTGAATAGTCTTCGGTTCGGAGATTTGAGCCACCCACGGACCAAGTGGTTGTTGGAAGGAGTGGTGAAAGGAATTGGCGATTATGGCAATAGCTTCGGCGTGCCTGTAGTAGGTGGTGAGGTCTTTTTTGATCCGTGCTACCAAGTAAATCCTCTCGTTAATGCGATGTCCGTTGGGATTTTGGAAACGGACAAAATCATCAGTGCTACAGCCTCTGGAGTAGGCAATGCGGTCTACATCGTGGGGTCTGCGACTGGAAAAGACGGAATACAAGGCGCTTCGTTTGCCTCAAAGGACATCACCGCAGACAGCGCCAATGACCTGCCTTCAGTTCAGGTGGGGGATCCATTCCAAGAAAAGTTGCTCTTGGAAGCGACGTTGGAATTAGCGGCTACTGACGCCGTGAGAGGCATGCAGGACATGGGGGCCGCAGGGATTACGTGCTCAACGTCTGAGATGTCAGCAGCGGGTGAGGTAGGAATGGACATTCATTTGGACCATGTCCCTTTGCGTCAAGATGATATGCAGCCGTTTGAAATCTTATTGAGCGAATCTCAGGAGCGCATGTTGGTGGTGGTGGCACAAGGCCAAGAATCACTAGTGGAGAGTATTTTCGAGAAATGGGACTTGCATGCGGTCAGCATTGGTGAGGTCACGGAGGGCAATCAATTGAGGTACTTCAAGGGCGGGGAACTCGTCGCGGAAGTTCCTGCAGACACCTTGGTACTAGGAGGAGGAGCACCGGTTTATGATCGTGAATATGCTGAGCCAGCCTGGTTTGCAGACGCTCAAGCATGGGATGCTTCCGCGGTACCGGTCCCCTCTTTAGAAGAAGCCAAGGAGATTGCTGAAAAACTGATTGAACTGCCGAATATTGCATCGAAACGATGGGTTTGGGAACAGTATGATAGCATGGTCGGTACATTGAATCGCAGCACCAATCGGCCATCGGATGCCGGGGTTGTGAGTGTACGTGGCACAAAAAAAGCATTGGCATTGACAGTGGATTGCAATGCCCGCTATGTGGAGATGGATCCCGAAATTGGAACTGCAATTGCCGTGGCTGAAGCTGCGCGGAACATCACTTGCAGTGGTGGCACGCCAAGTGCAATTACCAATTGCTTGAATTTCGGCAATCCTTACAATCCTGAGGTATACTGGCAGTTTGTAAAGGCCATTGAGGGGATGAGCCGTTCGTGTCGATTCTTTAATACTCCTGTGACGGGAGGAAATGTGAGCTTTTACAATCAATCTGTTCAAGCGGACGGTACGGCGGTGGCTGTTTTCCCGACCCCTACGATTGGCATGGTTGGCCTCATAGAAAACAAGGACAATCACATGTCCTTGAACTTCAAAGAGAAAGGTGAGTTAATTTTCCTGCTGGGAGAGACAACCAACTGCATTAACGCCTCCGAATACTTGAGTAGCATTGTGGGTGTCAAGCGTTCGCCGGCACCGCATTTTGATCTTCAAGCGGAGGGCAAAGTCCAAGACTGTGTGCGAAAGGCGATTGAACGAGGTTGTGTAGAGGCTGCCCACGATGTTGCGGATGGAGGTTTGTTTGTGGCTTTACTAGAAATGGCCATGCCATCTGATTTGGGCTTCGATGTCGTCACCGATGATGAAATTCGACTGGATGCTTTCCTTTTTGGAGAGGGTCAGGGGCGAATTATTCTGAGTTGCAAGGAGAATCAGCAGGATCGACTACTGGACTTGATTGAGGAATTCGATATGCCAATTGTTTTGTTGGGCCATGTGACAAAAGGAAAAATCCATGTCGATGGTGAGCCATTCGGCTTTTGCCAAGAGTGGAGAAACACGTATGACAATGCCTTGGAAGAGGAATTGATGGACTGAGGCTGACCCAATAAGGATCATGCGAACAACGCAAAACAAATTGAATCAACTGACGTTAAAAAAACGATGAAACAGTGGCTCTTCTTTATTTTTAGTAGTTCATTCGTTAAGTCGATTCTTCGAATTGGTGGCGTGTGGCTGTTGATTTTAGGAGGCCTTTGGTTTTATTTGAAATTTTATAGCCGGCCAGATGCGATTCAAGAAATGCCAGAATTGAAAGGGATGAAATTGACAGAAGCCCAAGATGTCTTGGAATCACTAGGGCTAGAAATGATTCATTTGGACAGCATTTACAGTCGAAAAGGCCGAGCATTCGAAGTCATAGAGCAAGTGCCACCATTCGGTTCGAAGATCAAGTCAGGCCGAAGAATCTATGTTACAACATACCGCAGCACCCCACCTTTTGAGAAAATCGGTATTCGGGAAGGCCAAGAACCGGGAATAGCGCGTGTTATTCTTGAAAACAAGGGATTTGAGGTGGTGGAAGTCCTTGAGCCCAATGTTGCATTGGTGGGACGTGTCATTCGTCTAGAGAATTCAAAAGGAGACGTGTTGACTCCGGATCAGCGCTTGCCCAAGGGCTCTCAGGTTAGATTGGTGTCTGGCACCACGACCAATGAACGTGTAGGTGTTCCTAGTCTGGTGGGGCTTACCTTGGAGGAGGTTCGAGTTGAATTGATGAAGGCGAAGCTCAGTTTGGGATTGGTAGAATATGCAGCGTCAGTGGAAGACAATCGAGATTCTTTGAGGGCGACGGTGTTGGAGCAGCATTTGAAACCTACGATGCAGAAAACCATGGCCGCAGGCACGGAAATTGATTTGTACCTTGGCCTACGTTGGGACTCAGGTCGAAAAAACTGAGCAATTACACAGATACAGAACAGTTGAGAATGCAGAATGGAACGCGAATGAAATGGATTTTTGGAGTGCTCGTATGCATGGGAGTATGGAGCGCAGGCTCGACCTTGGCACAAGCGCCTGCAATCCAAGAAATAGTAAGGGATTTGCAGTTTGTCCCGATAAATAGTGCGTCTTCGAGCTCATTTTATCTTTCATCGAAACAAGAGGGTTCGATTCAGCAGCGTGGTGGGGCGATTTCCTTGCCGTTCTTTGATGACTTTTCAACTCCTTCAATGCCTAATAATGATGGGACGCTTGATGGATTCGAGGCTTTTCAGCGCTGGGGCGTTGGGTCCGCGAGACGTACAGAGACATATACGATTCAAGCACCTACCATCGGTGCTGTAACCTTGGATGGCATGGATCGATTTGGAGTGCCGTATAACTTTGTTGCGGTCAATACGCCTGGCTGGTGTGATACGTTGACCTCCCTGCCCATTGCTTTGAACGGTTATTTCCCGGAATCCAATGTTCACTTGATGTTTCATTACCAAGCAGGGGGACGTGGAAACGCACCTGATGTTGGTGAAGACTTGTTGATTCTGGAGTTTAAGTCTACGGATGACGTGAGTGGAGAGGTTTTTTGGACCGAGGTATGGTCGTCAGATAGCACAGCTATTGACGCTTTTGAGCGAGTCTTCGTTTCGGTAGAGGAATTCCCCTATCTCGTGAATGATTTTCAATTTCGATTTCGCAATTATGGGGCATTGGCGGGCAACGTAGATTTATGGCATCTTGATTACATTCTGCTCGATGATCAAATCATCCCTGCGGAATTCGAACTGATCAGTGAAGTGGCAATCATAGAGCCAGTTTCAAGCTTCTTGCGCGATTACACACGAATGCCTTGGAAGCATTTTGTTGAAAATCCAGCGTACTACATGCGGGATAGCCTGTTGATTTCGCAGCGAAATTTCGGCATGCAAGCGGACAACATCAATTGGGGATTTTCGATTGATTATGAAGGGCAAGTCGATGTGTATGAGACCGCTGTTCAAAACACAAATGTCCAGCCACAAACGGCATTCAACACAACGCTGTACATCGGTGAAAATCCGTTGGGAGCGAATTTTGTTTTTGATTCTGAAGTGGCCGATACCTGTGCGACGTTTGCGGTTTCAGTCTGGCAAAGTTCAATCGGGCTGCTGCACACCGAAAAGCAGGGTGTCCCTGACAACGATAGCATTGTTTTTCACCAAATTTTCGACAATGACTTTGCCTATGATGACGGCTCAGCAGAGAAGGCTTATGCACTTACAGCGGCTGGGGGCAAACTAGCTGTGCGTTATGCACTTGAGGTACCAGACACCTTGCTTGGTCTAGCGATTCACTTTACTCCATTTTACACGGATGCGGATGATGAAACGTTCTTGTTGCGTGCTTGGCAAGACAGTGCAGGTATTCCCGGGGCAGAGTTATCTGAGAATTATCAATTTCAAACTCCCCAATATTTTAATGATGGATATGACCTTTTTGCATTTTATGAGTACGATGACCCCATTCCGGTCGAAGGAAATATCCATGTAGGTTTGGTTCAAGCCACGGAAACGGTATTGAACTTTGGATTGGATAAAAATACAAACGCCAATTTGGGTCAGCTGCACTATTCCTTGGGATTAGGAGGCAGTTGGATCAATTCCGAAATCGAAGGGTCGGTAATGATTCGCCCGGTGTTACGTGCCAATAAATCCGAAGCATGGACGGCTGTGAATGAAAGTGACCCTACTTTTGTAACAGAAATGAGGGCATATCCAAACCCTGTGAATTCGGATGGCTGCCGGGTTGAAGTAGCTGTCGGTGGGTCATGGCAACTTTGGAGCTTGTCGGGTCAACTGATGCAGTCGGGTTATTGGCCAGCTGCAGGTATTTACGAATGTGACTTATCTCGGCTTTCTGCAGGCACATATTTATTGGTCGATAATGCAGGACATTCGACTAAAATATTTCGAAATTGAAATGGAAGCCAATCAGCAATTAGAGGGGGAGGACGAAGAGCAAATAAAGAACTTACATGAGGAGGCTGGTGAAGAATTATTTGAGCATCATCAGTTAGTAGCTGATCCGGGACAGCAGCCATTGCGCGTTGATAAATTTATTATCAACCTGCTTTCGAGTATGTCACGGACGAAGCTGCAAACTGCTGCTAAGGCAGGTTATGTTCGCGTCAACGGCGTATCTGTCAAGCCAAATCACAAGGTAAAGGCGAT
Organism: Flavobacteriales bacterium UBA1959; assembly: GCA_002336085.1. Taxonomy (GTDB): domain Bacteria; phylum Bacteroidota; class Bacteroidia; order Flavobacteriales_D; family Sanyastnellaceae; genus UA16. Next base: position 23,162 of record DDEH01000053.1, on the reverse strand, counting down.
GGATGTGGTAACCATAGAGTTCCCAAATCCTGTCCGTGAGTTTGTGTTGGAGCCTGAGCAGATGGAACTGGATGTTATGTTTGAAGATGATCATGTCCTGGTGATCAATAAGCCGGCAGGTCTTGTTGTTCATCCTGGAAATGGCAATTACACAGGCACGTTGGTGCATGGTGTTGCTTGGCATCTACTTCAACAAAAAAATGATTTGCCTCCAGACTTATCGAGTGGCCGGCCCAAGGATGCACATTTCAATCAAGTCATTCCTCGACCAGGTTTGGTCCATCGATTGGACAAGGATACGACTGGAGTAATGGTTCTAGGGAAAACAGAACAGGCCATGACATCATTGAGTCTACAGTTTTTTAAACGGACCGTGGATCGGAGGTACTTGGCGTTGGTCTGGGGAGACTTGGAAGCCAATGGTGTCATTGAAGGCCACATTGGTCGGAATCGACGCAACCGCAAGATACAAGCGGTCTATAAGCATGGTGAGGAAGGAAAGCATGCTATTACCCACTTTGAGGCACTGGAGCGATTGGGTCCAGTCACATTGGTGGAATGCAAGTTGGAGACAGGAAGAACCCATCAGATTCGTGTGCACATGGAGCACCAAGGACATCCGTTGTTTGGCGATGTTTCGTATGGAGGAAATCGCGCCGTAAAAGGTGTTCGTGGCGGAAAGTACCAGGCTTTTTTAAACAATTGTTTCGAGGTGCTGCCCCGCCAGGCATTGCATGCGCGCTCGTTGAGCTTTACTCATCCGGAAACAAAAGAGCGCATGGCGTTTGAGACGAGTTTGCCTCAAGACATGACAACGGTGATTGACCGCTGGAAATCCTATCTAGGAGGAGTCTAAACCGTGAATGATTTCCTTTCAAGACCGGTAACTAAAGCTTTACCTTCTGCGTGATATATGATCGAGTGCCCGCTCAAAGGAAGTGCGGGTGTCAATGACGCGGCTTAAGGTAAATTGGATGGTCCCGTAACTGTCTTTGGTCTTAGGATTTCCCCTATAAGTGCCGCCTTCACTGTAGCTATGATCTACGACAGTGCCAGAGGCTGGATCATTGATTTCAGCAATAACATTCGGGTTCGTCTGGGAACTGATAGCCTCGGCAAGGGGCGATAGATATTCCGGATTGGCATACATGCCAGAGATGTCGTCGAGGTAGTCAGTGAAGGTCGATCTCCATGAGCTTTCAACGCCTATTATCCATCCCTGTTTGAGGCCGAATTCAACACCAAACCCAAGTGGTATTGCTGCTATGAGTGAGGCATATTCTTCGACTTGACCTTCGGTTCGAAGGGGCCGTAAGTCGTACCAACGATCTTCCCATTCGTTGTTTGGGTCATCTGTGATTTGCGCTTGTGGATTGTGCAAGACACCGTAGACGCCGGTAAAAGCAAAAGCGCGAAACGATGTTTTTCCGGGGCGATTAAACCGGCGCGGATAGCGATATTGCCCAACGTTGAATAGTGTGAAATCTGTCCGAAAACCGAACTCAACCATGCGATTGCGAAAGTTGAGGTTACGACCTTGCCGAGCGGGGCTCTCAGCGTTTGCATCTGCTTGACGTATGTGAACGTAATTGATTTCACCGGTTACTCTCACGTAGTCATTCGCAGCATAGCGCAAGAAAGCACCAAAAGCCGGCGATGTTGTAATGAGATCTAAGTCGAGTATTGATGCGCGGGGGTCGAGTTTTCCGCCAATCTCTCCGAGGTAATTAGAGCCACCAAAAGACATACCAAAAGACAATGGCGTGCTTTGCGCTAGTGCGTTGTTTAGCCCCAAAATCATAAATAAAAAGGGAACTACTTTCTTCACACTCTGCATAGGTCGAAGGTGCGCAATTAGTACCACCGAAGCAAGAGCTAAGCGCTTATAGGAATCCCACTTTTGCACATGGTTTATCAACAGACGAGCCACATTATCGAGCGTTTATTTTGTGGAATTTGGCTGCGTATTTTGAAACTCAGATGAGTTTTTCACCCAAACCCGTCCATTCCTCCATGGCTGCGCTCAGCTCATTTTGAAGGGTTTCATATTGGTAGGAAAGTGCGGTCATTTTAGCCCGATCATCTGTCCCGATAAGCACGATTTCCTCGTCAAGGGCCTTTAGCGCATTTTCTTTTTCTTGGATGATGCCCTCCAATTTTTTAAAGCGGTTCTGGTCCTTACGCTCCTCGCGCTCCCTTGCTTTACGTGCTTTGTAGGATTCTTTATTGCCTGTTAATTCACCTTCTATGGGCTGATCTTGTGAAGGAGCCGTTCTTTTTTGAGATTTCGGAGTCGGTTTATTCGCTCCTTTTTCCGCTTCGTAGGCGCGGATACTATTGGCGTGTTTCTCGTGCAGGAATTGTTTGATGTCACCGATGTATTGCTTCAAACCATCGGGCTTAACCTCATAGACCAATTCTGTAAGGGAATTCAGGAAATCTCGGTCATGTGATACAACGATTAGTGTACCGTCAAAAGCTTGCAAGGCTTCCTTCAAAACCCCCTTGGCACGAATGTCAAGGTGATTGGTAGGCTCGTCAAGAATCAAAAGGTTGTACGGGTGTAAGAGTAATTTACAAAGAGCCAATCTCGCCTTTTCTCCTCCTGAGAGAATCTTTACCTTTTTATCGGCATCGTCACCAGAGAAAAGGAAAGCACCTAAAATGCTTCGAAGTCGCTTTCTTATTTCTCCTACAGCAACGTCATCCAAGGTTTCGTAAACAGTCAGTTCACCATCCAATTCTTCCGCTTGGTTCTGTGCGTAATATCCGATATCAACGTTGTGCCCAATGGTCATGTCACCCAGGTGAGCTTCAAGGCCCATAAATATGCGAGTTAAGGTTGTCTTTCCTGCTCCATTTTTACCAACCAAAGCCACTTTTTGTTGGCGAGCTAGAATGAAATCCAAGCCTTGAAAAATAGGTGCCTTGCCGTAGGACTTGGTTAGGTTGACCGCTTCTATACTGACTTTTCCCGAACGGGGTGCAGTAGGAAATCGAAACCGGATATCAGCCTTATCTGTGGCATCCACTTCAAGCCTTTCAAGTTTATCGAGCTTTTTGATCAGCGATTGAGCGAAGGCCGCTTTGTTTTTCTTCGCTCGAAACTTGTTGATGAGAACCTCGGTGTCTTCGATATATTTCTGCTGATTTTTGTACGCCTGTTCTTGCCTCATTCGTTCATCCTCACGCCAAACTTGATACTTGGAAAAGCTAGATTTAAAATCGAATAGTTTAATTGGAGTGATTTCGATGGTGCGTGTCGTAAGGTTATCCAAAAAGGCTCGGTCGTGAGAAATGAGCAGGATGGAGCTCGCAGATTGCGCAAGAAACCCCTCGAGCCATTCAATGCTTTCCAAATCGAGGTGGTTGGTAGGCTCATCAAGAAGGAGCAATTCGGGGTTGGCCAAGAGGAGCTTAGCGAGTTCTACACGCATTTTCCATCCGCCTGAAAATTCGCTCATTTTTCGCGGCATGTCCTCCGGCATGAAGCCCAATCCCTGTAAGATGCGTTGAACCTGTTCTTCTTGCGAGGCACCGCCAAGCATGTCTATCCTTTCGTTTGTGGTCGTTAATTCTTCAATGAGCCGGCTATATTCAATGGATTCATAATCTGTTCGCTCACCCAATTCAATGGTGATGCTTTCCAGACGGGATTCGAGGTCTTGCACTTCCACGAAAGCGCTGCTTGCTTCTTCTAAAATGGTTGCATTTTCATTGTGCTCCATTTCTTGTGGTAAGTACCCGACCTGAGAGCCTTTGGGCATCGTGACTGTTCCTATTGAAGGCGGATTAACTCCGGCTATTATCTTCAAAAGGGTAGACTTTCCAGCGCCATTTCGTCCTACGAGACCTACACGTTCACGTAGCCCGATGAACAAGTCGAGATTTTCGAATAAGGTGCGTTGTCCAAAGTGGACCGCGATGTTGGAGATGCTTAACATATGGTCGGCAAAGGTCGCCCTTTATAAGAGCAAAAAAAAGCCGGTCAATGTGACCGGCTTTTTTGAGTGAGTGAGATTTAATAGTGCCAAAGATCATGTTCCAAGAGAAACAACTCTTCTTTGATTCTTTCCGATTCTGCCAATGCATCTAAGCCTCGAGCATAGGATGAAATAGGCCGGTCATAGACATTGGATTCTTTGACGATGAAGCTATTAAAGAAACGCTTTTGAAAGAGATCTTCATATGTGCGGCGCTGTGCGTCGTTCATGGGGTTATAAGCTTCAGAGTTAGCGAAGACGTATCGGCATTCAGGATAGTAGAGCCAGAACAAGTCTTTGAACCCTTTGGATAGTCCCTCATCGTCAAACTCTTCAAGGCGGGGAGCGATGCCGATGATACGCACGTATCGCTCGCCTCGTTGACGGTCCCAGATCCAATCTTCTTTGATCAGATAACGTGTTATGGCTCCTGTTTCAATTGCAACCTGTTTGGGACGATCTCCAATTTTCTCTCCAGTTTCCAAATCGAATTCTGGAATCAACACAGTTGGATTCAAAATTGAATCCACTTGGTTGGGGCTTAATGGATAACGAAATTCGTCGTCATCACCGGCGGGTCCGGTTCCATACGCTACTAAAGACCCTTCAACGAGTAGTGAGTTTCGAATAACGTCAAACAAGCTTTTGCGATCAGCAATGGGCTTCACCGGATAGTAATACGGGTGGTTCATTTTCTCCCGCAAATCCATTTCTTGCCAAATACGCTGTGTATACATCACGTCTGCTTCACGCAGATATGGATACGGAACAACGCGTTTGGTAATATTGGCTTCTTTGACATACGCGCCGTCCAATACATTGGAGACTTGCGCAGATAAATCATTTGCAAATCCAATGATTAAAAAGGCGACTAAGATGGGGGTGATGAACCTATTCATATTGTTCAGATTGTATCAGGATACTTTCAACTTCATGGTCGCTAATTGCCTTTCGGTACCGTCTGGCATTTTGACGACAATGTCTTCGATATAGATAACGTTACCGCGAGTCACACGATTGAGCAACTCCTTCATGTTATCCGTCAATCGGTTCGTGTTTGATTTGCGCTCAACCAAAGTACCGTCTCGGCTAACAGAGATGCTGAAGCTTTTGACAATGACTTTGACATCGAAATCGAAATTAACCATTTTGGCCGCAACACCTGGAGCACCTAAGAGGGTGTTCTTGCTGATGGTGCGGTCAGAAGGTTCTTTGCCAGCAAAAGAAGGTACAGGGTCTGGAATACGCTTGACCCGGAACTCTCGCTGCGGAAGGCTTTTCTTGGTTCCGTCAGGCATTGTCGCGGAGACGCTGATTTTTGCCTCTTTGCCGTTGCCTGGTTCTACAACGTATGACCCATCAGGTTGCTTTTTGATTTTGTGTCCGCCAGTAATCTTAACATCCAATCTATCCCCGGGGACACCCGGAACGGATACCTCGACAGGATTGGGCAATCCACGATAGAAGACATTCATTTTGGTCGGCGATACAACCAATGCAGGTTCAGCTACTGTAAAACTAGGGGTATAAAAGGCGTAGGGCTCAATGTTCCCGTCGGGACCTTGAAAGCGAATTAACCCTTTGTAATTGACATCGCCAAGCGACATTCCCCGAGTCGATATTCGCAACTTACCCAAGCCATCAGCTCCGATAGGTAGGGTCTCGATTTCGTCGTAATCAAGCAAGCTTGAGTCGCGGCCATCCCATTTTTTGTTTTCTACGAATATGTCGGGTGGATTTGTTCCGTCAAATGCTGCCAACAAGACATTGGCTCGAAAACTATCACCGCGAAGAATGTAGTTTGATTCAGGGACAACCAGGGGTAGCAGGTTGGTAAATTTGTATGACTTTGCATCAACACTGCCCAGTAACCAGGATAAAATGTCTTCCTGAACGTCTTGGACGTCCAGGTTCATTTTGGTCATCAAGGGCATGACCGCAGCCAATGGTACATGGTAAAACGTGGCTTGTTCCCAACTTACTTCCCGATCCTCGACCATTTCTGGCGGAAAGGCGAAAGTCTCATCAATTTGTGCTTTGATGCTTTCAGGCAATTCTCTTCGTTGTCCAAGGTTATCAGTGACTGAAATATTGCGCAAATATTCGGCGTAGGAGCCGAGTTTGGCCTTTAAGTCAGAAGCTGTGAATTCACCATCTAGAGGGACATTGGGTTCAGCAAGCCCAACATAAGTCGTGAGATTTTGATATTCGTCCTTGATGGGAACATGAGCTAAATTCAAAACGGTGTCCATTCCGTTTTGATCTTTTCCTATGTAGGCCGAGTAATTCAATTCACCGGTCTCATCATAATCACCTGCAGAGGCGGCCATGATGCGCGCTTTGAGTTCATTGATATGGTAAATCAGTGCCTCGGAACGTTGGTTGACAACTTCAGCACGGTCAAAGAAAGGCTGCACTTTCTCTTTGTTTTGCGCATATTTAGCTTGCAATGCAGAACTAGTCTCATTGACTTTAGAGTCGAGAGTGCCTTGCGTGTTGCGCAGGCTGTTTTCGACTTTTACGAAGCCGTTTAGGACCTCTTTTGATATGTTCAGAGCGAGAAGTGCGGTGAGTACCAAGTACATCATTCCGATCATCTTCTGTCTGGGTGTTTCTTTTCCTCCAGCCATGGTTGATTCTTAATAGTAGTAAATCATCGTAAGCAACAAAGCTTATCGACCCATGGCATTTAGCATGTTGCCATACACGGTATTGAGAGATGCCAAATTCTTGGAAAGTTCGGCGATGTTCTCTTTGTACGCTATTGTGTCTTCGACGGAATCATTAAGATTTTGAACGAGCTCGCCCATGCCTGAATAAAGCTCAGCATTGACCTTCAATTGATCGAGCTGTACTCCGTACATTTCATTGAGTGATGACAGGTTTTCTGTCATTAATTGCATCGAGCTGCTGACGGTTGAGCTCATTTCTCCGGCCTGCTCCAAACCTGTTAGTGATTCAGACACTTTCGAGTAATCGTCGGCAAGTTGGCTGACGTTCGAAGTTGCTGAGTTAAGCGCTTTTCCATAGTCTTTTGCCGCGGCTGAGACGTCCGCTGCTTCTCCCATTTTTGCTGCTTGATCACCGAGGTGGCGCATGCCATCTCCGAGTCGCTCAATGAGTCCCGATTCAATGTTGGCCTGCCCGAGCATATCGTCCAGCTGTCCAGTGACATTTTTCTTGGGAGGTGAACCGTCTGCAGGTGTTGCGAGTTCAGGGTAAACCAAGGACCAATCTGGCTCTTCATGCTGCTTTTCAAAAGCTGAAAAGAAAAAGATGATGGCCTCCGTGCCTAATCCTACAATCAACATCTCCGAAGCGAAGGGGTAGTGATTAATTTTAAATAGCGCTCCAATAATTACGACAGATGCACCAATACCGTACATCTTCGCCATTAAGTTTTTCCAGCCTTTGCTTCCTGGTTTCATTTCAAAAAAGTCTTTAAATAAGGTTTCAATTCGTTTCAAGTCTATCAATCATGCGCTGAGTCACATGCATTGTATTAAAGATTGTGTTTAGTTCCAATCTTCGGGTGAGCCGCTCTTTCCGCGTCCCATATATGTCATCACACTTCTGAATCCGACATAGGCTTTGCTCGTGTCGCGGTATTCAAAAGAACGTGTTCCTGTTTGACAATAGTATCCAATGTCCTTCCATGATCCTCCGCGAATGACCTTGCGATGCAGTGTGGGAGGGTCATCGACTTTGGCTTGGTAACTGTATTCTGGGCTCAAATCGTGAGAAAAGTCATACACGGTCTCATCGAACGCAGTGCTTGTCCATTCTGCGACATTTCCGGCCATATTAAACAATCCATAATCGTTTGGGCTGTAGCTGTCTGTAGACACGGTTCGGATCGCACCGTCTTCCACATAATCACCACGCATAGGCTTGAAATTTGCAAGCGGACACCCTTGCGCATTGCGCATGTATGGTCCACCCCATGGGAAGGGGCTCAATTGCAATCCACCTCGTGCTGCATATTCCCATTCTGCCTCAGTGGGCAGACGGAATCTCTGGACATCGGATTGTCCATTGCTGCCTCGGTAATTATTCATCAACTGCGTCCTCCATGAGTTAAATGCCTTCGCCTGGCTCCATGTAACACCTACGACAGGATAATTGTCGTACGCCGGATGGTAGAAGTATTGCATCATGTCCTCTGCATAAGAGTAAGTGTAGTCTCGAACCCAAACCAAAGTGTCCGGATATATATTGATGGTTTCTTCGATGACAAACTGCGATCGATCGCTGTGCCCGCGGATACTGTGCAATTGATTCAGGCTGTTTACTTCGCCATATTCTTCATCAAGACCGCCTTTTCCTGCCGCAGCTTGGTAGTTCATCCACCAGTAGCGATAATTCAGCTTTCGCGTATCATAGCTCGCTTGGTTGTAAAATTGGTCAGAACCCTGCAAGAAGTATTCGTCGTAGAGCAAATCGAAAATATCTTCGTCTGCCCAATCGATCGGCGTCTCCCAATTTAGGATGTAACCTTTGTCAATGAATCGGTCCAACTCTCTGCCTAAAGCGTCTTCGGCGAAGAAGAAGTCCTCATTGTCATCTTCCGCAAGCGTATTCCGAAAAAGTGAATCTTTTACCCATTCGGTAAACTGACGGTATTCGTTGTTCGAGATCTCATGAACATCCATGTAAAAAGCGGGAATGCTCACTGTCTTCGATCGTGTGTTCAATGCAAAAGGGACATCTTGATCACTTGGCCCCATGGTGTACGATCCGAGGTGGATGTAGTTCATCCCATAGGGATTTACTTGAATCCAGTTTTCTCGGGGGTAAACTCCAACCAATTCGCCTTGGGGTCCGGCGTAGCAGCCGAACAGTGTTGCGGCTGTGATGAGAATAATGAGTGTCTTTTTCATGTTGCTTGCAGGCTGTGAATCCTAAGTGGATTACGAATAATAACTCCGAATGGTTACCTATTATTATAGGTTACTTAGAGGAATCGAGGGTTTGCATATCGATTCTTCACCGGAATGCTCTCGAATTTGAAACAGTAACTAAGGAACACTTCGTGAGAACCAGAGGAGTAGTTCCGTAATTCAGAAGTGGTCGTATCATAGGAATATCCGAGACGAAAAACTTGCTTCGAGTAGGTGTTACGCTGCTTGTCTTCCATGGCATACTCCACTCCGAATGTAGGGGCTATTGCATCAGTTGGTCTCCAGCTCAAACCGGCCCAAATCATGTTGTCCCAAAGGACATTTACATTGATATCGGCAATGGTCGCGCTCAGGTCAGTTTTCGCAAGAACATTCGTGCGCAAAACGAGGTAATCCCCATCCAACGGATGGTTGTATCCTCCCATGGCATAAATGTGACGGCGCGGTTGCATGCTCAAATCTGCAAGCTCCGTTTCCAGGACATGCGTAGCACTTAACCCTGCATAGAAGGAGCCCGGTTTGCGGACAAACACCCCGAAATCGAGGTCTATGGCGCTGGAACTCGTTTTGTTGTTTGGAATCGCTTGGTCTTGGGTGTAATCGTCGATGGCTACCCAATCGTTTCCAAGAGTTTTTGAGAACATGCTCGCTGACAGTCCAAGGCTCACAATCGCACCACTCGAGAGAGGTTCAAGATGATATGCATATCCTACTTTGCCCAGAGTATTTGTCTCTTGACCCAAAGCATCTTGATAAAAACTCAACAATACGCCTCCTTTAAGCGCATCCACGAAGGAGTGAGCTGTTAGCATGCTTGTATTAGGGTCTCGATCCAAACCTTCCCATTGGTTGCGGTATGTTCCTGAAACGCATGTCAAATCACTGTTGCCGGCAACGGCTGGATTGAACGATGCAGGTTCCATGTACCACTGAGTGAATTGCGGGTCTTGTTGAGCGACCGTTGTGGAAACGATTGCCAAAGAAAAGCACGCGAGCAGGAGGATTCGAGTCATTTTAACTAGTTGGTTATCAGCAGGTTTTCTTAAAAGCCATACTGGCTCAAGAACGCTAATATAGAGAAATTCTAAAACTTGTGAATTTGAGGCTGAAAATTATCTGAAAAGGCGTTCTTTTTAAGCAAGCTTTTTGAAGGTATCCCACCAACGTTCAGGAAGCTTTCCATGCGTGGCTTCGAGGTAGTCGTCATGGCCACAACTGACGAGATGTGTCCTTCTTTTGTGGTTTCCTTTTTGTGGTGGGTAAGGAATTTCCATCCACCACCGGTCACTTTTAGGACTCTTGTGAAAGATAATCTCTTGGTCCACTTCGTCCAAATCGATTACATATTTTGTGTACTCATCTAAGCTGCACTTTGGGTAGTCTGCTTTTTGAGCATAAACTCCGTCAAGTGCGTGCCAAATTAATTGCGCCATCAATTGTGCTCCTAGGTTGCGTCGATCCAAGTCGGGGTTGTGTTCGAAGAATCCAATGCTTTTCACGCGATCACTCATCCCCGCGTAACGGGCGAGGCGGCAAGCCGTAGCGGCATCGATTCCGTTCGGGCCTGCTTCGCTATGGGCAGTATGGTCGCTCCCTCTGATTGCGCCCGCGTCGAATGATACCAAATCAGCATCCCGAAAAATGGGCTCCATCCGATGTACCTCCGACATTACAGTGCCTAATCGGACTGAGCTGAACTGCATCTTTTCCAGCAGTTCCAATGTGTCTGGGTCGGTAAGGTAACCTTGGTGTCCAATGTTGGTGTAGTCAAACAAATAATTGGGCTCATGAAGGATGATGTCATTCATGAAATTCCGGGAATTGGAATCATCAGGGTCGGCGCCAAAGTCCAATCGTGCGTCAACTGTTACCATTTCAACGGGTGCGCCAAATGGTTCGAGTGCGCGGTAGAGTGAGGATGTCCAATTTTGTCCGCCTCCGATTACGATGGGAATGATTCCCATTTGCATCAGTTCAGCTGAGACCGATTGCACGGCTGCCGCTGTGTCGGCCTCTGTGATGCCGGGCCGTAAGTCGCCCAAATCTACTGTGGCATTCCAATGATGATGTGGGGTGAGTCGATACAAGCATTCACGGATGCTCTGTGGCGCTCCGCCGCAGCCTTCATTATCTCCGCTTTTTCGCCCGTCCAAAACTCCAAACAGGACTACCTTGACACCTTCTAGCTCGGGTTGATGGTCAAATCGGTGCACGTCCATCCTGTCAGCTATTCGCTGCGACCCATCCGCATTGGAATAGTGAGGGGTGTTGACCGATTCAAAAAGATCATAAATGCCTTCCAACATAGCCGCAATATCGCGGCTAAGATGAGGGGTTTTTGTATCAGCTATTGAAGGTTGCTGACACTGAAACGGGGATTATTTCTCTTGTTTTAGCTCTTTTTTCGCTTGCGTGGAGGCCGCTTAGCAGCCTCCTCAATCAACTCTTGCGCGCGAGCCCAGTCGATGGACAATGGCTCTTCCGTTTTCGGAATTTTCACGTTCTTTTTACCTGCCTTGATATACGGTCCATAACGCCCTTCCAAGATACGGACAGTCTCATCTTCTTCAAATACTTTGATCAGTGCTTTTGCATCTGCCGCTCGCTTTGCCAATACCAATTCAATCGCTCGTTCGAGCGTGATTGTGTGTGGATCATCTCCATCGTCTGCTTTGATGGACACGAAGGAACCATCATGTCGAACATAGGGGCCAAATCGTCCTATTGCGGCTGTGACCACTTTGTCTTCCAACTCGCCCAGCTTTCGGGGAAGTTTGAACAAGTCCAGAGCCTCTTCGAGTGTTATGCTCTCGAGACTTTGTGTCTTGAGCATTGACGCAAACTCCTTCTCCTCATCTTCCGGATCGCCAATTTGAGCCATTGGACCATATCGACCAATTCGAACAAGGATGGTCTTTCCATTCTCAGGGTGCTTGCCCAGAATGCGCTCGCCAGAGGCACGCTCGGCATTTTCCTTGGTTTCGTCGACATCCTTTTTGAAGCCTTTGTAGAACGAAGTCAACATGGTTCTCCAGTCCATGTTTCCTTGGGCAATCACATCAAACTGGCCCTCAACATCAGCAGTGAAGTTGAAATCCATGATTTGATCAAAGTGTTGAATCAAAAAATCATTCACTACAATACCGATGTCTGTAGGGAAGAGTTTTGCACGCTCCACCCCCGTATTCTCCGTTTCTGTTGAGGCAATTACCTTGTCATTTTCCAGAGCAATCACTTGAAAGTCGCGCGGTGTTCCATCCCGATCTCCTTTCTCCACATAGCCACGTTTTTGAACAGTACTTACAGTCGGAGCGTATGTTGAAGGTCGGCCGATGCCCAGTTCTTCAAGTCGTTTCACAAGGCTCGCCTCAGTAAATCTCGGAGCGTGTTTTGAAAACCTTTGGGTTGCAATGACTTTGTTTCGAGGAAGACTTTGGCCAACTGTCATTGATGGAAGACGGTTGTCCTTGTCTTTGTCCTTGTCCTTGTCCTCTTCTTCGTCGTTGCCTTCGAGGTAAACTTTGAGAAAACCATCGAAGGTGATTACTTGGCCTTTCGCTTGGAACACCTCAGGCCGAGTTGAAATTGAAATTACCGCGGTTGTATTTTCAAGTTTGGCATTGGCCATTTGCGATGAAATGGCTCGCTTCCAAATCAAATCATACAAACGGACCTGGTCGCGCTCGCCCGTCGTGGAGTTTTGCGATAAATCGGAAGGTCGAATGGCCTCGTGCGCCTCTTGCGCTCCCTTGGCTTTTTTGCCGCGGTACTGTTGTGGATTGGAATAAAGATCTCCAAAGGTCGACATGATATAGCCCTTGGCTTGTTCCAATGCATCATCGCTCAAGTTGGTGCTGTCCGTTCGCATGTAAGTGATTAGACCAGACTCGTAGAGCGATTGAGCAACACGCATCGTTCGGCTCACAGAAAAACCCAACTTGCGCGACGCCTCTTGTTGAAGCGTCGACGTTGTGAATGGAGCCGTTGGTTTTCTGGAAGTTGGCTTCATCTCTATGGAGTCAACGGTATGGCTTGCTCCCACGCAATCTTGAACAAACGCCGCAGCCTCCTCCTCAGATCCGAACCGCTTGTTCAAAGGAGCCTTGATTCCCAATTTATCCACCTCAAATTCTCCAACTACGCGGAAATCAGTTTTTGGTTTGAACTGACCTATTTCTCTCTCCCGCTCGACAATAATGCGGACAGCGACGGATTGAACTCGACCCGCGCTCAATCCTGGCTTGATCTTTCGCCACAACACCGGACTCAAATCAAAACCAACGAGTCGATCCAAGATTCTTCGCGCTTGTTGTGCGTTGACCAGGTTTACGTCCACTTCACGTGGCCGCTCAATGGCTTTAAGAATGGCTTTTTTCGTAATCTCAGAGAAAACAATTCGTTTTGTCGCTTCGGGTTTTAACTCGAGTGTTTCTGCAAGGTGCCAAGAAATGGCCTCTCCCTCTCGGTCCTCGTCCGTCGCGAGCCACACAATTTCTGCCTTCTTTGCCGCTTGCTTCAGTTCTTTGACCAATTGCTTTTTGTCATCGGAAACTACATACTTGGGTTCAAACCCTTTCTCTACATCGACACTTTCATTCCCTTTGGAGAGGTCACGGATGTGCCCGTAACTCGACTTGACCACAAAATCTTTGCCCAAGTATCCTTCAATGGTCTTGGCTTTTGCAGGGGACTCGACGATGACTAAATTTTTCGACATGGAGAACGTTTAATAAGGAATGCAAAGAAAGGGATGGAATTCGGATGTTTGCAAAGGTGTTTTTGAATTGGGTCTCGAATAACAAAACTCACAGGACAATCAACCTGCAACCTAATTGCGCATGGCCAGGATAGATA
>DDEH01000053.1:0-9006 GCA_002336085.1 Flavobacteriales bacterium UBA1959 | reverse complement strand
TCATGGCCTAGTATTGCCTTTGAAAGTCCTTACGGAAAACACCAATGGCGCCAGTGTGATGCCTATTCAATGGCGCTCAACTATTTTCACGAGGATTTAGAATTTTTCAGGCCTGAGATGCACTTTCAGCACGGAAACGGCACGGGTTCAGGTGCAGCAGTGGGCGAATTCACGGCGACGTACTGGCTAAATGCAAAAGCTTGGAAAATATTTGGGTTGCAGCCGTTTACCATGCGATGGACCCACATGTTTTTGTGGCTTTTGGGGTGTTGGGCATTATTCGCCCTAGGGCGAAATTTATTTGGTCCGATGAGATCTGCGTTTGCAACCACCTTTGTTTTGGCTTCACCGCTTATCGTTTTTTATGCTCCGAGTTACTTGGTGAATGTCTCAGCAATGGGGATGGTATTTGTTGGTTGGTGGGCGTCATGGAGAATTTTAAAGGGCAAACGGACTCATTTCTTCATGGAGGTTATACTCTTCATAGCACTGAGTCTATCTGTATTGTTGCGACCAACAATGGTATTGGGGTGGTTGCCTATTGCTGTCTGGGCATTTGCAAGGGGCCGTACTTTGAGTTGGTTGCCTCGGCTTGCAGCGCCTTTGGCGCTAGGCATCGTTTGGGTCCTTTGGTCTAAGGCGGTTAATTTTGATGCTGGAAGTCTTTATTTTCTGACGTCAGTTCGCCCCCTTTGGGGCGCAGAGGAAATAGGTTCTGTTTGGCAATCATTTCGCGAAGATGTTTTACCAGAATGGTACCACCTGTATGTGCGTGTTTCAATGTTTGCGGCTTTGGTCGCGGTGTTCTGTTTGAAACGAAAGAACACTTCTGAACCAGATTCTCTTCAATTGCGTAGGACTGAGCGAAATGGAGTTTGCCTGACCCAGCTGATTTTACTCATGGTTTTAGGATTGTCTGTTTACTTCGTTTTGTGGTTTGAGAATTTGGATGTGCACGATTACTATCTAATTGAATTCCAGTTGTTAACCCCTTTGGTCATTTGGTGGCTCATGGATCGGTTGGATCATATTCGCCTTGAAAAACCTCGGTTTCACCTCGTCATTTGGGGAGTATTGATTGCGACACTCTCGTTTCAATTGCTCGAGTCGCATTTACGCACTCGTATGAAGTATGTGGCGCCGACCGGACTGCTTTCCGAGTTGATATTGACGCAGCGTGATCGCGACATTTGGAGTTGGTTTCACTGGGATCAGGAAAACCGTTTTGCAAAATTCGGTGAACTGCAAAAGCAAATGAGAGCATATGGAATCCGCCGTGAAGACCGAATTGTATCAGTGCCTGACCCAAGTCCAAACATCACGCTGGCTCTGCTTGATCAAAAGGGATTTACAGATCTCTATGACGACAATATGAAAGGGGACGAACGCATCCGGTTTTATGTTGATAAAGGTGCGGCATACCTGGTTTGTAATAGCAGTGAGTGGATCAAGGAGAGAGCGGGAAGTCCTTGGTTGACGCACCCAATTATTGCCATTGATAACCTAGTGGTTTTTGATTTGTTGAATTCTGAATCACCTTTGCTGTACGATGCAAAAAAGTGATGAACAAAAGCCAGCCATGATGTGGTTGAAGCGGATCGGTTGGGCAGGCTTTCTCTTCTTTTTGGTGAAAGGACTGGTCTGGTTGGCTGTAATCTATTTTGGATTTGAGTTATTTGGTTGATTCTGTGCGTTGCACGGGACTTCTCTCTGACATTCTGTCAGTCATTTTTTTCGACGTAAATTTGCCTAACAAGGGTAGAAAACATGCAGTCGAATATTGAGCCAAGTAGTCAAAAAGAATTATTGGACGAGGTCCTGCAAGGAAGTCCCACAGTAATTCCAGGCCAACCCACTCACACGCGCAAACTTTATCTAGAGAGTTACGGCTGTCAAATGAATTTCAGTGATTCTGAAATTGTAGCGAGTATTTTGAGTGAGGCCGGTTTTACGACCACCCGAGAGGAGGAAGAGGCTGACCTTATCCTGTTGAATACGTGCGCCATTCGGGAAAATGCAGAACAGCGCGTTCGTGCTCGGTTGCGTCAATTTAAGCAAGCCAAAGAATCTCGTCCTCATCTGGTGGTCGGTGTTTTGGGGTGCATGGCAGAGCGACTAAAGGAGTCTTTGCTTGAACAGGAAAAGCTGGTCGATATGGTCGTTGGACCAGATGCATATCGGGACATTCCGAATTTAGTGGAACAAGTGAATGGCGGTCAAAAGGCTGTGAATGTTCTACTCAGTCGCGAAGAAACTTACGCCGAAATAAGCCCTGTAAGGCTTGACGCGAATGGAGTCACAGCATTTATTAGTATCATGCGGGGCTGCGATAACATGTGTAGTTTTTGCGTTGTGCCTTTCACCCGAGGTCGCGAACGTAGTAGAGATCCGGAGAGCATTGTGCGAGAAGCTCATGAGTTGTTTGATGCCGGTTACCGGGAAGTGACATTGCTCGGGCAAAACGTGGATAGCTACAAATGGAACATCGATAATAAGGGTGTGGTTAAGGATGAATCACAGCCCGTTGTAAGGTTTGCAGAGTTGATTGATCGGGTGGCGCACGTCAACCCGGATATGCGCGTCCGTTTTTCAACGAGCCATCCCAAGGATATGACGGACGATGTGCTGGAGGTGATGGCCAAGCATGAGAATGTATGCAAGTATATCCATCTGCCAGTTCAGTCGGGAAACAGTGACGTGCTAAAACGCATGAATCGCGGGTACACGCGTGAATGGTACTTCAATCGTATTGAGGCAATCCACCGTATCATGCCGGATTGTGCGACTTCGACTGATATCATTGCAGGATTTTGTGGAGAGACAGAGGAGGAGCACCAGGATACCTTGTCGCTCATGGAGTTGATGCGATACGACATGGCATACATGTTTGCCTACAGCGAAAGACCGCGGACACTGGCGCAGCGTAAATTTGAAGATGACGTCCCACAGGAGGTAAAAAGTCGCCGCCTGCATGAAATCATGGCCGTGCAAAAAGTTAACGCAGCCGAGCGCACAAAATCGTACGTTGGGCGCACGTTCCGGGTTTTGGTAGAAGGAACATCAAAGAAAAAAGAAGATCAATATTTTGGCCGAACAACATACAATACAGTGGTTGTTTTCCCCAAGGAAGACGCACTGCCCAGTACCTATGTGAATGTGTATGTCCATGATTGTACTCCCGTGACACTTATTGGCACAATAACAAAGAATCAGCCAGAATCTTGAATATCAAGCAATGGATGCACTAGCAATAAAACGAAGATTTGGTGTCATTGGAGTCAGCCCGGCTTTGGACCGAGCAGTAACCGTTGCCTCACAGGTTGCACCTACGGATTTGTCGGTGTTGGTTTTGGGTGAGAGTGGCGTGGGAAAAGAAATCATGCCACGCGTCGTGCATCAGTTTTCCAAACGAAAACATGGATCTTTCATCGCCGTCAACTGCGGAGCTATTCCTGAAGGCACGATTGACTCTGAATTATTTGGCCATGAAAAAGGCTCATTTACTGGCGCGACTGAATCGAGGAAAGGATATTTTGAAGAGGCAGATGGAGGAACTATTTTCCTCGATGAGGTGGCAGAATTGCCCATGACCACACAAGTGCGGCTGTTGAGGGTCTTAGAAACAGGTGAATACATCCGAGTGGGATCTTCGCGGGTTCAAAAGACCGATGTCCGCGTAGTGGCAGCGACCAATGTGGACTTCGATGTTGCCATAAGCAGAGGGCAGTTTAGAGAAGATCTTTACTACCGTCTAAGCCAGGTGCCTATCGAAGTCCCAAGCCTTCGAGATCGTCCACAAGATATTCATCTGTTGTTTCGAAAATTCACGACAGATTTTTCTGAGAAATATCAGATGCCGCCCTTGTCGATGCGCCCAGAGGCTGTGGAGGTTTTGGAAAATTATCCTTGGCCGGGCAATATTCGTCAGTTGAAAAATACGACAGAACAGATGTCCATTTTGGAGCAGAACCGCTCCATTGATGCGGACACTTTGTTAGGGTATCTGCCCGAATCTCACCGCAGCCGACTTCCCGTTCGCAAGGCCGTGACAGACGAGGCCTCCTCGCTCAATGAAAGGGAGATTTTGTACAAGGTTCTTTTCGATATGCGCAAGGACATGCAGGATTTGAAAAAATTGGTGTTTGAAATGATGAAGGACAGTCAGGTGTCTGAACGCCATACAGATTTGATCAATCGCCTTTTTCATCCCGCCGAAAATGCGCCAAAACAACTGCCTGTTGGGCTAATTGAGCAAGAAGAAAGCGCCGATCAAATTAAGGCGCCTGAATGGCAAGCAAGTCCATGGAAAACAGCATTGCAGGAGCATTCGAATGAAAGTGAAAATCACTCCGATTCAAACCTTCCTGCGCAGGATGTGGAAGAAGTTGAAGAGGTTCTTTCGCTGCAGGATTCCGAAAAGGAGCTGATTCGAAAAGCATTGACAAAGCACCGCAATCGTAGGAAATATGCGGCATTAGAATTGGGTATTTCCGAGCGGACATTGTATCGAAAAATTAAGGAATACGGGCTCAAATGAACATCAGCGTTAATCCCCATGTATTTTTGTTAACGCTTTTTTTGACTCTGGCGGGATGTGGTATTTACTCTCCATATGGCGCCCAAACTTCAGGAGCTAAGACCTATTCAGTTACTGCTTTTGAGTTGGTTACACCGCTGGCTTCTGCGGCCAGCGCTCTAGTGCTTGCCGAAGAATTGAGGGACCGCATTCAACGCCAATCAACCCTTCGTCTCATCAATTCAGATGGAGAATTGCAATACGCTGCAGATATTACGGTTTGGGATGTCAAACCAGTAAATGTTCAAGGCGATGAAACCGCCGCATCCAATCGCCTTACGATTGGGCTTCGCCTGCGCTATGAGAATACCATTGTGCAGGACTTGAGTTTTGAGCGCACTTTCACGCGTTTTGCAGACTACACCAGTGATCAGGACTTGCTGCAGGTGGAAGATGAACTGGTGCGAGAAATTGGAGAGCAATTGTCTCAAGATATTTTCAATGCTACCTTGGGAAATTGGTGAATGATTTAAGCTCCAAAAGTCATGCAAATCCAAAGAATCCAACACCTTTTAGAGCACCCCAATGAGGTGGTCGCAGGTGATCGAGTTGGGCTGGAAGAATGGTCGAATAAGTATCCCTATGCTGGAGTTTTTGCCATGCTTCTCGCCCGTTGCAGTTCCGTTTCTGGGCACATGAACGAGGAGAAAGACATTCTACGTGCGGCATCATCGATGTCGTTTCGGCAGCCTCTTTTCGATTTGATTACCCGATCAAAATTAATTGAGGAGGCCAGTATGATTCATGAGGCCTTGAGTGGCGTGGATGAGCGTGGTGATGAACAGAGCATTGAGACCGCTGAATCCCGCGAAGAAATTGCCCCTGCTGCGTCACCTAAGTCGGGACTCGATCCAAATTTGCCAGTAGAACGAGAGGTGCTTATTTCGGCCATTGAAAGGACGATTGAGAACGACGTTGTGCAATGGGAAGGAGGTGATGCGCAAGAATATAAAACGACTTATCCTATTGAATCCGCAGATATGCAGTTGATTCAGGACTCCATCTCTTCGCCATTTTCCAATTGGTTAATGAGCCGTGCAACTGACGTAGGGTTTGGTGAGGCGCAATTGCCGGTGACACCAGAGAATCAGAAGGCAGCAAGTGACGCCTCTTCAACGGAATCCACAGCACAGCAAAAGCGGCAAATGATGGATCGTTTCATTGCTAAAAACCCCAAAATCGGTCCAATTAGAGAGGATCAGGAACCCAAGAAATGGGCTTCTGAAAGTATCCTGGAAGACTCCTCTTTGGTTACGGAGACGATGGCTCGTATTTATGCCAAGCAAGGACTTTTTGACAAAGCGCGGAAAGCTTACCACCAATTGGCGTTGAATTATCCAGCAAAAAGCACTTATTTTGCACTCCAATTAAAAAAACTGGGCGACCCGGATACTCATCCGAAGTCATCGAACGAATAAAACGCAATCATGGGATACTTTTTAATGGCGGTCATTTTGTTGGTGTGCATCCTTTTGGGTGGAGTGATCTTGATTCAGAATCCGAAGGGAGGAGGCTTGGCAACCGGTTTTCAAGGCGCAAGCCAACTCGGAGGTGTCCAGAAAACAACGGATTTCTTGGTAAAAGCAACTTGGGTACTCACAGGTGCCCTCTTCGTATTATGCATTGTAGCCGGGATTTTCTACGGAGATCTGAACGACGATGTTGGAATCGACGAAAGCATTTTGCCAACGACTTCATTGCCGATGGAAACTCCCGCGGCCGAGTAATTTATTCCTCAACGAAATCGAATAATGGACGTGCCACCCTGACAGGGTTGGCACGTTTTTTATTTGGGATGCATCCAAATGCTGACAACATTGCTTCAAGGAACGTTGAAAACCTGCCATGGAGGCAGAGAAAAGTCCGGTGAAGTGCATTGGCACGAAAATCGATTCTACCCATTAAATCTAAAAAACAAAACGCATGTCTATGAACATCAAACCACTTGCCGATAGGGTTCTCGTGGAGCCTGCAGCAGCAGAAGAGAAAACGGCCAGCGGAATCATCATTCCGGATACAGCAAAAGAAAAGCCGCAGCGCGGAACCGTCGTTGCTGTTGGTCCTGGAAAGCCTGATGAGCCTACCACTGTAAAGGTTGGTGATACGGTTTTGTATGGCAAGTACTCGGGTACGGAGTTGCAGGTTGAGGGGTCTGATTTTATGATTATGCGAGAGAGCGACATTCTCGCCATTGTGTGAAAACAACTTTGAAGAGAACCAAGAAAAACATTCGAAATGGCAAAAGATATTCAATTCAACACCGACGCTCGTAATGGCCTAAAGGCCGGCGTCGATAAGCTTGCTGACGCGGTAAAAGTTACACTCGGTCCCAAGGGTCGAAACGTAGTCATTGAAAAGAAATTTGGTGCTCCAGCTGTCACAAAAGATGGTGTGACCGTGGCACGAGAGATTGAACTCAAGGACTCCTTGGAGAACATGGGGGCTCAAATGGTCAAGGAAGTTGCCTCCAAGACAGCCGATGTGGCTGGAGATGGCACTACGACTGCTACGGTATTGGCTCAAGCGCTCATTGCAGAAGGTTTACGCAATGTTGCAGCAGGAGCGAACCCGATGGATTTGAAGCGTGGAATGCACAAGGCTACCAAGGCCATTGTTTCCGAGTTGCAAAATATCTCTCGCGAAGTTGGAAGCGATATATCCAAGATTGAGCAAGTCGCTACAATTTCAGCAAACAATGATGAAGCGATTGGAGGCCTCATTGCCAATGCCATGAAAGTGGTCGGTAACGAAGGTGTCATTACCGTCGAGGAGGCGAAAGGAACTGATACGGAAGTAAGAACGGTGGAGGGAATGCAGTTTGACCGCGGTTACTTGTCGCCTTATTTCGTGACGAACAGCGAGAAGATGGAGGTTGAACTGGACAACCCGTTCATCTTGATTTACGATAAGAAGATTTCCACGATGAAAGATTTGCTCCCAAGTTTGGAGCAAACTGCTCAAAGCGGACGCCCTTTGTTGATCATTGCAGAGGATATCGATGGCGAAGCTTTGGCTACGTTGGTTGTCAATAAGATTAGAGGCTCGCTCAAGGTAGCGGCTGTCAAGGCTCCCGGTTTTGGAGACCGCCGAAAGGCGATGCTGCAAGACATCGCAATTTTAACAGGAGGTCAAGTCATCTCAGAGGAGACAGGCTTGAAATTGGAAAACGTAACGTTGGAAGATTTGGGCAGTGCGGAAAAAGTGACCATTGACAAAGACAACACAACGGTTGTAAACGGTTCTGGTGAAAAGGATGCCATTGAAGGCCGGATTGGTCAAATAAAAGCGCAAGTGGAGACAACTACTTCCGATTACGACAAAGAGAAATTGCAGGAGCGTCTCGCAAAGCTGGCGGGCGGAGTTGCTGTTCTTTACGTCGGGGCTGCTACGGAAGTGGAGATGAAGGAAAAGAAGGATCGTGTCGATGATGCTTTGCACGCGACGCGCGCTGCCGTTGAAGAAGGAATTGTTCCTGGTGGTGGAACGGCGTACATACGAGCTGCCGCATCTGTTGCCTCGATGGAGGGCTTGAACGCAGACGAGACAACTGGCATGAAAATCGTTTTCCGAGCGATAGAAGAGCCGTTGCGTCAGATTGTGAGCAACGCGGGTGGAGAAGGGGCTGTTGTGGCCAATGCTGTGCGGGAAGGCAAAGGGGACTTCGGTTACAATGCTAGAACGGAAGTGTTCGAGAACTTGTTTGAAGCAGGTGTCATTGACCCTACAAAGGTTACCCGTGTCGCACTTGAGAATGCTGTTTCCATATCGGGAATGGTCTTGATTACAGAGTGCGTCGTCTCCGATGAAGAAGAAGAGATGCTTCCGTCCGCTCCTCCAGCGGGCATGGGCGGTGGTATGGGCGGCATGATGTAAAGCGAATGAATTGACTTTGACGAGCCACCTCAGCAATGGGGTGGCTTTTTTTGTGCATTGAACCCAACGATCCATTGTAAATTGCGCCCGATGGCCATTAGCATTCAAAACGTAAGTAAAACATTTGGTGAGCAAAAAGTGCTGTCCAATGTTTCGTTGGAAGTTCCTACGGCGCAGGTTTTGGGCTTACTGGGACCCAATGGAGCTGGGAAATCTACCCTGATGCGCTTGATATCAGGGTATTATCCTGCTTCAAGCGGTTCGGTCTCGGTCTGTGGTTTCGATGTGATAGAACATCCCATGGAGGCCCGCAGTTGCGTTGGATATTTGCCGGAACACAATCCGATTCATACGGAGATGTATGTGCGAGAATACCTTGAATACGCGGCAGGTATGCACGGAATCAAAGATGTCCATGCGGCGGTTTCAGAAATGATTGAGAAAGTGGGGCTAAATCCCGAAGCGCATAAGATAATAGGGCAACTGTCCAAGGGGTATAGGCAGCGCGTAGGACTCGCTCAGGCGTTGATTCACGATCCGAAAGTGCTCATCTTGGA
>DDEH01000020.1:10080-18028 GCA_002336085.1 Flavobacteriales bacterium UBA1959 | reverse complement strand
CCTGCGGATTTGGTCGCGCATTTTCGAAAGCGAATGATGAACATTCATCCGGCACTGCTTCCTGATTTTGGGGGGAAGGGTATGTATGGCATGCATGTTCATACAGCGGTGAAGGCTTCAGGGAAATATGAAACTGGGATCACAGTTCACTGGGTCAATTTGGAATACGATGAGGGAGATGTAATTTTTCAAGCTGTATGTAAGGTGACCCCTGAGGATAGTCCCGAGCAAATTGCAGCCAACGTCGCGAAGCTGGAACATAGGTATTACGCACACACGGCGCATGCTTTGATCCGAGATGCCGCAACAAAACTCGCAGAGTCATGAGCAAAGTAATAGTCTATACGGATGGAGGTGCCAGCGGTAACCCAGGCCCAGGGGGATATGGAGCTTTGCTTATGTCCGGAGAACATAGCAAGGAAATGAGTGGTGGTTTTCGCCGTACGACAAATAATCGAATGGAGTTATTGGCAGTGATTGTGGCGTTGGAAGCTCTCAAGCGTCCGGGTTTTGAGGTTGATGTTTATTCGGATTCAAAGTATGTGGTCGATGCTGTTGAAAAGAGGTGGGTCTTTTCTTGGGAAAAGAAAAATTACAAGGAAAAGAAGAACTCCGATTTATGGAAGCGATTCCTCGTGGTGTTTCGCATGCACCGGGTGAAGTTTCATTGGGTGAAAGGACACGCGGGAAACACGAACAATGAATTGGTGGATCGTCTTGCGGTTCAGGCGTACCAAACGGGCGTTCTAGAAGTAGACGAGGCATACGAAGCACTGAACGGCGCATGAAGCGCTAGGATTCGGGGATTTCTTCTTGCGGAGAGCCCTATCTTTGCAGCTCAAACGCAATAACGATTGAATCATGCGCACGGATTTGTACCAAGGCCACGACTATTACCTTTTGGATGACTTGCTCACAGATGAGCACAAACTCATTCGAGAAACTGCCCGAGAGTGGGTGAAGAAAGAAGTGAGCCCCATCATAGAGGATGCGGCCGAGAAATGTGTGTTTCCACGTCACCTGCTCCCTGGATTGGGTGAGATAGGGGCTTTTGGACCATACATCCCCGAAGCCTATGGAGGCCCTGGCCTGGATCAAATCAGTTATGGGTTGATCATGCAGGAATTGGAGCGGTGCGATAGTGGATTGCGGTCTACGGCATCGGTACAAAGTAGCTTGGTCATGTATCCTATTTGGAAATTCGGGTCTGAGGAGCAAAAGCAAAAGTTTCTTCCGAAGCTTGCTACGGGTGAAATGATGGGATGTTTTGGCCTCACTGAGCCAGACCACGGTTCCAACCCTGGCGGCATGACGACTAACTTCAAGGAAGATGGTGACGATGTTATTTTGAATGGAGCGAAGATGTGGATTTCCAATGCGCCATTTGCTCAAGTAGCTGTGGTGTGGGCGAAAAATGAAGAGGGACGGATCAAGGGCATTATTGTCGAGCGGGGCATGGAAGGATTCAGCACGCCTACCATGCATGGTAAGTGGAGCCTTCGAGCTTCTGATACGGGAGAATTAATTTTTGACAACGTTCGTGTGCCAAAGACCAATATTCTTCCGGGGCGCGATGGATTAGGGGCGCCATTGAGTTGCCTTGATTCTGCGCGTTATGGCATTGCTTGGGGAGCGATAGGAGCCGCGCTCGATTGCTATGATACAGCCTTGCGTTATTCCCAAGAACGCATCCAATTTGACCGTCCAATTGGTCAATTCCAGTTGCAGCAGAAGAAACTGGCTGAGATGATTACTGAAATCACAAAAGCCCAGTTGTTGACGCACCGATTGGGGCAATTGCGCGACGAAGGCCGCGCGACCTCGCCACAGATTTCAATGGCCAAGCGCAATAACGTTGATATGGCATTGACCGTTGCCCGCGACGCGCGTCAAATGCTTGGAGGAATGGGCATTACCGGTGAGTATCCCATCATGCGGCACATGATGAATTTGGAGTCGGTGGTCACCTACGAGGGCACGCATGACATCCACCTGCTGATTACAGGGTTGGATGTTACGGGTTTGAATGCGTTTGTGTGACCTCGAGAGATCCGCATTCAATAGCACGTAGAATTTCGCTTATCAGTCGTTTGCATCTTGTAATGAGAGTGCGATGACTAGCCATGTGGTTTCGCCTTTTTTGCGGAAACAATGGGGGGACTCAAACCATGGAATTCTTGGCTGATTGAAGTGAACGATAGTGGTCCCGAAATAAGGCCTCTCGACTTTTCAATTGCCCATGGCCCTATCGAAAACATCATCGCATGATCGCGAATTTTGTTGAGCCTGCAGAGTTGCCGTCATCATCGGTTGCAAAGACAAGATACACGCCATAGCTAGCAGGTTGTCCGTTCCAATCCAATCCGTCCCATACGGCTCGACCACCTTCCGATTCTATCTGCGCAACGACACGACCAGCGGAAGTAGTAATGTGCACAGTGGATTCATAGGCAAGCCCATCGATGGTAATCCAGCCCTCGAAATCAGCGGTCACAGGATTTGGATAAGCTCGGATCTTGTCGATTTCCAAGGTGAAATTTTTGGCGTCGCTGCGCCATCCCATCATGCCTTTGTCTGTCCCAATGAGCACCTCGCCGTTGCGGTGGTTGATGGCAATGTCAAAGATTTGATTGCTTGGAAGCGGACTGTTTTCAGTTTCGAAATGGGCCACTTCTTTGGTGCCATCTGAACTGAGTAGGTAAACACCAGAATTTTGAGTACCAATCCACTTACGATTGCCACCATCTATGCAAATGCTTTGGATAATTTCTGTTTCAAGCAGCAGTTGAAAATTGCCATCCTGCTGGATCAAAATTTGCGAAGCCACGGGATTTTGAGTGTTGCTATCGAAGGCAAGACTGGGCAAGTAAATAACGCAAGGTCCGGCAGCAGTGCCGATCCATATTTCACCGTCTAGGTCTTCCTCAAGGGAAAAGATGTCTGCGGATGGCAGCCCTCCTTTTTCGGGGTTAGTTGTCAAGACCCGCCAATCGTCGTCATTGGTGTCTTCGGGTGTTTTGTTGGTGTCGTAAACGAGCAGACCCTGATTGCGCGGCATGATGCACCAGATGAAGCCGTTACGAGCAGCAAGGACCTGTCCGAGCCATCCATCGTTGCCCAAAGCATTGCCTAAACTCATGATGTGAAACGAGCCATCTTGGAGCCGGACGTGCAGAGCATTTTCCGCAAAAGCGTTCGTAAACCAAAGATTTCCGAGTGCATCGAAATCAACGCCACCCACTCCAATCCTCGGAGAACCGCCGAAATTAGCAGCTTGTAAAGTGCTGTTCCCATCGTTAAAAACGCTGACGACCTCGTCATCCAACACTTCAATCAGTCCTTCTTCCCACGTTCCGAAATATGCATGGTTTGGATTCAAAGGGTCAATCGATACGCACATCACGTCATTGATTCCTGATACATCATTCTCCCCTTCTCCGAGTGCAATCCATCGCCAATCATTGCCATCAACCCCATACAATCCATGCTTGTGGTACATACTGGTCCATGTTCCGTCAATTCCTCCTGAAGCGATCCACACCCGGTCATTCCAAGCATCAATGTCCCGAACCAGCGACACTGGCGGGCCGTCGATGACCCAGTGGTCGTCCACTTCTTCGCCCGTAATGTCCATTTTTAACAGGCCTTGCTCATTGTTTGCAATGAACACATCTTGCAAGGCTTCGAGAATGATGCTGTCATTCGTAGTTGTTCTGTTTTTAAATTCCATGTCACGCACGCGCAATGGGATTCCATCTGCCGCATAATCTAATTGCACCAGTTCCCAGTTCGAATTGTAGATGCGAATGGATTGAAAGTCGGCTATTGCAAGCCGCCAGTCATCGCCTTCTGCATTGATTTGGGTCGTCTCGAGGTCCAAGACGACGCCACTTTCCCAGCCAGGAAACGACGACCATAGCCCTTCATTCAACAACCACAGGGCATCGGGGCTCGACATTTCATCTGTTTTCAGGTGCACAACGATATCTCCATCAGGGGCAAAGGCGACATGCTCATATGCGGCAGTCTCGAGCGGTACATCGCTCCAGCGTGTCCAAGCTTCGGGGGAACTTAAAAATGGATGATTTACGGGCGCTTCAAAAATTCCCGCATCGGTCCAGACCACAAAGGTGTTCGAAGCACCTGCTTCCCCCGATTGGATTGCAATGCCCGCGCATCGTCTAAGATTTTGCTGACCTTCCAGGTACCATGTGTCTCGCACATCAAGCGTGCGAATATTTAGCGCTACCACCCCAAACCCACATGCGGCGTAGAGCATATCGGGATTGGTAGACTCATCCCAGAGAAGCTGCAGTACGGCCTTGTTCCCAATTAAATTGCTTTGAGCGATGTCATTGAAGGTGTACAGCCATTCTCCGGTATTTGAAAACAAGTCCAATTTGCCTGAGGCGTAACCTATAACAAGCAGCTCCCCATTCTCATCCCAGGCCAGTGCGGTGGGATTGCTTCCGCTCATGCCTTCCACAGTAGTCAGGCGCTGCATGCTGTTGTCGGATTCGTGGTAGAGGAATAGCGCCTGATCAGTGCGCACGGCCCAAAATGCGGTTCCATTTGAGCGGCTTACGCAATGCACCAATTCTTGGGCCTGGTCATAAGGATAGTAATCAGACCAAGAACCCGTAGGTCGATTGACTTGTGTATTTAGTGATTCTCCGCCATTTATCTGCCCAAATGAAGGTGCAAAGCTCTGCATCAAAATTGCAAAGCAAAATGCGATGAGTCCTGGGAAATTCGGGCGGTGAATCATGAAATCGTTTGGAGAGTTAGCACAAATGATACGGGTCAAAGTTCGGGATATTGCCTGGCAGTCAGGAATATTTTTTCCATCGAAAGGATTCAGCACCTTGGGTTTCCAATTCATCTAGTGCCTCTTCATTGGCCAATGCATACTTCAATCCTTTTGGTCCGCGCTGCCACACCACAATCCCCCAGACGACCAAAAGGCATAGCAAGTCCTCCGTATCGGCAAAAGACAGCCGCCCCATTCGCACCACTTGTCGAAATGCCAATTCTCGTCCGCTGCGCCATGCGGAGAAGAGCTTTCCGATGTTTTGGTCGTAACGAAATTCAGATCGATCGATGCGCATTTCGTACTGCCACACCTTTACTTGCACAGGACTCGCTTGATGAATGTGGTCATCCTGTCGCAAATACGCTTGCCATTTTCCTTCGAGGTCTTCGCAAAAATGAGGGCGTCCCGCCGAGCGAGGCACATTGACTTCCAAAACGGATCGCCCTTCGGATTTCCACACTTGGGCTTCAAAAGAAATGGGTGGCTTGCAGTGCGATTGACAGGCCATTTCAATGACATGCACCTCTTCGTCCGTGCGCACGCCAACTACACTCCCATTGTCTTTCACTCCAATTAGCAAGCGTCCCCCATCGCTGTTGGCGAAGGCGACAATTGTTTTTGCAATTTTTCGGGCATCGTCCACGCGCATTTTGAAGTCTTGGGTTTGATGCTCCCCCTCTTCAATCATCTGCAGGACGTAGGACATGGCGATGGCAAGGTTTAAAATGAATGCTCTTGCCGAAAATAGTGCCACATTAGCGAACCTCGCATCAGGAATTCCATGAGATTGCTCTATCTTTGCATGGATAACAAAAGAGAAAGAATTAAAAGAGGGGTCCAACACCCCTCTTTTTTGTTGCTGATTTCAGCAGCGATTCAATCACTTGATCTACACCAACCGCGCAATCGTGATCCAAGAAAAAATGATACGTGATCTATCCAAGGCTTACCTCGAAGGGGGTGCGGGCTTTGTTGTGGATGTGCGCGTCAGTGAGGGCAATGCGATTTCGATTTTGCTGGACGATGACGAGGGGACAAGCATATCCAAGTGCATTGAATTGAGCCGTCATTTGGAGGGTGAACTGGATCGTGATTTAGAAGATTTTTCATTGGATGTCAGTTCGCCGGGATTGGACCAGCCGCTGAAAATCCACAGGCAATATTTAAAGAATATTGGCCGTGATGTTCAATTAAAAATTACCGAAGCCGGGAAAGTTATAGGAAAATTGATTTCGGCAACACCGGAAGAAATTGTTATCCAAACCCGTGAGAAGAAACGTATAGAAGGGCGCAAAGCCAAGGAATGGGTTGAGGAGGACCACACCTATTCATTGGAGAATTTGGACTGGACGAAGGTTCAAGTTTTATTCAAAAAATAAATAAGACTACAATCAGTCATTTTTAACTGCGAGCAGCAAACATTGAAAGCATGACACAGCTCAATTTGGTAGATTCCTTTAAGGAATTCAAAGATTATAAGAACATCGACCGAGAGGTTATGATGGGCATTTTAGAAGATGTTTTCCGAGCCATGATTCTTAAGAAATATGGGGACGATTCGAACTTTGACATTATCATAAATCCTGACAAGGGTGACCTGGAGATTTGGAGAAACCGAGTCATCGTTGCGAACGATGAAGTGGAAGATGAAAACGAAGAAATTGCCCTTTCTGAGGCGTTGAAGATTGAGGATGATTTTGAGGTGGGTGAGGAAGTTTCGGAAGAGATTAAATTGGAATCATTCGGCCGACGAAACGTTTTGTCGTTGCGACAAAACCTTGCCGGTCGAATCATGGACTTGGAGAAAGATGCCATCTATCAGCTTTACAAAGAGCGCGTAGGTGAGGTCATTTCGGCAGAGGTTTACCAAATTTGGAAGCGAGAGATTTTGCTCGTAGACGATGAAGACAATGAGGTGGTCATGCCCAGAGAGAGCCAAATCCCTGGAGACTTCTTCAAGAAAGGCGATACTGTTCGGGCGGTCGTTTCCGCAGTGGAAATGAAGAACAACACCCCTCGTATCGTGTTATCGCGGACGGCACCGGAGTTCTTGGAGCGTTTGTTTGAGCAAGAAGTTCCTGAGATTGCGGACGGTCTCATCACCATTAAGAAAGTAGTGCGTGCTCCCGGTGAGCGTGCAAAAGTTGCCGTGGAATCCTACGATGAGCGTGTGGATCCAGTTGGGGCTTGCGTGGGCATGAAAGGATCACGTATTCACAGCATTGTCCGTGAGTTGAAGAATGAGAATATCGACGTGATTAACTTCACTGAAAACGAGCAATTGCTTGTAACTCGATCTTTGAGCCCAGCGAAGATTTCTTCGATCGAATTGAATGAAGAAACCCGCGAAGCCAAGGTTTATATGAAGTCTGACCAAGTGAGCCTCGCCATTGGAAAAGGCGGGAACAACATTAAACTTGCAGGCCTTTTAACCAACTATGAAATCGATGTTTATCGTGACATTGATGACACGTCAGATGACGTTGAGTTGACGGAGTTCTCAGATGAAATCGATGCGTGGATTCTTGAGGAGTTCGTCAAAATCGGACTTGAAACGGCTCGTTCCGTTTTGAACCGAGACGAAGATTTTTTGGTGAACCGAACAGATCTCGAGTTAGAGACCATTCGGGAAGTCTTGAAAATCTTGAAAGACGAATTGTCCTAATTCCCGTCGAAAGACCGATTTCCCTATTAAATTCGCATTTCTAAGCCCTTATTTCGCCAATGGCCGACGCTAACAAACCCGTAAGACTTAATCTCATTGCCCGTGAGTTCAACTTAGGCATCCAAACCATTGTTGATTTCTTGGCGGGCAAGGGCATCGAGGTGGATGCTAAGCCTAGTACCAAGATCGATGCTTCTGCTGTGGCTTTGGTTCGTGCCAATTTCCAAGATGAGAAGGCCTCGAAAGAAAAAGCGGTGAGCTCTTCGAACCGAGCTGTGATCGAGCGCGCAAGCGTCACCTTGGCATCGGCGCGCAAAAAGCCGAAGGTGGCGGAAGAACCCGAGGTAGAATTGGATCTTTCTATTTTTCAAAAAAGCCAGCAACAACCTGTAGTTGAGCGTATTGAGACGGCAGAGGCACCAGAGGAAACTCCTGTTCCTGCGGCGAAGCCAATTCCTGCGCCAGAAGTA
>DDEH01000020.1:0-9695 GCA_002336085.1 Flavobacteriales bacterium UBA1959 | reverse complement strand
GAGCCGGCGCCCATTGCTGAAGCCATCCCAGCCTCTGAAGTGAAAGCGCCAGAGGACAAAACGCCACCAAAGGCATCTTTGGTAGTGGATGCGCCAATGAAAGTGTTGGGCAAGGTGGATCTAGACGCAGTAACTAAGAAGTCAAAGCCAAAGACGAAACAGGAGAAACTGGCAGAGAAGGCCAAGCTAGCGAAGAAGTCAGCTGAAATTTCTAAGAAAGAGGCTGCGTTGCAGGCAGAGGAAAAAGCCAAGGCAGTGGCGGAAGCCAATACAGCTGCGGAAATTGCGAGTGCACCGCAGGTGAAGCCTGTGGAAAAGCACGAAACGAAAATTGAGAAGTTGACCGGACCGACGGTAGTGGGTAAGATTGTCTTGCCGGTCGAGAAGAAGAGAACGCCTGGAGCGAAATCCGAA
Organism: Flavobacteriales bacterium UBA1959; assembly: GCA_002336085.1. Classification (GTDB taxonomy): domain Bacteria; phylum Bacteroidota; class Bacteroidia; order Flavobacteriales_D; family Sanyastnellaceae; genus UA16. The sequence continues at coordinate 9,281 of DDEH01000020.1, read as the reverse complement.
GACAATAAGCGGAAACGAAAGCGCATCACCAAGGTGGATGTTGAAAAAACTGCGCGTACATCTGGTGGAGCTGCTCGACCTGACACCCGCTCTCGAACGCGACGCAATGAGCCAAAGAAGGAGGTTAGCCAAGCGGATATACAGAAAGAAATTAAGGACACGCTCGCGCGTCTAAGCGGAGGGAAGAAGTCCAATTCGGCGAAGATGCGTCGTGCCAAACGAAGTGCGGTTCAAGAACGTCAAGAGCAAGAGTTGGCTCGCCAGGAGGAGGATGCAATGACGTTGCAGCTCACCGAGTTCGTTACTGTCGCGGAATTGGCAAGCATGATGAATGCCAATGTCAATGAGGTAATTTCCGCTTGCATGACTCTGGGAATCATGGTTTCCATCAACCAGCGACTGGATTCAGAGACGATTACGATTATCTCTGAAGAGTTTGGTTATGAAGCGAATTTTGTTAGCGCAGATGTTCAGGAATCCATTGAGATTGAAATGGATGACGAAGCTGATCTGGCGTCGCGACCGCCGATTGTGACGGTCATGGGACACGTTGATCATGGCAAGACATCGCTGTTGGACGGCATTCGAAATGCAAATGTCATTGCGGGTGAGGCAGGAGGAATTACTCAACATATCGGTGCGTACCATGTAACATTGGCTGATGGGGGTAAAATGACTTTTCTTGATACACCGGGTCACGAAGCCTTTACGGCAATGCGTGCAAGGGGTGCTCAAGTCACAGACATTGCGGTAATCGTTGTTGCCGCGGATGACGCGGTTATGCCGCAGACGAAAGAAGCCATTAACCACGCTCAGGCTGCAGGTATTCCTATGGTTATAGCGCTGAACAAGATGGATCGTCCAGAGGCGAATGCGGACAAAATTCGACAAGAGCTCTCTGAATTGAATGTCCTTGTTGAGGAATGGGGTGGAAAGTTCCAGAGCCAAGAGATATCTGCGAAAAATGGCACGAATGTTCAGCAGCTTTTGGAAAAGGTTTTGCTGGAAGCTGAATTGCTTGATCTCAAGGCAAACTCCAAGAAACGTGCAATCGGAACGGTTGTGGAAAGCTCTTTGGACAAGGGCCGTGGTTATGTAACGAACTTGCTTGTTGAAGGCGGCACATTGCGCATTGGAGATCCGCTGTTGGCGGGTCAATTTTCCGGTAAAGTCAAGGCAATGTTCAATGAACGTGGAACACGGGTTGAGGAGGCAGGACCTTCTGTACCGGTTTCAATTTTAGGCTTTGACGGTGCACCAAGTGCTGGAGATAAATTCCATGTATTTGATGATGAACGGGAGTCGCGTAATATTGCCATCAAACGTCAGCAATTGCAGCGTGAACAAGGTGTACGGTCTCAACGCTCTGTCACTTTAGAAGAGCTCGGCAGACGAATTGCAGTAGGAGAATTTAAAGAGTTGAACCTCATTGTTAAAGGCGACGTGGACGGTTCTATTGAGGCACTGAGTGATTCGTTGCAGAAATTGAGCACTGAAAAAGTTCAAGTGAACATCATTCACAAGGCAGTTGGTCAGGTCTCAGAATCAGATATTTTGCTGGCTTCTGCATCTTCTGCAATCATCATCGGGTTCCAAGTTCGTCCGAGCGGTGCGGCCCGAAAGCTCGCTGAGAAGGAAGGCATTCAAATCAAACTTTATTCGATCATTTACAAGGCGATTGAAGAGATGAAGGATGCCATGGAAGGCCTATTGTCTGCCAAGATTGAAGAGAAAGTTGTGGGATCAGCGGAAATCCGTGAAACCTTCAAAATCTCTAAGGTTGGTACAATCGCAGGGTGTTTTGTTTTGGATGGTAAAATCCATCGGAACAACAAGATTCGTGTGGTCCGCGAAGGCGTCGTGGCATACACAGGAACACTGGGGTCACTGAAAAGATTCAAGGACGATGCGAAAGAGGTTTCAAAAGGCTTCGAGTGCGGACTCAACGTGGATCGATTCAACGATATCAAAGTAGGCGATGTGATTGAGGCTTATGAAGAGGTAGAAGTCAAGCAGACGCTGGAAGATTGATTCCCGAACGTTTTCGTCTTTATTCCTGGGACTTGCCTTGCAACAAAGGCAGCTTTATTTCCATAGGAATAACTAGGGAAAGGGGAAATTTCGCAAGCCATTTCTGCTTTTCGTTTTCTGCGGCCCACTTGTTTCGAAAATCACCCAAGGTGATTCGGTAATTGGGGGGCATGGAAGAGAGATACACGGGATAATTTGAAGCTTTCCTTGCTATCGAACGAAATTCTCGAGCGGCCTGTAGGTTTCCTGAAAACAGTTGAACTCGAAATCCGCGAATAGGATGATCTAGGGTCTGCCAGACGGAGTCTAGTTGAGCTATTCGGGGGTCTAGAACCAAGTCATAATTCCCTTCTGTTCGATTCAAATTAGGCTTTAAGTCTACAGCCTGAAGATCTTCGAGGTTTGCCGAATCAGAATCCAGATTGTGTTCGGGGCGTGCTGTTGATTTGCCAAATTCGTGAACGGGCTCCAGCGGAACGTCGTTCGGGGAAGTGGACGAATCGCACATGGCTTGTTTCTGTTGGAACAACCCCTTCCACCATGCCGCGTCTTCTTGAGTAAGTCCTGTGTTGGCGAATCCACATGCCAAGCCGAGCCCTAAAAGCACTGCTTTCGAATGTGCGATTGCGCGAAGCGCGTGTTTCATTGGTCTGGGCATGGGCGATAAAGTTATGGAATGAAGCGGTACGGGACTTCTTGAGCCCTTGTCAATTAAATGTCACAGAAAAGTCATGGAAAATAATCGTCAAAAAAACACATAAAACACTGGCAAGCAGTTGATTGTAAATCTTGTTTTAGACGAGGAACAAAAGCATTCACTTTATTGGCTTGAAAAGCCCTGTTTTATTGCGGGTTAATGCTTAATTTTACACGAGTAAAGAGTGACATTTTTTGTGATGCGAAAAGCAAATTACATGGGGGCTAATATGGGCTTGAGGGTCTTTAGATACAGTCTTGCGGTGTGCCTCCTTTTTTCGGCAACTGCCTCGATCGCGGGCATTTGGGACGACGGCGATGTCGAGTTGGGACAAGCCTTGTTCAACGCGAATTGTGCTTCCTGCCACAAAGTAACAAATGAAGTGTTGGCTGCCCCTGGCCTTGGAGGGATTGCTGAACGTTGGGGTTCTTCAGACGAACTCTTGGTTCAGTGGATTCAAAATCCTCAAGGCGCAGCGGAGACAGGAGACAAGTACATCAAGTCACTTGTTGAGCGCTACGTTCCAACATACGGATGGATGACTGCCCAGGCGGTATCACCGGAAGATGTAAAGAATATTATGGCCTATGTTCAGAACCCGCCAGATGTGGCTCCGGTGGCTGATTCAGGTTCAGATTGCGTCACTGTTGATGAATTGCCAATCATGGAATCTTCGGATTCCTCTGGGGTATGGTTTTTGATGCTTCTGGTTTTGTTCCTGATTATTGCCATGTCGGCAGCTGGGGTGAGCAGAAGTCTAATCAACGCTTCATTGGAAAAGTCGGGCGATGAGTTGCTAGAAGATGAGTCGTACGGCATGCGTCTTCGCAATTGGACGTGGGACAATCGCTTGCCGGTAACGCTAATTGGATTGTTTTTCGTGGCTTATGGAGCGGTTCTTGGTTATCAAGGACTAATGCGTGTTGGGGTCGTCGAAGGCTACAAGCCCAACCAACCAGTGAAGTTTATTCACAGCGTTCACGTTTGTGAGAATGAGGTGGACTGCAAGTATTGCCACCACAGTGCATATGAGTCCAAGCATGCAGGAATCCCGTCGACAAATGTTTGCATGAACTGTCACAAGGCAGTTAAGAAAGGACGTCGCTATGGCGAAACAGAGATAGCAAAAATTTACGATGCCATAGGTTTTGACCCCGCTTCTGGAACCTACGTCGATGGATCTGGACAGAATGGATTTATCGCTCCTCAAGATTCTTATGAGGGTGATCCTATCCGATGGAACAAGGTGCATAACCTTCCTGACCATGTATTTTTCAGCCATCAACAGCACGTTGTAGTGGGGGGATTGCAGTGCCAGAACTGCCACGGTGACGTCGAAACTTACACGGTTGGACGCGTTGCGGAAGTGGACGATATCAATCAACTAGTGGATAAATATCCCGGACTTATTGAATTGTCAAAGCCAACCCTCACCATGGGTTGGTGCATTGAATGCCACAATAAAGCTGAGATTGACTTGGCGAGCAGTGGGTACTATGAGGAAATTCATCACCGACTTAAGGATAACCTTCGCGGCAATGAAGAGCTTCGCAAGTACATGGAAGACGGCAAAATCACGGTAAAGGAGCTCGGCGGCTGGGAGTGTGCCAAGTGCCATTATTGACCACCATTTATGAACCTCGAATAGCAGCCTTATGGCAAACACAAAACGTTATTGGTCCGGAAGGGACGAGCTTCAAGAAACGGAGGCGTTTAAGAAAATTCAAGGACAAGAATTTCCTGAAGGCCAATCTGTGGACGAGTTTTTAACTGATGAGCGCCTTGAGTCCACTCATACAGGTCGGAGGGACTTTTTGAAGTTTATGGGCTTTGGCCTCACGGCGGCAACTTTGGCTGCGTGTGAGACTCCAGTTATTAAGAGTATTCCTTACACCAACAAACCAGAGGAAGTGACTCCGGGCGTCGCAAATTATTATGCGAGCACGTATTATGACGGTCAGGATTACGTCAACGTTCTCGTGAAAACGAGAGAGGGAAGACCCATTTTTGTCAAATCGAATCCCAAAACGGGCATTGGTAGCGCCAATGCCAGAGTGATTGCGTCAGTGCTTACACTATACGATAGTGCCAGAGTTGCTACACCATTCATTCAAGGTGCAACAAGTTCATGGCCTGAGGTAGATAAGCGTGTTCAGAAGAGCATTGCTGAAGGAACGCGCAATGTGATTCTCACGAACACAGTTCTAAGTCCTTCCATCCAAAGGGCAATTGCCAAATCAGGACTGGAGCACGTTCAATATGACGCGGTGGATTATGGCGCTTTCCGAGAGGCTGCACGCATAGATTATGATTCTCCATCATTTCCGTCTTACAAATTTGACCAAGCAAAGACCGTTGTATCTATTGGTGCTGATTTCTTAGGGACATTCGCGGATTCCGTTTATTACGAGGGGAATTGGACCAAAACACGCGTTCCAGAAAATGGTGAGATGTCTCGATTGCATGTTTTTGAAACAAACATGAGCCTATCGGGGTCGAACGCAGACTACCGAACAAGAGTCAAGCCGTCAGAACATGGCAAGGTTGCCACGGCATTGCTTCAAGCTTTAAGCGGCAAAGGAGAGGCGGGTCAGCTGCCTCAGGAAGTCTTGAGCGCGATTGAAATGGCCGCAAAAGACCTAAAAGCTGCGGGAAAAAATGCTTTGGTTGTGGCCGGTTCAAACGATCTCAACTTACAGCGAGTTGTGAATGCAATCAATGAACTGTTGAATGCTGTTGGTACGACAGTATATTTTGAAGACAATGCCCTGTTTGAGGGCTCGAGCAAAGCACTTGCCAAGCTCACAACAGATATGAATGAAGGCAAGATCAGTACGCTGATAGTTGCTGATTGTAATCCTGTTTATGATTCGATAAATGGAGGCTCTTTCGCGGATGCTCTCGGTCGAGTGAAAACGTCAGTGAGTACCTCAATGTTCGCAGATGAAACGGCTGTCAAATGTGATTTGATAGCGCCCACGCATCACTGGTTAGAAACATGGGGAGATTTACAGATTGAGACATCTCGGATCGATTTGGTTCAGCCTACAATTTCACCGCTAAATAGCACGAGACATTGGGGTGAAAGTCTTTTGGCTTGGACAAATCAGCAACTGGACTGGTATTCTTTTTTAAGGCAGACGCACAGCCCGGACTACACCGTGGAGTCCATGTATACCGATCCTGAGTGGAATAAGTCCGTTCATGACGGATACGTTCCGAAATCGCCCAAAACGGTTTCTCAAAGAGCATATGGCGGCCTAGATGTTTCGGAAGCCATCCAGTCCTTGAACGGACGTTCAGGAGGTGTTTTTGAATTGGCGCTTTATCAGAAGACTACTATGGGAGCGGGGCAGCATGCATCCAATCCAATGCTCCAAGAAACTCCGGATCCTCTGACAAAAGTTACTTGGGATAATTATGTGACTATGGCGCATTCTGATGTCGATGCGTTGGGGTTAAATGGATTTATTGGTCAAGAAAAACCGGCAAGTTTGGTGAAAGTATCGGTTGGGGGCAGTTCTATGTCACTGCCTGTTTTCCCGATGCCGGGCCAGGCAGCAGGTACGATTGGCATAGCGCTTGGCTATGGCCGAGGAGCTGAAGGTGAAACCATCGGAAAAGCTGCTTTTCAATCAGGTGAAAACGGATCGTTTTTAACGGATGAGAAAGGCCAGTTGATTCCTGTAGGAAAGAATGTGTTTCCTTGGGTAAACGCTAGCAATGGTTTTTTGGATTACCACCAATTCGACGTCGAGGTTGAACCAACAGGTGAAGTCTATCCTCTCGCGTGCACTCAAATCCATAATACATTTATGGGCCGCGACAGTATTGTAAAAGAGACAAACCTGGACAGTTATTTTGGAGAGAAGGATGCGAAGAAGGGAGACGCCTCTTGGAACGAATCAATCAAGCTTGCTGTTCACGAGGATGTAAATAATGATGGGATAATCAATGCTCAGGACGCAAAGCCAACGGAGGCTTTCGACTTGTGGCACGAGCATCCTGTTGAAAATGTTGGCCACCGTTGGGGAATGACCGTTGACTTGACTTCCTGCACCGGATGTAGTGCATGTGTTGTTGCCTGTCACATTGAAAATAATGTTCCTGTAGTTGGTAAGGATGAAGTTCGAAGGCATCGTGATATGCACTGGTTGCGGATTGACCGCTTTTTTGCATCGGATTATAGTTTAGAGAGAGGAGAAGAAGAGGGTGAAAATATCATTGCATCTTACAGAAAAATGGAAGACCCCTCTGAGAATCCTCAGACGGTTCACATGCCAATGATGTGCCAGCATTGTAACCATGCACCTTGCGAAACAGTATGCCCGGTTGCTGCCACGACACACTCGAACGAAGGATTGAATCAAATGACGTACAACCGATGTATCGGAACACGTTATTGTGCGAATAACTGTCCGTATAAGGTTCGTCGTTTTAATTGGTTCAATTATCCCGGCTACAAAAAATTCGGAAACTTCAATCCTGCTCAGGACAGTCTCATGCGCATGGTTTTGAATCCAGATGTGACGGTTCGAAGCAGGGGTGTTATGGAGAAATGCAGTCTTTGTGTCCAAATGATACAATCGTCAAAGCTTGAGGCTAAGAAAAAAGGCGTGCCTTTGACGGATGACTTGGTTTCTTGTGCCTGCTCGACGGCCTGCTCAACGGGAGCTATTTCATTCGGAGATTTAAACGATCCAACATCACTCGTAGCGAAAAACGCTAAGAATAATCGATCGTATCATGCATTAGAGGAGATAGGAGTGAAGCCGAATATCTTCTATATGACCAAGGTGCGTAACGTAGAACCTAAACAAGCCTGATAGGATTATGCAAAGAGAAGCTGCCATTCGGGATCCTCTAATACTGGGGAACAAGTCATACAAAGATATCACCGATGATGTGGTAGGTCCTATCATAGGCTCCGCCCCCCTCGGATGGAAAATCATGATTACGATCTCGAGCATCATCGCGGTTTATGGCGTTGGTTGCATTTTATACCTACTAGGAACGGGCATTGGAGTTTGGGGATTGAACAAAACAGTAGGATGGGCTTGGGACATTACCAACTTCGTTTGGTGGGTTGGAATTGGTCACGCGGGAACCTTGATTTCAGCCGTTTTACTGCTTTTTCGTCAAAAATGGCGAATGGCGATTAACAGATCAGCTGAGGCAATGACCATTTTTGCTGTCATCATGGCGGCGATTTTCCCGGGCATTCACATGGGGCGAATTTGGGTGAGCTACTGGGTTTTGCCACTTCCAAATCAATTTGGATCGTTGTGGGTGAATTTCAATAGTCCATTGCTCTGGGATGTGTTCGCTATTTCGACTTACTTCTCGGTTTCATTGGTTTTCTGGTACATCGGATTGATTCCCGATTTTGCAACCATCCGTGACCGGATGACAAAGCCATTTGCGAAGAAGGCATATGGTTTGCTGAGCTTTGGTTGGAGCGGCCGCGCGAAGCATTGGAATCGCTTTGAGGAAGTCTCATTGGTTTTGGCTGGGATTGCTACACCGCTGGTATTTTCGGTTCACTCCATCGTATCCATGGACTTTGCCACTTCCGTCATACCGGGCTGGCACACGACCATTTTCCCTCCTTATTTTGTGTCAGGTGCAGTTTTCTCGGGTTTTGCGATGGTTCAGACACTGCTTCTAATCATGCGAAAGGGCATGAAATTGGAGAATTACATTCACGTAAAGCACGTTGAATACATGAACATAGTTATTATCGTAACCGGCTCCATAGTCGGTGTCGCGTATCTGACAGAATTGTTCATCTCATGGTATTCAGGAGTTGAATACGAGAGCTACGCATTTATCAATCGTTTTAGTGGACCATATAGCTGGGCTTACTGGATAATGATGACATGCAATGTCATAAGCCCCCAATTGTTTTGGTTTAAAAAGATTCGACGAAGTTTGGTTGCCACTTTTGCCCTGTCTATCGTCGTGAATATCGGAATGTGGTTTGAGCGTTATGTGATCATTGTTACTTCGATCCACAGGGATTACGACCCATCGAGCTGGGGTGAATTCCACCCGACCCAAATCGATATTGGTGTCTTCGTAGGAACACTCGGTATTTTCGGAACTCTTTTCCTTGGGTTTGCTCGATTTTTTCCAGTTTTGGCACTAAACGAGCTGAAGACAATCCTGAAGTCGAGCGGTGAGAATTACAAAAAAGCACAAGAAAATAACCGACCCTCGCAGCCATGAATAAGGTATTCCATGTAATGTATGATGATGACGATACGCTGAAAGATGCGGCATCTGCATTGGTAGCGAAAGGCATTCGGGTCAAAGATGTTTTTTCGCCTTTTCCCGTTCACGGAATTGATCCCATCATTGGAGTAAAGAGAACCCGATTGGGCATTGCGGCATTCATGTATGCAATGACGGGGACTACTTTGGCTTTCTTGGGGATGTGGTATTTTATGATATCAGATTGGCCGATGAATATTGGAGGTAAGCCAAGCTTTTCATTGATTGAGAATTTACCCGCTTTTATTCCTGTAGCATTTGAATTTTCCGTTCTGTGTGG
>DDEH01000153.1 GCA_002336085.1 Flavobacteriales bacterium UBA1959 | reverse complement strand
CGAGCAGACGGATTGGCAGGAACGTTACCTGCGTCTTTATGCTGAATTCGATAATTTTCGAAAGCGCACAACGCGAGAGCGAGTGGACCTGATTCGAAATGCATCTCGTGATTCGTTGGAAAAGATGCTTCCTATTTTGGACGATTTCTCACGAGCGGAGCAGGCATCAAAAGATGTGCAGGACGCGGACGCGCTGAAAGAAGGGCAAGCGCTGATACATACAAAATTTAAGCAATTGATGGAGGGCCAAGGCATTCAGCAAATTGATGTGAATCCGGGCGATCTTTTCGATGTGGATGTGCACGAAGCCATCACTCGAATTCCCTCGCCGGAATACAAGGGCAAGGTGGTAGATGCGGTTGAAGCGGGGTACAAATTGAATGATGTGGTCATCCGGTACACGAAGGTTGTGGTTGGTGAATAATGCAATGAAATCATGGCGAAGCGCGATTACTATGAAATTTTAGGGGTTGATCGGAAAGCATCTGGAGCAGATGTTAAGCGGGCCTACAGAAAGCTTGCCTTGAAGTATCATCCGGACAAAAACCCGGATGATTCACAGGCGGAAGAGAGGTTCAAAGAGGCGGCAGAAGCCTATGAGGTACTTCAAGATGATCAAAAGCGTGCGCAATACGATCGATTTGGTCACGATGGGTTGAAGGGAGGAGGTGGCCCGGGTGGAGCGGGATTTGGGGGCATGAATATGGAAGACATTTTCAGCCAATTTGGAGATGTTTTTGGTGGAGGATTTGGAGGAGGGCAGTCTTCTGGTGGTCGCCGTCGGCGCATGAAGGGATCCAATCTCCGGATAAAGGTTAAGCTCACGCTGGAGGAAATTGCCACGGGTGTTGAGAAGAAAGTAAAGGTCTTCAAGCAGGTTCAGGCCGATGGATCGGAGTACAGCGATTGTCAGACTTGCCAGGGCACAGGCCAAGTACGTCGGATCCAGAACACGATTTTGGGTCAGATGCAAACTGCGTCGACCTGTCCGCAATGCCAAGGCAGTGGTCAATCCGTTAAGAATCGTCCTTCCGGTTCAGACGAGTGGGGCATGGTAAGGAAAGAGGCTGTGGTAAGCATAGACATCCCCGGCGGCGTGGAGGATGGCATGCAATTAAGCGTCAGAGGTGAAGGCAACGGCGCACCCATGGGCGGTGTGCCCGGAGATTTGCTTGTTGTCATAGAAGCTGTTACGCATGATGCTTTCCAACGCAATGGAAAGAACCTGCACCATGATTGTTACATCTCCTTTACGGATTCCGCTCTTGGAGCTCAGATCGAAGTTCCTTTGCTCGGAAGTAAGGCCAAAATCACGATTGAGGCAGGCACTCAAAGTGGCCGTATTGTTCGTCTTCGTGGCAAAGGTCTACCGGCAGTCGATAGCTATGGTCAGGGTGATTTACTCGTCAATATCAACGTTTGGACTCCGAAAAAACTTTCCAAGGACGAACGCAAATTGCTCGAGCAATTGCGTGAATCGGAGAATTTCAATCCGGATCCGGATCACCAAGAACGGGGCTTTTTCGATAAAGTACGAGATATGTTCACCTGACCATTAACTTCGCTTCCAATGGAAAAAGGAGCTGCGTTGGTCATTGATCAAGTTTCGAAATCGTACGGAACACAAAAAGCGTTAGACGCCGTGCATTTCGAAGTGCCTAGGGGCAAAGTATTCGGTTTGCTGGGCCCCAACGGCGCTGGAAAAACGACATTGTTGCGCATGCTCAATGGCATCACCAGCATGGATACAGGTTCAATATCATTCTTTGGTGAGTCGCTGTCGCGTGGCCATTTGCACCGAATCGGATACTTACCAGAGGAACGCGGTCTGTATAAAACAATGCGCGTGGGCGAGCAGGCACTTTATTTTGCCCAATTGCGCGGCATGAAAAAAGACGATGCGAGAACCAAGCTCAAGCACTGGTTTGAGAAGTTGGAGGTTGATGGCTGGTGGAACAAAGAGGTCAGCGAAGTGAGCAAGGGAATGGCGCAGAAAATCCAATTTATCCTTTCCATTTTGCACGCACCAGATTTGCTGATTTTGGATGAGCCATTGAGTGGATTTGACCCCATTAATGCGCAACTCGTGCGGAGTACCATAAAGGAGATGAGCGATCAGGGAGACACTTCCATAATATTATCGACTCATGACATGGGGAGTGTGGAAGAGATGTGTGATGAAGTCGCGCTGCTGCACCATGGAAAATTGGTCTTGAACGGTCCGGTTCAAGCCCTGAGAGATAACGCCCGTGACGGTCGGATTCAAGTTGCTTTTCGTGGCACGGTGATGCAGTTTACTATCGCCGTTGGTGCGAGCGCGGAATTATTGGAAGTGGTTACTGATTCCCCTCGACCGGGTGAACATACAGCAATGCTTCGATTGTCTCCTGAAACGGATTCATCGCAATGGATTCATTGGATTTCAGGAGAAGTTCAAATGACATCCTGTCGTGAATGGCAACCGAGCATGCGCGATGTGTTCATGCAGGCAGTGGATGAAACTTCAAACCCTGCAGCATGAGTACGTTGAGGCATATCATTTATAGGGAATGGATCACGCGCGTGCGGCGCAAGGCATTTTTGATTGGAACACTGCTTATTCCCGCGCTTTTTGCAGGGAGTATTGGCATCGGTGTCTGGTTGGAGTCTGGTTCTGAAGAAGAATCAAAAGTGCTCATCGTGGACGCATCCGAATTGATTTCGCGGTTTGATGACCGCCGTGAGGTGTGGCTGCCGATTCATCCCGACTGTTTTCCGGAGCGCTCAACGCTGACTTACCGATTTGCAACAGAATCCATGGCCGATGAAGCGTTCATGCAATCTGATTTTGATTTGATGGTTTTCTTTGATGATGGAATACTCCAACATTCGAGTGCCAAATATTTTTATGAGAAAGCGCCGGCGATGTCCACGGAACGGCTCATTTCCAATGATCTGGCCTCTGCCATTGAAAGGTTCAAAGTGAAGCGCGACTTGGAGTTGGATTACTCAGTCTACAAACGTTTGAAGACATCCATTCAACTTGTTGGAGAGGATGTAGTCACCCGTGACGGAAATGCCTCGGGCCGAGCGCTTATCGGGTTCTTTTTTAGTGCCATTCTTTTCCTTCAAATTATGGTATATGGCATGCACGTAATGCGTGGTGTTATCGAAGAAAAATCGAATCGCATTGTTGAAGTGGTGATTAGTGTGGTCACGCCCATGCAGCTCATGACAGGCAAAATTATTGGAATCGGATTGGTTGGTTTGACACAATTTGGATTGTTATCTGTGTTGGGTTGGCTTGTTTATTTTGCCGGAGGTCATTGGCTCGAGACAAACGATTTGCTCAAAACATCCGCGGAATCTTCAGTGAGCTTGGACCTTGAGAGTTGGATGGCGTCGCAATCCCAACTGAGCTTTTTGCTGGATGTCAACTGGCCTCTGATGGTTGCGGCTACCGTGGTCTTTTTTGCGCTAGGGTACTTTATGTATGCCTGTATTTTTGCAGCGATAGGCGCATCAGTTGACCAAGAATCAGACGCTCAGTACTACATGATTCCCGCGATCATTCCGCCGCTGTTGGCCTATCTGTTGGCCGCTGCGTCCATTGAGAATCCCGAGGGTGACATTGCTATTTATGGCTCTTATTTTCCGCTGACCGCGCCCATCATGATGCTGACTCGAATCCCGATGGGGGTGTTTTGGTGGGAAATTCTTTTAGCCATTGGAGGTATCGCAATAACATCATATTTACTGCTAATTGCTTCATCGCGTATTTTTCGCAGAGGAATACTGACACGTGGAGAGCGTTTTTCAGCAAAAGACTTGTGGAAGAGTTTGCGCCAAAGGCATTGAGATAGAGTCAATAAATGCCAAATAAGCAGCATGGAAAAATCATCTGAATCCCACAAGCGTGTTGCGATTGTTGATTGCGGCACCAACACCTTCACCATGGTTATTGCAGACTTGAAGGTTGCGAGTTGGAATGAGGTGTTTCATTTGCGGTGCCAAGTTTTTCTGGGCAAAGGTGGTTTTTCCACCGGAGCGATACTGCCCGATCGGTTTGCCAAAGGGTTGGATGCATTGGGTATCCTCAAGGAGGCAAGTCAAAATTATGATGTGGATGAAGTTCGGATATTGGGAACAAGCGCTTTGCGTGATGCGAACAATGCTGAAGAGTTTATGGCCAAAGCCCTAGCAAAAACGGGATGGAGTGTAGAGGTAATTGGAGGGGATAAGGAAGCGCATCTCATTCAACAGGGTGTGCAGTTGACCCTTCATCCGCTTGATGAGTCCATCCTGGTCATGGATATTGGTGGCGGTAGCTTAGAGTTCATCATTCTGGCACCATCTGAGTCCGGTGATTGGATAAAAATGTGGGCGCAAAGTTTTGATGCCGGCGTATCAAGACTGTCGGAATTTGGCAAACCCTCAGACCCCCTAACCCTTCAGGGAGAGACACGGTACATGGCATTTTTGGATGAAATATTGTCGCCAATGAAGAAGGCGATTGA
>DDEH01000124.1 GCA_002336085.1 Flavobacteriales bacterium UBA1959 | reverse complement strand
AATACAGATTCGAATTGTGCGGCAGACAACGACGGTGATGGGGTCGTAACAGTTTCAGACTTGCTGATTTTGCTAGGCGAATTCGGAACTGCTTGCGAGTAATCGCATAGCAAAAGATTCTGTTTCAGAATACGAAGTCGTATCCCTGGATTTTCATCGTTTGGTACTTCTCCTTGTTGAATGAGAAGAGTTGTGATCCCTTGTGCTGGCCCGCTGATCGACCGTCTGCTTTCCGGTCTAAATCTATTAGCAAGGTGGTCTTGAATAATTTTTTGCGAAAATTTCGTTTGTCAAACGTCCTGCCAAGAGCTGTCTCGTAAAGTGTTTGCAATTGTCCTAGAGTGAATTCATCAGGCAGCAACCCAAACCCTACAGGCCGCCTTTTTACACGCCGTTTCAGGCGCTCTTTCGCATACTGGACGATTTTGTTGTGGTCAAACGCGAGGTCAGGAACTTCTTCAAATGGTACCCACTGCATGTCGTTCTCATCCCAATTTGAAGCTTGAAAGTCGCTCTTTCGAACAAGTGCATAGTGAGCCACATTGATGACTCGTCCCCACGGATGACGAAAAACCTCACCAAAGGCTTGGAGTTGCTCAATCATCGCAGGGTCTTCATAGCCAAATAACTGCTTGAACATTTGACGCGCCGAAAGCATCAATTCATCGTTTGCGTCGAGGTAACGGCTGGGCAAAAAAAGCGCTCCTTCGTATGGAGTACGCTTGCTTTTAGCGAGAAGAACTTGGAGGTTACTTCCGTCAAAGCCGAAGAGCACGAGGCTCGTCGACAGTGCGACACCAAAGTCAGGTTCTTCTTGGGGGTACTGTAACATTAATAAATCGTCTGGATGGTCTAAATCCGAATCATTCTCGGGCAAAAAAGCAAAAGTACTTTCCTTTGCGAGCACATCCTATCTAATCTTCAACAACCCAGATGGCCTTCGTATTTATTGGCAAATTCATTTCGTTTTCAACGGGTGCGGCATCCGACGAAGACCACGTTACGAGCCGTTTTGACTCTCCCTCTCCCTCGCTCAACAGCATATGAGACGAGCCATCTGGTCGAGAACGCAAGTCTGTAATTTCTCCAATAAAAGGCCAGTTGCTTCCGCTGCTCACGGGACTAATTTCTTGGCGGCAAAGTTGAGAGCCACGAACAAAAAGTGCTTGGTTTCCGTCAAATCCAACCGATGCATATTCGCTGTCAGGCATTTCTCCACTTCCAATGAGCCCGCACAAATCATCCATGGTGCCTGTGCTGACATTGACCAGGGTCAAACCCGTCGTTTCGTTGATGACAAAAATCGAACCTTCACTGCCGGAGGTTTGCGCTGGTACAGCTCCGATTCCATCGGGTGCAACGGCCAAATTCACGATAGGACCAGATCCACCAGTAATGAAATTCCACGAGCGCAGCCGGTGCGCAGATGTCGCTTCATTTTTTTCCCATAGCACGCATGTGTTTCCACTGAAACGAGCATCCACAGGTGTCCATGGCGCATCTGAAAAGCGTTCAAAAAGCAAACCGCCTGATGTGTTAATGATGGCAATTCCACTGGCGTGAACGATTGTGAAACCGGCTTGGAGACCAAGCGCATGCACGCGCCGCACCAAAGGCAGTGAGCCCGAGCTTTGTGAGGAGTTCCAAGTGGTTTCAATGGCCATGCTTGCTCGGTCTACGACATGCACTGTGGCAGCTGATGCGTCCGCAAGGGCAAATCGGTCGTTGGCATACGCGAGATCGTGACTCAAAGGAAGTCCTTCTGCCGCATTGGGAATTCCCGATTCATCCTCGTAGACCAGAAGGGATGAAGTGCCATCGACTTCTTCCGTGAGTGCTACCAGACTGTTGGGAACATCCGAGGCCGCTGTATAGTCGATGTCCCGAAAAACAGCACCTCTGTTGCCTGCCGCATCATCCACGATGAGTGCTAGTGTCATGGTCTCGGTAGGCCAGGATGGTGCGTCGAGAACAAATGGAACCACCAATGTGTCAATTCCTGATCCCTGCCACAAACCGATTTGAGCGGTTCGCACAGAGACACCATCGCCCTTTCGCAGCTCCACTTTCCAAATGCCCCCGTCAGCTCTATTGTCGGTTCCAGTGAATTGGACGAAAAGAATGTCCCCAAATTGTACGTCGAGGCCATCGAATGCAGGAGAGATCAATTGAACACTTGGCGGCTCTTTGTCCCGGCTACCGCATCCCGAAAAAAGGAGCGATACGCCAAGGATGATTCCTGTAAAGAGGAAAATTCGCGCAAAATCAAGCAAGAAAGATGGACGTGTCATGTCTGTAAAATTAGGGGCTTTGGGCCGATGTTAAGAACCTTGTCAATGCGTTGTGAATTAACCATGATGCTCAGCTGAAATCCGTTTCCTACCTTCACCTGCCTACAGCTATGCAAGATCAAAATTCATCCGATTCATCCGTTGCGCGTGTGCGCTCACGTGGTGCACAATCCAGTTCAACGGTTCCAGAAATACTGGGCAAGATTCAGCCACAGTCATTGGACCTAGAAGAAGCCGTTTTGGGCGCCATGATGATGGAGCAAACAGCGGTCAACTCCATCATTGATGTGCTCAAGCCTGAGAGTTTTTATCGGGATGCACATCGACGAATTTATGCCGCCATTGTTGACCTGTTTCATAATTCCGAGCCTGTAGATATTTTGACGGTGACTGAGACGTTGAGAAAGGCAGGCGACTTGCAGCAAGTGGGCGGAGCGCAGGCTGTGGCACAAATGACATTGCGCGTGGCGAGTACGGCAAACATAGAAGCCCACGCTCGAATCATTGCCCAGAAATATATTCAGCGTGAATTGATTCGGGTTTCGAATATGATTACACAGAAGGCTTTTGAAGAAACTACGGACGTTTTGGATTTGCTGGACGAAGCAGAATCTCAATTGTTTGAGGTGGCGCAGGGCAACATTCGCCGCAGTTACGAATCCATGAGCAGCATCATGCGTCAAGCATTGGAGGATATAGATAACGCTCGTAATCAGGAGGGGGGTGTCAGTGGTGTAGCAACGGGTTTTGTGGATTTGGATAAAATTACAGGCGGATTCCAGAAATCGGATATGATCGTTTTGGCCGCGCGTCCCGGCATGGGAAAGACGGCCTTTGTGTTGACCATGGCGCGCAACATTTCAGTGGAGTACAATGTCCCTGTAGCTGTATTTTCTTTGGAGATGTCGGCGGTACAATTGGTCCAACGTCTGATCTCAGCAGAAACCGAGATCAGTTCGGATAAATTTCGAAAGGGAAGTCTTGCACCACATGAGTATACTCAATTGCACGAGCGAATAGGTAAGCTTTCTGAGGCGCCGTTGTACATCGATGATACGCCGGCTTTGAGCATTTTCGAACTTCGAGCCAAGTGCCGTCGATTGAAATCTACAGCTGGAATTGAAATGGTCGTCATTGACTATCTGCAATTGATGACTGCGGGATCGAGCTCAGGCAATCGGGAGCAAGAGATTTCAAGCATTAGTCGTTCAATCAAGAGCATCGCCAAGGAATTGGATATTCCCATTATCGCGCTTTCCCAACTTTCTCGAATGGTTGAGACTCGTGGAGGGGACAAAAGGCCAATCCTTTCAGATCTTCGTGAGTCGGGCGCCATCGAGCAAGATGCTGACATTGTCGCATTTATTTACCGCGCCGAGTACTACGGATTGACAGAGCATCCGGATGGGATTGATACTGCGGGATTGGGCGAGCTCATATTGGCCAAGAATCGAAATGGTGCCCTTGGTACAGTGAAAATGAGGTTTATCCAACGGTTGGCCAAATTTGTCAATTATGACAGCTTTGCAAATCCTGTGTTTGATCGGGGTGAGTTCAAAGAAGGATTGCGTCCCAACGATGATTTTGAGAATCAGTCCACAATGACTGTTCCTTCCAAGATGAACGCACCTAGTGAAGATGGCGGGTCGGAATCTCCTTTTTGATTTTTGAAACGGTTAGCAACTCGGTTGGATCGATTCATCAAAATTGAATCGTTGTAAATTGCAATCATGAAAGGAAGGTCTGTTCAGGATTTGAAACGCAAGTTTTGCGTTGGAGCTTTAATGATTTGCTTTGCAATTTCCGGGATTCGGGCATCTCAGTTGCTGATTCCCATGGATGATGCACAATCCAATCACCTCAAGGCCTACGGATTGGCGTTTTGGCTGCTCGAACAGGATGTAGAAATCGAGTGGCTACTCAACTATAGAGGAGGAAGTTTCCTCATGCCCAACCTAACAACACTGGTTCAGGAGTGCGTGATCCGTGGCATCAGTCACCAAGTGATTGCAGATGTCCAAGCGCAGCAGATTTTATTAGCCATTGCGGATCCGGAATCCAACACAGAACGAGTAAAGTTGGAGGTAGCACCCAAAGTTGCGGTCTATAGTCCGGAAGGAAAGCAACCCTGGGACGACGCAGTCACACTGGTGCTGACGTATGCAGAAATCCCCTATGATGTTATTTACGATGCAGAAATCATGGGCGGCATGTTGCCCAAGTATGATTGGTTGCACCTGCATCATGAAGATTTTACGGGACAGTATGGCAAGTTTTACCGCTCTTACCGAAGTGCGGCATGGTATCAAAATGAGGTCAATCGGCAAGAAGGAATGGCCCGCACTCTTGGATTTGAAAAAGTTAGCGTGATGAAGCGAAATGTGGCTCTTCAGATTAGAGACTTTGTTTTGGGGGGCGGTTTTCTTTTTACGATGTGTTCCGGAACCGATTCATTTGACATTGCATTGGCTGCAGAGGAAGTGGATATATGCGAGTCGGTTTTTGATGGTGATCCAGTTCAGTCAGGCGCTACGAAAGCATTGGACTTCAATAGGGCCCTTGCTTTTCAGGATTATCAAATCATTACAGATCCTATGGTTTATGAATTCTCCGAAATCGATGCAACCGAAGAGCACACGAAAACCAAGCAACTCAACGATTTCTTTACGCTGTTCGATTTCAGTGCCAAGTGGGATATTATTCCCACAATGTTGACTCAGAGCCACGAACGCGTAATTCCGGGTTTCATGGGACAAACAACCGCTTTTCGAAAACAGTACATTCGGCCCGATGTGACCATTATGGGAGAGACAAAGAGCACAGGATCAGCGAAGTACATACATGGTACGCTGGGCATGGGCCAATGGACATATTACGGCGGACATGATCCAGAGGATTATCGTCATCTGGTCAACGATCCGCCAACAGATTTAAACTTGCATCCGAATTCTGCGGGATACCGTCTGATTCTCAATAATATTTTGTTTCCAGCGGCTCGCAAAAAAGAGCGAAAAACCTAGGAGAGGATTTTAATTCACCCTTTGATTAAAATCCCAAGTGTAAACAGGTACATGCCTGAATCCAATTCCTGGAATTGATAGTCGAGCGGGCCGTTTGACTTTTTGGCCATGGAGAGCAATCCGAGTCCCGCTCCCCCTTTTTCTGACCATTCGTTGTTGCAAAGACATTCGACGTACCGGACACGCAATTCCTCATGGGTCATTCCATTGACCTCTGAAAGATTGGATCGGAGTCCAGCAGCCATATCGAAATCAACAAAATTGCCCGATTCGATTTGATACCCCAGGGGAGTGCTGTCAATGGTTAAGAAAAGTTGAAGTTTTCCGTCGTCATCAATCCAGCCATGCCGACTCACATTTTGAAGACATTCGATGAGCACATTGCTCATGCGATTCTTTTCTTTTCGTTTTGCGCCACGATTTGCTAAACCATTTTCAGCGAGCATCATGATCGCGTCCGTGGATTCTGAATTCAGCTCACCAGAAAAGCTGAGGAGCACCCCGCGGTCTTCACCACCCGTCTTGGCATGCAAGGTATCTTGCAATTCAAGGAATAGTTGGGATGATTTGACCGGGTTCATAGTATCTCTTTACAGGGTAAAGATAGCAATCTTATCGACGAACAACCAAATTTATTCGATAAAATAACATCTTGAACAAATCTACACCAAATAGCAAGGGAAGAAAGCGAAATGAGAAGCCATGTTATCCACTATCTACGATGTTTTTTCAAAAAAACATGAGTAAAAATGGTGCTGATATTCTTTTAAATGCGCCTTAATCGTTTTTCATGAACCAAACAAATGCCCTCGGGTGTTTTAATCATTTCATAGAATGAAGGATGCAAGAAGTTCAGCGTTCGTTGGAACGGTTGGTTTTCGAGGTGGCACTGCCAGACCAACAAAGCGAGTCTTTTCGTTGTTTGCCATGCATGTGAATTGAAAAGGGCAGGTCGAGCAAATCCATCAATCCATTGTTTGGCTTGAGCGGTGTTTTGAATCCTAGAGGGAAAGGCGAAGGCCTGGGGGTTCAGTGGAATGGACATTTCAGTGGGCTTGTTTGTTTTCTACAATACAAACCAACTGAGGGCCAACGTAATGAATTTACGGAGCAGAAATAAATCTGGAATTAGCCATACAAATTCAACGTGTCCGACAGGTTTTGATGCATGATCTGGCGCAATTCTTCGGGCTCAATAACCTCTACAGCAGGACCAAGTCCCAGCAGGAATTGAATGAGCTCAAACGTTAACAGTACATGCAGGTGCAATTCATACAAGCCATTGCCTTGTTTGATGAGTCGCTGGCTGTTGTGCACAGGTTGCGCCGCAAGGTATTCGTACTCCAGTTCATTGCAGCGGATTTTGACATCGCACGGTGCTTCTGCAATTTTTGAAATGCCAAACGAATGCAAGAAAAAGTCATCGGCGTTGAAGTCACCTCGCACCGCAAATGCATCGACAGTTTCTGAGAGATTTTCGATGCGGTCAAGTCCATAAGTGCGGTAGGCCGAACGTTCAGGATTCCATCCAATTACATACCACCTATTTCGGTATTCTTTCAGGAGATACGGATGCAAACTCACGGCCTTTGCCTCGGCTGTCTGAAATTTTTTATAGTCTACGTGAAGCATCCTCTTGTTCTGTATACTCTGCAGAATCGGCATCAAATGTTCTGACCCCCTTGTAGCGGGAGCTGACTCGAATTGCACTACGGCATCGAGATTACGTGTATCCAAATTAGGC
Source organism: Flavobacteriales bacterium UBA1959 (assembly GCA_002336085.1). Taxonomy (GTDB): domain Bacteria; phylum Bacteroidota; class Bacteroidia; order Flavobacteriales_D; family Sanyastnellaceae; genus UA16. The sequence continues at coordinate 33,757 of DDEH01000124.1, read as the reverse complement.
GCCATTCGGAGGCGATCATCAATTTTACCGATTGCTTGACCAAATTGAGAAAAGACGGGCACGTTTTTGAATTGGACAAGTGTTCTGGCAGCAAACCGTATGGACTCCAATTCCTCTGGATTGAGTTGGAGGTTATTAATGGAGAAGTCTTCCTCTTCATAATAATAGCCTCGTTCGTCACGGTGATAGACGATAGGAGCAAAATAGCCCAATCCTCCATCGTTGCGCATAGCGTTCAGATCTTTTTCAATTGTAGAGATGCTGATGTGGTCGCCTTCGCTACCATACAATGCTTCTTCGCACGCCGTCCGCAACTCCTCTTTGGTTGGGAAAGGAGCCCCTGTGTTGGTCAGGCAGCGATCAATGGTCCGATAGCGGATAAGGGCGTATTTATTCGCAGGCATGGGGCATTTTCAGTGGCTTCAAGGTAGGCAATGAAAAGGGTAAGCCCAATTGGGTTATCTACTCACTCTTTGTGTTGGTGCGCATCCATTAGCCGAATGCCTTTGATGACATAATCGGGATGGAAGGTGAGTGGTGGACCAGAATCGGGGAAGGGTTTCCCCGTATTGTGCAGATGAAAAGCGTCCTTGTAATTGCCAGATCTCAAGACGCCTCCATAAGTAGCATCTATCCACTCTACTCCCGCACGAACAGCATCTTGCCCTCGAATGTCTCGGATTTGTCGGTCGAGTATAATGCACTTGTAGCCCATGAGCTGGAACGGACCCCAAGATGTGGCGAGGTTTCGAAGGGCTTCATCACTTGCTTCAAAGAGATCGGCTTGTGTGACATTTTCATAGTTCGTTCGGCTGCCCCTTTGAACTTCTTTCAGCCGATTGAATACGTGGAGTTCGAATCGTTTTCCCGCGGGTTTCCTTCCGCCTGACTCCAGTTGAATCAATGCCATCAGATAAGCGAATGAAACATCGTAATGATCGCTCCATTTGCGCACCTCTTCTCCGTAGTTGTGCTCCGTTGCTCTAAGACCCCACCATTCTCCAGGATGATTCCATTGGCCATCTATTCTTCGGTTCAATTCACTGAACAATAATGTTGCGAGCAAAAGCACAGCAAACCCAGCACTCGCCCACTTCCAACGCGGTTCGCTTCGTCTGTTATTCTCCATTGATTTTAGAAAAGCAACAAAAGAGGCAATTCTGTTTGGATCCAAATGGCTGCCGGTCGGCACACAGGTACGAGGACAAATGCCGGGATAAAGTTCAGCAGGTCAAAAGACTTGATCTGCAAAAGGTCCACACCAAGAGCGATGAGTAAGAGTCCTCCCAGACCTGTAAGATCCGCGGTCAATTCTGCGGGCCAGGCCGTGCCCCAAAGTTGAAACGCCCATGTCAATCCTCCTTGCAAAAGCAATACAGCCGGTGCTGCCAAAAGCACGCCTCTCCCCAGGGTCGCTGCGAGAAAAGCCGCGCTCACTAAATCCATTGTGCCTTTGATGAATAGAATCGTGGGATCGTTTTGGAGTCCGTCTTGCATGCATCCTACCAGAGTCATGGCGCCCGCGCAAAACAGCAATACGGATTGCACGAGTCCAGCGCCGGTGCCTTCACCAAGACGATTGGTCAAATGTTTCACGCGTTGATCGATTTGGAGTTTATGCCCCACAATCACACCTAGAACCAAGGATAAAAACACAGCGAATGGCTTGTCCATTTCCAAGCCCATGCTAAAACCAATGCCAAGGGTGAAAAGCCCCAAAGCCTGAAACACTAGGTTTTGCAACTTTTTGGAGATTTTCTTTCCCAGCCAGAGTCCAGCGGACGCACCAACTCCAACTGCGATGGCATTGTAGAGGGTTCCTACCATGCTCCGAAGTTACATTTGCATGAACTACTTCCATCAATGGCTGAATTGACTTTTCAAATAGAGGCTCGGGATTCACAGTCCAAGGCTCGGGCGGGTACTGTTCAAACGGAGCATGGTCCGATTGAAACCCCCATATTTATGCCGGTAGGAACAGCCGGTACCGTGAAGGCTGTTCCGCAACGCGACCTTGAAGAAGACATCCGTGCTCAAATCATTTTGGGCAACACCTACCATTTGTATTTGCGGCCTGGGACCACGGTTTTAGAGTCCGCTGGAGGGCTGCACAAGTTCATGAACTGGACCCGTCCGATATTGACAGACAGTGGGGGGTATCAGGTTTTTAGTCTCTCGGACCGGCGAAAAATCACAGAGGAAGGTGTGACTTTTAGTAGCCACATCGACGGCAGCAAGCATTTGTTCAGTCCTGAGGCTTCCATGGATATCCAGCGAAGCATCGGGGCAGATATCATCATGGCATTTGATGAATGCCCGCCTTATCCCAGCGATTATAAATACGCCCGTGAGTCGATGGAACGAACCCACCGTTGGTTGGATCGTTGCATTGAACACCTCGCGTCCAATGAATCCCGCTATGGATTCGATCAAACGCTTTTTCCAATTGTGCAAGGGTCTACTTTCAAGGATCTTCGCGCAGCTTCCGCTCATGCTATTGCTGAGCGCGGCGCAGCAGGAAATGCAATTGGAGGCTTGAGCGTGGGTGAACCGCATGAAGACATGTACGCCATGACTGAATTGGTGTGTGATATCCTTCCGGAGGAAAAACCCCGTTATTTGATGGGTGTAGGCACTCCGGAAAATCTTTTGGAAAACATGGCGTTAGGGGTAGATATGTTTGATTGTGTAATGCCCACTCGCAATGCTCGTCACGGATTTCTATTTACTTGGAAAGGCACCGTGAATATGAAAAATGAGAAGTGGGCGAACGATCACTCGGCGCTTGACCCCGATGGGACATCTCCAGTGGATTCCTTTTATAGTCGTGCATACGTGCGGCATTTGATCAAGGCCAATGAGTATCTCGCTCTTTACATTTGCAGCGTTCATAACCTTGCTTTTTATCTAGATTTGGCGCGTCAGGCTCGTAAGCATATTGTTGCAGGCGACTTCAGCGATTGGAAAGATTCGGTCATCCCGCAATTGGGTCAAAGATTGTAATCTGATGAGCAAGCAGCCCGCCTTGAAGCGAATCGACCGGTACATTATCCGGAAATTTCTGACCACGTTTTTTTTCATGGTAGGTATTTTCTGCGTGATTGCGGTAGTGTTTGACTTGATGGAGAACATCGGTAGACTGCTGTCCAATGACGCGCCACTAGGAGGTACTTTGATGTATTACCTGAGTTTTTGCTTTCACTTTGGCAATCTTCTGAGCGGATTTATTGTGTTCCTGACTATTATTTGGTTTACCAGTCGGCTCGCGCAGCAAACGGAGATCATCGCTTTGCTAAGCTCTGGAATGAGTTTTACTCGGCTTATGCGGCCATATTTCATTGCCTCTACTGTGCTCGTTGTGATTTCACTGCTGGTTTCACATTTCATCTTGCCGATTGCCAACGAACGAAAAGTCGATTTTGAAGTGGAATTCGTTCATGTGAATTTTCATATCTCTGACCAACATATGTACCGGGAAATAGCGCCAGGAACCATCGCGTATTTCCGATCGATTACTGTGGGTAGAAATACCGGGTATCGCTTTCAGTTGGAGCGGTGGGGAGAGGGAAATGCTTTGGAGCAGCGGATTTTGGCGGCAAAGGCGACTTGGTTGGAAGAGGACAGCACATGGAGATTGATCAACGCCCGTGTTCGGGATTTTGATTCGGATGGAACGGAGCATCTGCGTTACTTGACGCGCATGGATACTGCTTTGGACATGCGTATCAGTGACTTTGGCCAACGCTCGGAGATGATTTCTGCCATGATTACGCCTCAATTGCGTCAGCATATCGACCGGGAACAACAACGCGGCGCCAAAGTCGCTATGCTTAAGCTGGAACAGTATGGTCGCACTGCGAATCCATTTTCGATCTATGTTTTGACTTTAATAGGCGTGGGGATTGCAGCAAGAAAGCTGCGTGGTGGAATAGGTTACCATCTATTTCTTGCTGTAATCACAGGATTTCTGTTTGTCTTTTTGGCCAAACTTATTACAGTCTACGCTGCTTCGGTTTCGCTTTCACCCGATGCGCTTATTTCTCAAGAAAACTGGTTGGTTCTTGCGGCCTGGTTGCCCAACATTTTGTTTGCGTTGCTCGGCGGTATCATTTGTTGGAAAGCACCGAAGTAAAGCGCGCACTTTTAGAGGCAAGTATCCATGGGACACGTCCTTGCGAGCCAATTGCATTCAATGGCAGAGTTCCGTGCATTCGCCGCCGCTGCTTCGTCTCGAAACACTCCAAACGCAGCGGATCCTGTGCCTGTCATTTGCACATAATCTGCACCTGAATTTTCAAGGACTACGAGAGCCTGATGTATTGTTGGGTGCTGGGCGCTTGAGTTTTCTTCGAAGTCGTTTTGGAGCCAATGGTGCCATTTGTCAGGGGAGTCCGATGACAATTTGGACCAGTCCAATGTGCGTGATTTAGGAGTGCAGCCATGAAATGCTTCTGAGGTTGATACATGAGCTCCGGGGTAGATGACTGTGAGGTAAGTATTTTTCCAATTAGCCGCTTCAAATTGAGGGATAGCACTCAAGCCATCGCCTCGTCCACTGACAAGGGCAGGAGATGCACTCCAGAAGAATGGACAGTCTGAACCCAATTCAGCGGCCAATTCGAGGCCTTCGCTGTCCGTCAAATTCAACGCAAAGAGTCGGTCGAGCAAGCGGATCATGCACGTAGCATTGGAACTGCCTCCACCCAGTCCGGCGCCCATCGGAATAACTTTGTGCAGATGAGCTGAAGCACCGCCTATACTCCGTCGTTCAGCCAATAGTGTGTAAGCTCGTGCAATCAGATTATCATCTAGACCGCCCGGAATTTTGAGTCCTGTGGCCTTCAATTCTAATCCTGGTGTTGCCTTGGTGTGAACCTCCAATACATCTGTCCAGTCGACAGGCCAGAACACGCTTTCAAGGTCATGAAAGCCATCCGATCGTTTGTTCATGACGAACAGACCGAGATTGATTTTGGCGTGGGATAATCCAATCATGTAAAGTTGCTATGGCATCTACTCCAGATAGCCGAGTCGTTTCAATTTGAGTTCGTCGTTTCGCCAATCTTTGTCGACCCTGACGTACAAGTCAAGAAAGACACGTGAACCGATGAACTTTTCGATGTCTTTTCGCGCATCAATGCCTACCCGTTTGATCATGTTGCCGCCGCTTCCAATAACAATTTGCTTTTGGCTTTCCCGGGCCACGCGTATTTCGGCTCGGATTTTCACCAACGAGTCTTCTTCAACATAGGACTCAACAACGACTTCGCAGGAGTAAGGAATCTCTTGTTTGAAGTGGGTCAAAATCTTCTCGCGGACAATCTCAGAAATGAAAAACCGCATGGGTTTATTTGTCAGCTCATCCTTGGAGAAATAAGGCGGAGACTCAGGCAGATACTCAACGACGCGCTCGAGTATTTGGTCTACATTGAATCCGTGCAATGCACTGATTGGTGCTACAATGGCTCGGGGTATTTTGCCCTGCCAATAAGCAATACGTTCTGCAACTATGGCTTGATCAGCAAGGTCGACCTTGTTGATGAGGATAAATACAGGAACCTCCATTTCGGAGATTTTTGCAAACGTCTCGGGATGCGCCATGTCACTCTCTTCTGTATCAGTGACCATCAAGATCAGGTCGGCATCTTGGAGGGCGGAGCGCACGAATTTCATCATGCCTTCTTGCAGCTTGTACGCAGGGTCTAGAACGCCCGGGGTGTCACTGTATACAATTTGCCACTCCGGCTCATTTACTATGCCCATGATTCGGTGACGTGTGGTCTGGGCTTTCTTGTTGATGATGCTCAATCGCTCACCCACAAGGCGATTCATCAAAGTGCTTTTTCCGACATTCGGAGAGCCAATGATGTTGACGAAACCCGCGCGGTGCGGAGTTGTTTCTTCTGAATTCGTTGCCATAGTGGTCGCGTTGTAGACTGGTAGTCAGAGGGCAAAGGTACGGCCCGCAGTGAAAGCTATTTCGATGAATTTTGATTTGGTGAAATGAAAGTTAAGCGTATCTTTGACGTCCCGCTGGTAATACCATCGGGTGGAAATCGCGGGGTGGAGCAGTTGGTAGCTCGTCGGGCTCATAACCCGAAGGTCGTCAGTTCGAGTCTGGCCCCCGCAACTAGAAAAGAGCAATCAGAAATGGTTGCTCTTTTTGGTTTAATACACTCTTAGCCCCCTTCTGAGCATCTCTCTCAGGGACGAGTCTATTCGCAATCCTCTCCAAAAATCGTCAGGAATACCAGTAGGTCACTTGAGCCAATGACTTCGTTGTTGTCGAAATCATACACGCCGGACCATTCGTTGCTGAATGCGGTCAGGAATAATAAGAAGTCTCCAACATTAACAGTTGCGTCGGCATTGAAGTCGCCTGGACAGAATCCCCCCGGTAAAAATCCGACACCGCCGCAACCTTCAGCCAATTCGGGAAACGTGTATCCTTCGGCACAATGAAAAGCTTGAATGCCCACTTCGGTTCCGATTTGTCGGGCGCGGCCGTCATCCATTGGAGGATGTATTCCACCCCACATCCGTGAAAGTGCACTTTCATTTGCGGCATCGTAATAGGTCGCCCACTGCAATTCAAAACTCTCCGAGGGCCCATCCTCAAATACCAAGAATTGGTTCATGGTTACCGGCCAAGAACCCAATCCGCCTGGAAAGTATTCGCTTCCTGTCAACAGAGTCAAAACTTCCGCGGCTGCCCGTGAAAATGTCGAATGTCCGCTCACGTAGCCCGCAAAGGGAGGAGTGACGAAAGAAGGACGTTGGTAAGGCCACCAGTTTTTGGCCAATATCCATCCGACTCCGGCTTCGTCAATGAATGGAACTTCCACATAATCGGGTCCGCGCCAAGCATAAACTTTCATTTCACCTACTGCATCGGGGTTCCATGTCGCGAGTGGATCGCCTTCTTCCACGACCTCGATGTAGCCTGGGATCAAGGGCAGGCCAGAAGGGTGATAATTGGTCAGTGTTGTGTCTGAGCTCTGTCCGTGTTCAGCCATGTAGCGAATCGCCGAGACGGGCCGTGTGTAATCATGGTAGCCTTTGATGCTCCAGGTGGATACTGCTGAATCATGCATAGCACCGGCCAAAGCGAGGTAAGCTTTTACGGTAAATTCTAACTCGTCGATGAGCGGTCCTTGCCCGCGCCAACGGAATTGAAACTCCGGATAATCCATGATGTCATTCAATAAGGTGAACCAATGTCCAGGAGGCGTTTCGCTATCGGGGCCATCGGCCCAGAATTCAGCCAGGCATCGCGTATAATCTCCACGGTGGACAAACTGAGGTTCGTACGGCTCACCCGTAAATGGGTTCAATTCGTGACCGGGGTGGACACCACCACCGTTGAAGAAGTCATAGAATTCGTCAAAATCCTCGGGGTCCGTTGTGAATGATCCATCGCTGCCCATGCCCGCTGGAGAGATATCCCAAATGACACCATCGGTTGGATCTAGGTGAGATGACCAAACAGAAACCATTGCAAAGTTCCATTTCCACAGGTCGTCGATTCCAGATGCTGCAGTTGTGCTGTCCAAATAGACCGGTTCTCCCGGGTTTTTCCAAACGTGGTAATCACATCCGTCGCGCTCAAGGATTTCAAGGTCGGCCGAATCCAAGGCAAATGGTGTGACTTCTCCCCACTCAGGGCCTACGAATTCTGGAATTGCTGTGCTGACATTTCCACTTTGATCAATGAATAGTGTCAATTCAATCGGTTGCCAGTGGTTGGGGTCGATTACATTGGGGTTGCCCGGCATTTCCGGTTGAATGTTCGGATTGACCGGAGTATAGCATGAGGATTCGTAGCCATTGGCCTCATTCGCTCCATCCTGCGCGCCGAAGGCGAGGATTTGGTCCGCTACATAGTTCCCAAGAGCTCTTGGCCCATCATTTATGTAGTCTGTGGAGGTGAAACCCATGTCATACCCAAGTTGGGCCATTTTTGTATCAATGTTGAATAGTGTGATTTCACCATCAGGTGTTTCACCAAACCGATGCTGCATGATGCGATAAGCCGCATAACTGATTGCTTCATTCCGCGCTTCGTGGATCGCTTCTTCTGAATCCGGAATGGCGACGCCTTCAAAAGGACACTCAAAGCCCGACCATGATTTGCCGAGGAAAAAAGTCTCCGAAGGGCCTTGGTCGTAGGCGCTCCAGCAATCGTACATCGCGATGTTCGTATGCAAAAGATTTCGCGCGTGCACGGTTGGGCGAGCGAAGTCATTTCGAATGCCCTCGAGAACTTCTTCGTTCCAGATCTGCGCGATGTTTTCATTCGATTGCGCCTGCAACACTCCTGTTAAAGTGAGGCACAAAGTGATGATTGTGGCAAATCCCAGAAGGAACTGTTTCATTAAAAATGACTTAAGTGTTTGCTGCAAGATAACGCGTAGCCATGGCAATAAGAGAGGTGAATGATATTCATGGCTATGCTTTACAGGCACGGGGAAATCACCGGTATTGTTCGGAACACGGAATGAACTAGTGGAAAATGGATGGACTTCGATTCATTTTTCAGTCAAATCCCCCATTTTCCCATCGTGATAATCCATGATGGCTGTTTGGACTTCTTCATAGGAATTCAATACGAATGGACCGTGGCTCACAACAGGCTCTTCGAGGGGTGCGGAAGAAAGGAATAGCACACGTGACCCTTCGTTGGCCGTCAACGATACCGTGGAAGATTCTCCCGGTCCTAGGACCATCATTTGCCGTTCAGATGCGCTAGCGTCTCCCATTTGTATCGATCCGCTCAAGACGTAAAGGACACCGCTCCAATGGCTAGGCATGGGAAGAACAATTGTTGCGTTTGCCTTGCTGCATTTTAAATTGGCAATCCGCATAGGGTGGTGCGATTGGATGGGGGACGAGTGGCGCTTCCATTGCCCCTGCACCAAAGCGATTTCCCAGCCTTCCTCTGTCCATGAGGGTGTTTCTTGTGCACTAAGTGGCTGATAAGAAGGGGCATCCATTTTGTGTGCTCGCGGTGTATTCACCCAAAACTGAATGATTTCCAGGATTCCGCCGTCCTGTGCGATGGAATCAGCGGGCCTTTCGCTGTGGACAATCCCAGAGCCACTGTCCATCCATTGTGTTCCGCCCGCTGTGACGACATGGTCATTTCCGAGCGAATCCCGATGGCGCAAGGCTCCTGCGTAAATGCACGTGACGGGACTGAATCCTCGATGAGGATGGGGCCCTACGCCTACATCCAAGGGGTCTTGACCGCCTTGAAAATAATCCTGCCAGTGATGGATCAGCAAGAAAGGCCCTACTTGTTGTGTGATTTGACTGGGAAGCGGTTGTTCAATCCAATTGGTTCCCATCAGTACACGCTGGGCCGTTTGAACGGAGGAGATTCGGAGGTTGTCGTTTGGATTGATTTCGGCAGTCATCGCAATTGATTCAGAAGAGCTTGTGAAAACCGCGTTTTACGCGCCTCTCATTAAGCGGTATATTTACGGTTCATACTACTACGAATATAAACTTTTCAGTCATGAAAAATGTTTTTTCTTTTGGCGTTCTAGCGATTTTGGGAGCGGCATTTGTGGGGTGCGGAGCAGGTTCGGAATCATCAGAAACTGCAATAGCTCCATCCAGTGTTGATGCGTGCGATTGTCTTGCTGAGATGAAGTCATCCCTCGCAGGAATCCTTGCAGAAGATCACGCAGATTGGACAGCAAAGCAGTGGACGGAGTCTTTGTCAAAAGGCACTGCAACGTGCATGCGTCAAGAACGTACTCCAGAGGAATTGAGCGCGTGGAGCGCAGCACAGGCAGCTTGTTCAGACTTCGCAGAGTACAAAGACTTGGTCAGTTCCTTTCGGGTGAAGTTGACTGCTGCCGTTCAGGATTCCAAACAGATGCCGCAAGACATCAAGGAATTAACCTCGGACGGCGCAAAGGGCTTACTGGACCAATTGAGCAAGCAGCGGTAGTACAAATACCACTGATGGCCGGCGGGTTTGGCGCTAGTCCTGATCGTCAGTTGCAGCCGCTTCCGAAGAGCCGGTCACGCCCAACTCATCCATAAGGGCCTTGATCTCTGATTCGGTGGAATTGAGCTGAGATTGGCAGTGCTTCAGGAGAACCGCGGCTCGTCGAATGGCTTGCGTAAGGGTGTCCACGGATATATCATCGCTTTCCAGTAATTCCATAAGTCCTCGCAACTCAACGAGCGCGTCGTCAAAATTTTCTGGAACTTCAGATTCGGGTCTTTTATTCGGCATGGGGTGAATTTAACCAAGATGCTTCGGATAGTTCCTTTGCAGTGGCATTTTAATCATTCGCAGCAGGCAGGACCTGGATGGATATTGAACCGTCATTTCCTTCCAATTCTAAAAACTCTCCCTGTTTGGTCTCGGAGGTTTTTGTGAGAAGTCTTTCTCCCCTTTTAAGGAGCATAAAACCCCGCTTCAACGTTTGTGCCGGGTGAAGAGTATGAACCACGGACTGTCCACGTTTTAGCTCGATACGCACGCTTTGAAGCTGTTGGCGGCTCGCTTGTTGCATCCGCCGCAAATTTGTATGAAGTTCACGCCTTGTGAATTCAAGAAGTTGATTTCCACTTCTCAGGCATCTCCCCTCAATTTCTGCCAATGCTCTTCGTTGTTGGTCGACCAGCATAAAGCCTTGCATTGATAAAATTCTTTGGAATCCATTTAGCTCCATTTGACGGGAAGTCAAGGCGTTTTTCCCGGCAAGCTGTAGTGTTTTCCAGTGTTGATCCAGCGTTGATTGTTGTGCCTGATTCCAAAGCTTAAATCTTCGCTCTATGCGCTGCGCCGAATGAAGCAATTCATAATTGACTTCTTCAAATATATCGGTTACGGCCACGGCGGCATCCGTTGGCGTTTTCAGCGTGCGATGGGCAACGAGATCGGCAACTACGAGGTCGGATTCATGACCAATCCCTGTCCAAACTGGAACGGTAGACGAGGCAATCGCCTCACAAAGGCTAAAGTCATTGAACGCGTCAAGGTCCAATTTGCTGCCACCTCCGCGCACCATGACGATGAGGTCGGGCTGACTTGCCTGTGCATCGAGCAAAGCATTCTTTAGGTGCTCCGGAGCATTCGACCCTTGAACACCTGATGCGAAGACTGTCAATTGGATGTTGAATTGGCTCGGGTGACCAATCGTTTTGGTGACGAAATCACGGAAGCCACTGGTGCCTGGAGAACCGATGACTGCAACTTTTTGGGGGAGAATTGGCAATGGAATCCGCTTGTTCCAATTCAATGCTCCCACTTTCTTGAGTTGCTCCAGTGTGGCTTGTTTGCGTCGTTCCATCTCACCCAGCATGTGGCGCAAGTCCACACGGTCGATGAAGAGTGAAAGTCCGAAGCGCTCATGAAATTGAATGCGTGCTGAAAAAACAACTTCCGAACCCGCGCAAAGAATGGCTGCCGTATCGTCGCCCAACTCTTCCCGAATTTCGGCGCCATTTTTCGCCCAAATCACGCCGCGCATTTTCGCGGTTTGTCGTCCCCCGCGCTCCTCCACGAGATCCAAATAGACGGTCTTGTGGCCCAACCCTTCTGAGATTTTTAAAATCTCTGCTTTGACCAACCAGCTTTTGTTTTCCGTGGCGCGCTCCAATGCCATCCGGATTGATTGTGCTACTTGCGTGAGCGAGTACACTTTGGATGGAGTAGTAGTGGTTAGTGATTGCACAGTCCTACAAAGTTACAAAGCCCGGGATTCAATGTAAATTGCAACGCAAGGAATAGTTTTTAAGTACCGAACACGCAGCTTTGGATTGATGGAACTTAATCGTTGAACAGCACTTGAATCTAACTCACTTATGATCCAGCTTTCTTCTTTTCAAAAAATAGCAGTTGCTTTAGTCGTCTGCTTCGTTCTGGCTTTTGGTCTTTACGAGTTTAATCGTCCTTCGGCGGACCGGACCTTGGAAGATAGTATTGTTGCTATTGATTCTGCACAACTGCATGAGAATTTCATCCGACAGGATTCAGCAGCCATTGATGCATTGTTGAATGAAATCATTGAAGTATCGGGGCAGGTGGAGTCAGTTCAGGGAAAGACAGTGCTGCTAATTCCCGGAATAGTTTGTGGAATGGAGGAGTTGCCCAGTGATGGTCAAATCACGGATGGCCAATCGATTACTCTCAAAGGCCGATTGCTCGGTTTTGATGATTTGTTCGATGAGGTCCAACTTGACTTTTGCGTCATGGTATTGCCGTCATGATGGAGCCGTTAAGTTGAACGTAGTTTCACAGGGAACATAGTTATATTCGCAAAATGCGATTGCAGCTTTTTGAAAGAAAAAGAAAACCAATTACTTTTTTTGGTGCACCATTGTTCTTGGTGTCATTGTTGATTTTTTCGGGAGAGGTTAGGTCACAGTTGGAAATAGTTTCGGACTCCCTCTCGGTTGAGAATCTGGTCAATGAAGTCATCCTTTCGGGAAATCTTCAAGCCACGAACATCGAATATTCGGGTGGGTCCGAGCAATTTGGATTGATGATCCAGGGACAAGAGCAATTTGGCTTGAGTTCAGCTGCCGTGTTTAGCACAAATGTTACAAGTGTTGGATGTTCCGAGAATGAGAGTAATGAAATATTGAGTCCTCCATTGGACCCGCTCTTTTGTCCCGACATCTGGGGGCTGATTTCGGATTTGACGCCCGATAGTTTGTTGGCAAATCAGAACGTTTTTGATGGCTTGATAGTGGAGTTTGATGTGATGCCTGCTTCAGATAGCTTGGATTTTCGCTTCGTTTTTGCAACGAATGAGGAGGTGCCGGGGTTTGATTTGCTTCGTTTTGATGCATTTATGCTTCTTGTTAGCGGCCCTGGCATTTCAGGTCCTTATGAGAACAACGCTATTAATCTTGCGACCTTGCCCTCTGGAGATGCTATATCGACGAATGCACTGGACTTGTTAGCGATGAGTAACGCACCTTTTTGGAGCGAGTTTTGTTTTGACTTTTACACGACGCCTATGGAAGTGAGTGCGGAAGTGACTTGTGGCGAATCATACCATGTTAAAATTGTCCTTGCCGAGGCGGGAGATCCAACTGTGAATTCCGCGATTCTATTTGATGCGGGGACCTTTGACTCAGATGATATTATATCGATAGAGTGGCTGATGGATTGGCAAACTGTGGATTCACCGATTTTATATGAGGGGTGTGGAATTGGGCAGTTGGTTTTTAACCGTCCGTTGAATGCTGGCCCCGGATTGTTGGAATTGGACCTTACTTATTCAACTGGCGCTCCTGGTTTGGCTGATTTATCAGACGTCTATGGGTTTCCGAATCAGCTTATTTTTCCAGCTGGTATTGATCAAGTGATTTGGTCCGATATCCAAGCATTATTGGATGCTAACCCCGAAGGAGAGGAGTCTCTAATTATCGAAATTATTCAATCCAACGTGTGTGTGTCCGGGACGACATCTTCATTTTTTACCATTACCATCTCAGACTCCCCAGACCCTCTGCAAGTTTCGGGGTCGAGCGTCAACATTTGTGCGGGCGATAGTGTGACACTCAATGCAGACGTTGAGGGTGGTGCGGGTAATTATCAGTATCAATGGTGCGATGGGTCTACGGATTCATCATACGAATGGAATCCTTTGGCCTCTGAGATTTGTACGTTGATAGTATCAGACACGTGCGGTGTGGCTGATGTCTATGCAGAATACGAGGTTGTTGTCTTCGAAGCTCCGGAACTTTTCGCTGGCGTGGATGAGTTGCTGTGTGTGGGAGATTTTACGCTGCAAGGACAAATTCTTGGTTTGCCATCACCTGCCTGTGGACTGCAATCGGGTGATTTTAATTTCTGTTATAGTGATCTCACTGAACACTCAGAGACGTATTGCCCGGACAATCCGGGTGATGGAACTTTTATGGAGTTAACCTTTAATTCAGGAGATTTTAGTTTTGGTGATGAGGTCAAAGTATTTGATGGCGAGGATGAGAACGCCACCGAACTGACAAGTTCGACGTCGTTTTCACCAAATTTTGCAGGGGGTGTTTACGTGGTGGATGGAGTGAATTTTCAGGCGACGAACCCCAACGGATGTATCACCATTTTGTTTTCATCGGATAACAGCACCAACAGCTGCGCAAGCGGCGAAAATGCTCCAATTGATTATTCCGTGACGTGCAACAATTCTGCAGGTTGGGACATCGAGTGGTCGCCGGCAGATGGGCTCACTGACGCCAGTGTCCTTCAGCCAAATGTTTTTTTGGACGAGAGCCTTGCTCTCGAATTAAGCGTTGTAATGGTTGCCGCGCCTTTCTGCTCTAACGCTGATTCACTGTTTATCGCTCCTTCCTTTGATGTCCTGGCATCGAGCTCTAATCCCACCTGTTTTGATCCTGACGGAGTCATTGCAATTGAGGTTATACCTGTTGCCGAGGAGGGACCATGGAATGTTAGTTTAACAAGCTCCACTGGCATCATTTTTTCTGAGCTTTCTTCAGACTTAAGCTATTCATTTGAAGGCCTTTTTGCAGATTCCTATGAGCTTTTAGTATCTGACCCTCACTGCACATGGGGGGAGTCTATCGAACTTTTAGCACAGCCTGAAGTGACAATCACCCTCGAATCAGATACTATTATTTGCCAGGGAGGAGAGGCACTTTTAGAGGCGACTCCATCGTATAATGACCCAAATTTGGAGTGGGTTTGGAGCAATGGTTTTGCGGGAGTGTCACAAGTGGTCAGCCCGACCTCTGCATCATCGTTTAGCGTGTATGCTACGGTTTTCCCCGGTTGTAACACGGATACGTGGGATGTTACGGTGGACGTACTCGATTCTCTTGAATTTGATATCTCAGATGAACAAATGCTTTGCTTAGGAGACAGCGTATTGCTGTTGGCCTCTAATTTGAGCGGCGGATTGGAGCCTTATACCCTGCTTTGGGAGGCGAATTCTTCTTTGGAGAATTTGTTAAACGACACTTTGATGCAATGGGTTTCGCCACCATTGCCAACGGAATATTGTATAACTCTGGCAGATGTCTGTGAATCACCAGATGTTTCTTATTGCGTGGATGTATTTGTACCAGAAGATGAAACAGCAGAATTCGAGACGGATTTTGTAAGTGGGTGTTTCCCTTTCTCAGTCGAATTCACAGGCTTGGCCAACAATGTTGCTGATATTTTAAGTGAGGAATGGTTGTTTGGTGATGGGATCAGTTCGTCGGACATTCAGTTTGTAAGCCATGCTTATCTTGAGGTTGGGTCATATGATGTCGCTCATACAGTCACAACAGTTAACGGGTGCATGTTTTCTTCGGTAGCGGAAAATTTAATTCGTGTAAACCCTTGGCCATTTGCTGAGTTTGCGGCTTCACCTTGGGAACAAACCTTGCCCAATCGGCGCGTCGAATTTCTGAACTACAGCTTGGGTGCAAACTCCTATGAATGGCGCATTGATAACATGGAAGTGAGCAATGCGTTTGGGCCAGAATATTACTTTCCGGATGATACAGGTGGTGAATATGACGTCACTCTAATTGCAACCAACGAGTGGGGATGCTCGGACAGCATTTCACATCCTTTAAGGATCATCGATGACTTTGTAATGTATGTGCCGAATGTTTTTACACCTGACAATGACGGTGTAAATGATGCATGGCATGTGGTAGGTCGGGATGTGAATCCTTCCGATTTTTCCGTGATGATTTATAATCGCTGGGGTGAACTCGTGTACGAATCAACAGAGATTGAAGATGTTTGGTTAGGTGAGGACCAAGGGGGAGCGCACTATGTTGCCAATGGCGTATACTTTTACGAAATTATTGCCGTAAGCCTGAGTACGGCAGTGCGCCATAATTTGCAAGGCCACATTAACCTGCTTCGCTAGAGTTCCTTGTGAATACTGAGACCTTCTCCGATGAACAAGCTTCAGTGCCAATGCTCAGGAGAGGAAAAATAGTCCGCTGAAGCCGGTTAGAAAAGCCAATCCCATCCACGATAGGGCCACCATCCAGCGCGGTGGCCGTGCATCTTCGGGGAATTGCTTGCGGGTCACCAAGTATAGGTTTGCTGCTGCAACGAGTGGCGCCACCAAAAAGCTTAGCGTCGTAGCGAGGTCCACTAAAATTCGGATGTCATTCGGGAAGAGTAAAATCAAACTCAATGCGCCGAGTGCTACTAAAATTAGGCTCCCGCGTTCGTGTCGAATGTCAACAGGCGTGGGGGTTGATTTAAGTGTAGCCAATGAACGGGCCAAAGAACGGGCATATCCATCGAGGCATGCGATGCATGTGCCGAGCATGGCCGAAAAAGCGGCCGTTGCAATGATCCACCAACTCCAAGATCCAATGGCCTCGGTGTACAATTGCACCACGCCTGAGGCGAATGCCGCTGTACCCTTCGGAAATTCAACACTGTTCGAGTAAAATAGAAGCGCTCCCAATCCCAAAAACATCAGAGCCAAAACGGCTGAGAAGATGAAGCCAAAGTTAAATTCGCGGAGTGTGTCTTTGAGGGGAGGGTGGTACCCCGTTTGTTTGATGCGCTCCAGTGTCCAAATGCTGTTCCAAGTGCTCAAATCAACGGCTGTGGGCATCCAGCCCATAAGCGCAATGAGAAATGCGAGGCCTGCACCGGACCACGGTGTGAAATCTACCGGCGCTGCAGGAACCGAGGAAATGGGGGTATGAGCTAGAGCAGCAATGAATGCACCCGCCGTGCTGATGAGCAGCACGGCGGCAATCACCTTGATCAGTGAGTCCAAAGCGCTGTATTTACCCAAGACTAGAACGACTGTCGAAATTAGAAAGACCACGATGGCGACATAGGGCGTTGCGTTTTGGCCGGTAGCGTTGGATATGTTGAACAAGTTGTCCAAAAATGATGCGGTGACAATGCCAATGGCACCCATGACAAAAAAGCATGTACTAATGGTGATGGCGAGATAGAGCCACGCCGCCCATTTCCCCATGGAACGGTAACCTTCAATCAGCGATTCTCCAGTGACGTTTGCGTAGCGGCTCCCAAATTCGAAAAATGGATACTTGGCCACATTGGCGGCCACAACCGCCCAAACCAATCCGAAGCCAACCAGCGCTCCCGCTCTCGTGGATTGCACCAAGTGGCTCACTCCGATGGCTGTCGATGCAAAAAGGATGCCCGGTCCAATAACCTGCATCCAGTTGCCTTTTCCATTGCTCATGGCAATGGCTTTTGTTCTTGTGCATCGAGGTAACGGTAGGTTACCCACATTTTCCAGCCTACCAAAGCTTGTTCCCACTTTTTGAGTCGGGTCAAGTCTTGTCTTTTCGAGAAACGCGGCAAAAGCAGCTTGTTCAGCTGGCTTAAAATGCCGAAAATAATTCGGTTCATACCTTGGCCTTGAGGTTACGGGTCGAAGGTAAGGAAATCAAACGTGGCTAAATAAAATAAGCAGACATGCAATCCATTACTTCTTTTCCCCAACAAACCAATCTTCTTTGTACTTGAAAAGTACATTGAAGGTGGTGAGAGAACCGTAAATTTTCGTGATGTATTGCTGCAAATCAATTTTATCCGAATCCGCTAACTTTTCGTGGGCATTGATTTTCGCTTCAAGTACACGCAGCCGATCGCGGGTCATTACAATTTTGTGAAAAAAAGTATCAACCGGAATCTCTTTTGATTTGAGCTCTTCTTCCGCGGGTTGAATGATCAAACTTCCACCGTCCCACCGCTCACTAATCTCAACATTTTCATGTCGTTCTTCTCCACGAATACGGTCGGCGAAATCACCTAAAACGTGTTCCATGGCGGTCATGATATCACTAACATCGGGTTGGCTCATATCCTCGGCAGCTTCGATGACATTGAGCCCATCGAATTCTTTTGAAATGGATTTTTCGCCAACCGACTGGAAATAGATTCGCCAGAAATCACCGTCTGATCCAAAAATTACTCCCTCTGCGTGTGTGGGATGCGTCACTTTTGCGCCTATGCCAATCATCTTATTTGCTTTGCTTTCTGTAACGAAATTCAGCGTCAAAGGTTTCAACATTCAGTCAAGTCAATATTGTGGATTTTTCCATATTCTATTGTGGGATTTTAAGTGCTAAGGGATGTGCATATGGGTTTAAAGCCTCTGATATTGCAGCATGCCAAATGAGAACCGCAGATATCGTTGGGATCGAATAACCCTCGTGGGGGGGACGCTGATGTTCTTGGTGTTTTCTCTTGCCGCCTGGATTACGCCAGACACAGCTGCTGCAGATGAAGGGATAGCTTTGGAGCATCCTGGAGTGGAAGCGGGAGATGGAAGTGAATCGAGTGCATCTTCTTCTGCTGAAGAACAAGAGTCTCCAGCAGAGTCAGCAGTTCGACAGGCAATGACGTCCAAGTCAATTTCCGAAGCGGAAGAGGTCAAGCCTTGTAGTTGCAACCGGCATGTGCTAAAACTGCCTAAGAACCCATACACGGATCATGAAGTGGCAGCGAGGAATTTGCCCAATAGCTTCTTTGTCAAGGACAAGAATGAATTGGAAGCTGGAAAGCGGCGCGGTGATTTGGTCCCGGTTCATGATGGCCGCGGCTATCATATTACAGCACTGTCCCACAGCTACGCCGTGCTTTTGCCAGAAGTAAGTGATTTGCTCAGCGATATGGGGAATGCATTCGCTGATGAATTGGAGGGCACGGGCAGCGAAGGCACACGGTTTCGGGTGACCAGTCTGACGCGCACTGAGCTTCAACAGTCTCGTTTGGGACGTCGCAATTACAATGCCTTCAATGGGACGTCGACACATAGCTTCGGCGCTTCATTCGATATTGCCTACACCGACCGACCCAGCAACGAAACGGATTGCTCAGCTCCCACACGCGCCATTCAAAGCGTGTTGCGAGGGTTTCAGAAAAAGGGCAGAATATTGGTAATTCCTGAGAAGAGCTGTATGCACATAACGCTAAGGCGTTAGGGCAGTGCTGAACGAAATAGAAATGAAAAAGGCGCCCCTTAAATGGAGCGCCTTTTTCATTAATTGCTTTGAAAATTAAAGGTGAATGACCTCGCCGTAAGCTGCCGCTGCCGCCTCCATTACCGCTTCGCTGAGCGTTGGATGTGGGTGGATTATCTTAATGAGCTCATGCCCAGTGGTCTCAAGCTTGCGAAGTGCGACCAATTCGGCCACCATCTCAGTGACGTTGGCGCCAATCATATGACCGCCGAGCAGCTCTCCGTATTTCGCATCGAAGATCAATTTGACAAAACCGTCTTTGTGTCCAGAAGCACTAGCTTTTCCAGAGGCAGAGAAGGGGAACTTGCCCACCTTAATTTCGTATCCGGCTTCTTTTGCTTTGGCCTCTGTCATGCCCACGCTAGCAACCTCAGGGAAACAATACGTGCAACCCGGGATGTTTCCGTAATCGATGGGTTCTGGGGAATGGCCTGCGATTTTTTCAACGCAAGTGATGCCCTCAGCTGAAGCCACGTGGGCCAAAGCTGGGCCGGGAACACAGTCACCAATGGCGTAGTAGCCTGGGATATTGCTCGCGTAAAAGTCATCGACAATTATTTTGCCTCCATCTACGGCGATTCCAACTTCCTCCAAGCCGATGTTTTCAATATTGGAAATGACACCTGCTGCGCTTAAGACGACATCGCACTTGATTGTTTCTTCTCCCTTTTTCGTCTTGATGGTGACAGTTTGCTCTTTCCCTTTGCTCTCGACGCCAAGGACTTCAGACGAGGTCATGACTTTAATTCCAGCTTTCTTAAAGCTCTTCTCCAGTTGCTTGCTCACGTCCGCATCTTCGACAGGGACGATACGATCTTGGTACTCAACCACCGTTACCTCCGTGCCGATGGCATTGTAGAAATAAGCGAATTCGACTCCTATGGCGCCGGAACCTACAACAACCAAGCGCTTAGGTTGCTTTTCCAAGGTCATGGCTTCTCGGTATCCAATGATGTTTTTCCCATCCTGTGGAATGGAAGGCAACTGGCGACTGCGCGCGCCAGTGGCAATGATGATGTGGCCTGCGGATACCGTTTGAATGGATCCATCCGTGGCGGTCACCTCGACCTGTTTGCCCGGGAGCAACTTGCCGTTGCCCATGATCACATCAATTTTGTTCTTTTTCATGAGAAATTGAACGCCTTTTGACATGCCATCTGCTACCCCACGGCTGCGTGCCACCATGCCTTTGAAATCGGCCTTGGGACTGGCTACAGAAATTCCATAATCTTCAGCGTGTTCGATGTATTCGAAAACATTCGCGCTTTTGAGCAAGGCTTTGGTGGGGATGCATCCCCAGTTGAGGCAGATGCCTCCCAATGCTTCCCGTTCAATTACGGCTGTTTTCAGGCCAAGTTGGCTGGCTCGAATGGCCGTTACATAGCCGCCAGGGCCACTTCCAAGAATAATGACGTCGTACTTCATGAATTTGCTTCAATGCTCCCTTCGAAGAGGGAAGTGCGTGTTGATTTTCGCGGTAAAGTTAACGCATACCATTGGTTCAAGGATGTGTCTTGCGTACCGTGTGAGGTTCTGAATTCATGCAGTACCTTTGCCTACTTGAATCATGGATGCTCATGCACGGTAATAATACCAGGTTCTTGAAGAATTAGATCATGCTTAACATCGTTTTATTTGGTCCCCCCGGTGCAGGAAAAGGCACGCAAAGTGTTCACTTGGTGAAGTCTTACGGACTTGTTCACCTCAGTACTGGAGACATTTTCAGGTCCAATATTAAGGGGAATACTGAACTGGGGAAAATGGCGCAGTCATACATGGACAAGGGCCAGCTTGTTCCCGATGATGTAACTATACGCATGCTGGAGTCTGAAGTAGATCAGCATCGCGAAGCGAAGGGATTCATTTTTGATGGATTCCCTCGAACCACAGCACAAGCGGAGGCACTGGATGCATTTTTGGACAACCGAAACACTCCCGTCGCGTGCATGCTGGCATTGGAAGTGGATGAGGCAGAATTGAAGTCACGCTTGCTTGCTCGAGCCGAAACCAGCGGCCGTCCCGACGATGCCAATCCGGTAGTTATTCAAAAACGTATTGACGTTTATAATGCTGAAACAGCTCCTGTTGCCGGGCATTACGCAGCGCAAGGTAAGTTTACAGGGATCGATGGTATCGGTGCTGTAGAGGAGATTTCCGACCGCTTGAAAGCGGCCATTGCCCTTTGATTCCATTCCATGTCAGGTGAAAATTTTGTCGATTACGTAAAGATCTGCTGCCGTTCTGGCCGAGGTGGACCGGGTTCTGCTCATTTTATGAGAAATCGGATGACGGCCAAGGGCGGCCCTGATGGCGGCGATGGTGGTCGTGGGGGACACGTCATCATTCGAGGCAACACACAGCACTGGACGCTTTTGCACCTGAAATATGCGCGACACGTAATAGCTGGCCATGGGGATACAGGGCGCGGACAGCACAAACATGGCGCCGACGGAGATGACGTTTATATCAATGTTCCTTTGGGAACGGTGGTCCGGGATCCGGAAACGGAAGAAGTAGTGATGGAGATTCTGGATGAGGGCCAAGAAGTCATTCTTACCAAAGGTGGGAAAGGCGGAAGAGGAAACGACCATTTCAAATCCTCCGTCAGGCAGTCTCCTACATATGCCCAGCCCGGGGAGCCGGGACTCGAAGAATGGAAAATTCTGGAGTTAAAGCTTCTTGCTGATGTAGGTTTGGTTGGATTGCCAAATGCAGGAAAATCGACTTTGCTGTCTGTAGTCAGTGCCGCCAAGCCTGAAATAGCGAACTATCCTTTTACAACGCTCAAGCCAAATTTAGGCATGGTGGCATATCGGGATGACCGCTCTTTTGTTATGGCTGATATTCCGGGAATCATTGAAGGTGCATCTGAAGGAAAGGGATTAGGGTTGCGTTTTTTGCGGCACATTGAGCGGAATCCTGTTTTGCTCTTTATAGTGCCGGCGGACAGTGACGATATCGCAACAGAATATCAAACACTTCTCGGGGAATTGGAAAAATACAATCCCGATCTGTTGAAGAAAAATCGGTTATTGGCGATCTCCAAAAGTGACATGTTGGATGAGGAGCTGCAAGAGGCGATACACGATGAAATTCGTGATCTAGATCCCCTGTTTTTCTCCAGTGTGGCCCAAAAGGGTTTGATTGAATTGAAAGATGCCCTCTGGAAATCCATGGATGAAGCAACAGTCTGGTAAGATGAACGAGTTCGTCAAAGTTCTGCCTGAAATTCAGGAGGCGCTGAACTCGCGACGTGCGATTGTGGCGCTGGAGTCTACCATCGTTGCCCATGGGATGCCTTATCCGCAAAATTTAGAAACGGCCAATCGATTGGAATCCATTGTCCGAGAGGGCGGTGCTATTCCTGCAACGGTGGCAGTAGTAAATGGGAAATTACAAGTTGGTTGCACAGAATCAGACCTTCTAGCGTTGGCGACCGAGCCGAAAGTATTGAAAGTCTCGCGTAGGGATTTGCCTCTCGCACTTGCCCGTAAATCCCTCGGCGCAACGACGGTCAGTGGTACACTGATTGGTTGTGAACTCGCGGGCATTCGAGTGTTCGCAACGGGAGGTATTGGCGGAGTGCATCGTGGAGCAGATCAAACGTGGGATGTCTCAGCGGATATTCCTGAGTTGGCACAGTCCTCTGTCGCAGTAGTTAGTGCGGGGGCAAAGTCCATTTTGGATTTACCGAAAACACTGGAGGCCCTTGAAACGGCAGGAGTCACAGTTGCAGGATTCGGTACGGATGAGTTTCCTGCATTTTTTACTGCGACCAGTGGTTTGAAAGTTCCACACCGTGTGGATTCGGCAGAAGAGATGGCTGCTGCGATGCACGCGAAATGGACCTTGGGTCTGAGGGGTGGATTTTTGATTGCCAACCCCATTCCTGCCGAGTTTTCAGCTGATCCGCAACAAATCACGGCCGCCATAGAACTCGGGTTGCGAGCCGCTGCAGCGGAAGGTGTAACAGGCAAGGACTTGACTCCGTTTTTGCTTCGCTTCGTAAATGAACAAACAGCGGGCAAAAGTTTACGTGCCAATCGAGCACTTGTCGAACACAATGTGCGCGTGGGTGCTACTGTTGCTGCAGCCTATGCAATTCTCATGCAGTGAGGTTGAGCTTTGCAGTTGTGAACAGTTATGTGGCCTTCAAGGCCTCGATTTCAAACCTAATTCTGCGCTTGGTCTGAGTTGCACTATTTTCGCGTCATGAATCCGATAGATGCCACCTCAGATGCAGCCAATGTTCTTGCATCCGTTCAGGATTTCCGAAAAGCCTTGTTGGATGATTATCGTCTGATGTGCCTGAGCCGAGAGGCGTCGCTGTTGGGCCGGAAAGAGGTGTTGGGCGGCAAGGCGAAATTTGGAATTTTCGGAGATGGCAAGGAATTGGCCCAGCTGGCTTTGTCTAAGATTGTACAGCCCGGTGATTGGCGATCGGGATACTACCGTGATCAAACGTTGATGATGGCGCAAGGACTACTCTCGGCAAGGCAGTATTTCGCGGCGCTTTATGCAGATACAGACCTCGAGCGTGAACCGATTTCCGGTGGGCGCCAGATGGGCGGACATTTTGCCACTCGAATTTTGGATGAAAAAGGGGATTGGTTGGATCAAACCAAAGGATTCAATAGCTCTGCCGATATCAGTCCAACTGGAGGTCAGATGCCACGATTATTGGGGCTTGCTCAGGCATCCAAGCTTTATCGCGCCATGCCCGATTTGGCGAAATCGAAGGGAAGGTTTACTATTTCTGGCGATGAAATTGCCATTGGAACTATTGGGGATGCAAGTACCTCAGAAGGTCCGTTTTGGGAGACCATGAACGCGGCGGGGGTATTGCAAGTTCCGATGCTGATGAATGTTTGGGACGATGGCTATGGAATCAGCGTTCCAAAAAAATACCAGACCACCAAATCTTCCATTTCTGTCGCGTTGAGTGGTATGCAAATAGAGGAAGGGACAAATGGGATTGTGATTTACCGGGTCAAAGGCTGGGATTACCCAGCGCTGGTCAAGACCTACGAAGCTGCAGCGCAGCGTTGCAGAAAGGATCACGTGCCTGTTTTGGTTCATGTTGAAGAGATAACCCAGCCCCAGGGGCACAGTACATCGGGCTCTCACGAGCGGTATAAATCGAAAGAACGAATGGCTTGGGCCAAGGAATTTGATTGCATCCGACAGTTTGAAAAATTTGTTTTGCTGGAAGGAGCGTCTACCCAGGAGGAATTGGATGCGATTCGCAAGGAAACGAAGCAAGAAGTTCGAAACGAGCAAAAGGCGGCATGGTCGGCATTTCGGTCGTCCTTCGATGAAGAAATCGAAGAGGTAGTTGGTCTCATTTCAGAGGTATCGGGCGCGGAATCGGAAGAGATTCAAGCCTTGCGCAATGGCCTATTTCCGGGGAAGGCGGAGCTTCACGCTGCAGCGCGGCGTACCCTTCAAGGTGCAGGTGTCCATCGCACAAGGGCTTTGGATGCGTTAAAGCAGTGGTCCGATTCGTATGGGAGCCAAAATCAAAGGCTTTTTAGCCGGCATTTGTACAGCGACGGTAGTGATTCGGCATTGGAAGTTCCGGTGGTGCCTCCCGTTTTTAGCGCGGACGATGAGCACGTCGATGGCCGACAAATCCTGCAAAAGAATTTTGAGGCGCTTTTCCATCGTTACCCAGAATTGCTCACTTTTGGCGAGGATACGGGAGGCATTGGGGGAGTCAATCAGTCCATGGAAGGCATGCAAGAAAAGTTCGGTAAAAACCGGGTTTCTGACACGGGAATTCGAGAGTGCACCATAGCAGGACAAGGAATAGGACTCGCTTTGCGAGGATTTCGTCCCATTGCGGAGATCCAATATTTGGACTATTTGTATTATGCGCTGCAAATTTTGCGCGACGATGCTGCAACGGTACGTTACCGTACATCAGGCGGTCAAAAAGCACCCGTGATCATCCGAACCCGCGGCCACCGACTCGAAGGGATTTGGCACAGCGGATCGCCAATGGGAGCTATTATTCATTCCCTGCGCGGAATGCATGTGTGTGTGCCTCGCAACATGATGGAGGCAGCTGGCATGTACAACACCCTTTTGCAATCGCAGGAGCCCGCCCTAGTCGTTGAATGCCTCAACGGATATCGGACAAAAGAAAAGATACCTTCCAATCTGGGAGAATTCACAACTCCGCTCGGAATCCCTGAAGTGGTCAAGGCTGGGGAGGATATCACGTTGGTCTCTTATGGGGCTACGTTTAATATTGCGGCTGTAGCTGCGACTCAATTGGAAAAGTACGGAGTACAAGTAGAATTGATCGATGCCCGAACGTTGTTGCCATTCGATAACCATAACGTTTGTGTTGCGTCTGTAGGAAAAACCAACCGGCTTTTGGTGGTGGATGAAGACGTTCCCGGTGGCGCAAGCGCTTACCTCATGGAGGATATTCTCAACCGACAAGGAGCTTGGAAGCATCTCGATGTAGCACCCAAAACCTTGGCCGCTCAACCGCATTTGCCACCTTATGGAACCGATGGTGATTATTATGCCAAGCCCAATGCTGAGGATATTTTTGAGGCTGTGATGAGCATGATGATTGAAGCAGAGCCTTCCCGATTCAATTGAAGATGACCAAAGAAAGTTTTGAGCTGAAAACGGAGTTCATCGATTTGCTGCAATTGCTCAAGGCTACGGGCTATGCGTCAACGGGTGGAGAAGCGAAAATGATGGTGGATGATGCTCTCGTCTCTGTCAATGGCGAGCCAGAAAGTCGAAAGCGCCGCAAGCTTCGGGTGGGAGATGAGGTAAACGTTGACAATCAAATCCTGATTGAACTCATTGCCAGTTAGTAAGAAGGCTGACGGCTTGATTTGTTTGTAATTCAGGCATGGCGTTGGTCCGTGAATCAGCTTTTTTTGCGTTTCTTGAGGAACGATTCAAATTGTATGACCATGTTGAGATTCACTTCGATTGCCCTTTTTGTTTTCTTTTCTCAGGCGCTTTCAGCACAAGAGATGCTCCGCGGGAGAGTTATTGACGGGGACCTTGGAGATCCTATTTTTTCGGCCAATGTGATTGTTGAGGGCACAACACAAGGGGTGACGACAGACTTCGATGGTCAGTTTTTGTTGCCAGTGAGCCAGTTTCCGGTTAATCTTCAAGTCAGCTTTATTGGCTACAGCGTCAAGAAAATTAAGGTGCTTGATGCCAATGAACGCATCACCATTAAATTATCACCGGACCAAGTTCTCATTGAAGCGGCAGAAGTCGTGGGGGATCGAATCAGCCAAAAACAAAAGCAGGCGCCACTCACGATCGAATCCATGGATGTCATTGCCATCAAAGAGGCTCCGAGCGGTTCGTTTTACGAGGGCCTCGGAAACCTCAAAGGCGTGGATGTGACTTCGGCTAGTTTGGGCTTTAAAATCATCAACACCCGTGGGTTCAATTCTACATCGCCTGTCCGATCGCTTCAGCTCATTGATGGAATAGATAACCAGAGTCCCGGACTCAACTTCTCATTGGGTAACTTTCTAGGAGCATCAGATTTGGATGTGAAAAATGTAGACATCGTGGCAGGTGCAAGTTCTGCATTCTACGGCCCGGGTGCGTTTAACGGTGTGGTCTCCATGGAAACCAAATCGCCGTTTCAATTTCCTGGCGTTACCGCTTCATTGCGTGTGGGCGAGCGTGAATTGAATGAGCTGGCTTTTCGTTATGCAGATTACACTACTGACGATGAGGGCAACCCTGTTTTGGGCGTGAAGATCAATGCGTATCGCATGACTGCTTACGACTGGGAGGCGAATAACTACGATCCGGTTGACGGTGCAATCGTGGGTACGGACAATGCGGGCCGGTTTGATGCCGTGAATATCTACGGAGACGAATACAAGCCCGTCTTCGATTATGCCGGCGACGGCAGCAGCAATGCCCGCGGCCTTGGTACATTTTTCAGAACAGGATACAAGGAGATCGACCTCGTTGATTACAACACGGAGAATCTAAAAGTGAGTACTGCGCTTCACTGGCGGCTGCAGCCAGACAAGACCTACGAGAGCCCGGAACTGATATATGGGTTCAATTCAGGATTTGGCACCACGGTTTATCAGGGAGACAATCGTTTCAGCCTTCGCGACATCCAATTTTATCAGCATAAGCTGGAGTTGCGCAAGTCTGGCAAATGGTTTGTTCGGGCATACCGAACGAGCGAGGATGCGGGAAACTCTTATGACCCTTACGCAACGGCCTTGAAACTTCAGGAGGAGACCCGATCAGACTACCAATACTCCAAGGTGTATTATCGGTATTGGGTGGACAGCATCGCTCCGGGAATCTCAGAGACTTGGCCAGAGGGTGTTTTGGAATGGGTTGATGGAATTCCAACCTATACCATAGATGCTGATAGCATCGCACAGTGGTACGATGTGAATGGACAAAATTTGTTTGATTGGCATCAGCAAGTGGAAGAATTGACCAATGCCGGTTATGCGGGTTTGAACGACGTCGCTCAAAATCCAATCGGACATTTGGAGCCAGGAACTCCCGCGTTTGATGCTGCATTCAACGCGCTAGTGTCTGCGAAGAATAACGAAGGGGAAGGTGGGACTCGTTTCTTCGACCAGTCGAGTTTGTCGCACGTTCATGGAGAGTACATATTCAATCCGCAAGGACTCGAAGAAATAAGGGTAGGAGGAAACTTTAGGCGCTACACTCCCTGGAGCGATGGCACCATCTTTAGCGATACTACGAGCGAGCGAATTGTGAATCAAGAAGTTGGATTCTACACCGGTATCAAGCGTCGTTTTTTGGAAGATCGCCTCATCGGAACCGCCACCATTCGAGCAGACAAGAATCAGAATTTTGATTGGGTGTATTCACCCGCGGCTTCGTTTGTGTTTTCCCCTCGAGAACAGGATTACCTGCGCATGAGCTTCAGTTCTGCCCTCCGAAATCCAACTTTGGCCGACCAATATTTGTGGCTGGATGTAGGACCCGCGACTTTGGTTGGTAACCTCGACGGCGCAGACAGTTTAATCACGATTGATAGCTTCATCGATTTTCGGAATAGTGCCAATGCGGCCGCTGGGCAATACAGCTTGAACCGAGACACCTTGGTTTACTTCGATATTGATCCTATTCGTCCAGAACGGGTGAAGACATTTGAAGTAGGGTACCGAACGACTCTGGGAGAGAAAGTCTATGTTGATGCGGGCTATTATTTTAGCGTGTATGAAGATTTTATTGGATACAATATTGGGCTAGACGCTTTATTTATTGGCAATGAGCAGTCACCTCGAGCGGTTGATGTTTATCGCTATGCGGCCAATTCTATCAGCGAAGTCCAGACCCAAGGCGCAGCCATTGGCTTGAATTACTATGTCAACAACCAATTGATGGTCGCGGGGAATTACAGTTGGAACGAATTGGTCAAAACCAATGAGGATGACCCCATTATTCCAGCCTTTAATACCCCGAAGCACAAATACAACCTGAGCGTGACCGCCAGGGATTTTAAGTTGAAGGGCAAATCAACTTGGGGATTTGGCTTGAATTACAAATGGGTTCAGGGTTTTGTCTTTGAAGGTTCTCCTCAATTCACGGGAACAGTGCCAACCTACGATTTGTTGGATGCACAGGTCAATGCCAACTTTAAGAAGATAAACACTACAGTCAAACTTGGCGGTTCAAACCTCCTTCAGAACTTGCACATCGAGGCGTATGGCGGTCCATTTGTCGGTCGAATGCTCTACGCGAGCCTCCTGTATGAGTTCAATCATAAAAAGAACTGAGTCTCTCCTAATTGTCGCTTGAACGGCATTTTATAGGCGTCTAAACTCTATATTTTGCATATAAATATCGTCCCAATTGGACGGGCTCACTTTTTTTTCACTACCTTTCCTGCGAAACTAAGACCAAACCAGAGAACTAAATCTGATGAAAAAAATTCTATTCAGTGCGCTTATCGCGTGCTTGGCTGTGATGCAAACGCAAGCACAGACCCGCTACCTCGACGAGGTGTTCGACGACGTCTCGGTAACATCCGACGTTGTGTATGGAGAAAATATTACGGTAATACCTGCACTTCAAGGCTTCCCTCCAATGATGGAAGACTTGAAATTGGATCTTTATGAGCCAACAGGAGATACGGAGACGAACCGTCCTCTTTTGCTCGCATTTCACACAGGCAACTTCCTCCCGCCTTACGTCAATGGTGGCGCACTGGGAACCAAAACGGACAATTACATCGTTGAGATGTGTACGCGTTATGCGAAAATGGGTTACGTAGTAGCTTCTGTTGACTACCGATTGGGTTGGAATCCACTCGCCGGAACACAAGAGGAACGAACCATCCAGCTAATTCAAGCGGCTTACCGCGGAGTTCAGGACAGCCGCACGGCGGTTCGTTTCTTCCGAAAGTCAGATGCTGAATCGGGAAATCCTTATGGAATCAATCCGGACAAAATTGGCATGATTGGCGACGGAACAGGTGGTTATGTGACCCTAGCCTCTGCAACCATTTCGGATTACAATGATATTATTGTCGATGATTTGGGCAACCCTATCAGCAAGTTTTGGTACAACCCAGGCGACGGTTCATACATTCCCATGGTGATTGAAAGCATTCATGGTGATGTAAATGCGACAACCGACACGTACGCGCCAGCTTCGTCTGGAGGATTTCAGCTTTGCGCTGCAAACCACGTCGGCTACAGTTCAGATTTCAGCTTCCAAATGAACGCTGGAGGTGCATTGGGCGATTTGAACTGGCTCGACCAAGGCGATGTGCCAATGGTTAGCTTCCAGTGCCCACACGATCCCTTCGCTCCCTATGAAACATCAGTTTTGGTGGTTCCAACAACCAACGAGCCGGTCGTAGAAGTTTCTGGTGCCATGGACATCCATGAGGAAATCAATGGATACGCTGAGAATAACAATGCCATTTTCGCAGACGCAGGTTTGGATGATGCAGGTTCACCTGCCAACCTCGGATTCGATGGTTTGTTCCCAGTTTTAAATAGCTATGTAGACGGAATGCCAACAGAACCATTTGATAGCTCGCCTTGGCAGTGGTGGGATCAGGCTCCTGTAGCAGCATATGATGCAGCCAATGGTACCAATATCTTGGCGACACAGCTGACTCTGAATCCAACGATGGGAGAGGACGAAGCGATGGGCTGGATTGAACAGATGATCGATTACAACACTCCTCGAATGGGACTCGCCTTGGAATTGGTCACGGAAAGTACCATTGATGGCGGTGTTCGATACATCGATGAGATATTTGAAGACGTGACTGTTGATGCAGGCATTGTTTATGGAGAAAACATTACGGTAATACCTGCACTTCAAGGTTTCCCGCCAATGGCAGAAGATCTTTTGATGGACGTTTACCAACCTGCGAACGACTCTGAAACAGATCGTCCTGTGATTCTCTATTTCCACACGGGTAATTTCTTGCCCCAGTATGTGAATGGAAGTGCCTTGGGAACGCGGACGGATAGCAGTGTCGTAGAAATGTGCACGCGATTCGCTCGAATGGGATATGTAGTAGCCTCTGTAGATTACCGGTTGGGCTGGAACCCACTCGCAGGTACCCAGACGGAGCGGACAACTCAATTGATTCAAGCGGCTTATCGCGGAGTGCAGGATAGCCGCACAGCGGTTCGTTACTTCCGCAAGTCCATTGCTGAAAATGGAAACCCTTGGGGAGTCAGCGGAGATAAAGTTGCAATGTTTGGTGAAGGAACTGGAGGATATATCACCCTAGCCTCTGCGACTATTTCCGATTATAACGATATTATTTTAGATGATGCGGGAAGTCCAATTGCCAAATTCTGGTACAATCCAGGAGACGGTTCTTACATCCCAGTTGTGATTGAAAGTATTCACGGAGATCCAAACGCTACAACAGATACATATGCTCCAGCTGCGTCTGGAGGATTTCAAATGTGTATGGCCAACCATGTAGGCTATTCGTCAGACTTCAATTTCCAAATGAACCTCGGAGGTGCATTGGGTGATTTGAATTGGCTGGACGAAGGTGATGTTCCTATGGTCAGTTTCCACGCTCCTCACGATCCATTTGCGCCATATACAACAGGTGTATTGATTGTTCCAACAACCAACGAACCCGTGGTAGAAGTTTCAGGTGCTTATGATGTGCACAGTGAGATCAATGGCTATGCAACCAATAACAATGCATCTTTTGCAGATATCGGTCTTGTAGACCCAGCTGCTGCGCTTGGAAACAATGGTTGGGATGGCTTGTACCCAGTGATGAACAACTACGTAGATGGTGTTCCTACAGAGGTTTTTGATGCTGCTCCTTGGCAGTGGTGGGATGTGGCAACCACGCAAATGGTGGATGACATGAATGGGACGAGCATTGCAGCTACTCAGTTGACATTGAACCCAACAATGGGACCTGAAGAGGCATTGCCATGGATTGATATCATCCAGGATTACACGGCACCTCGTCTTGCAGTAAGCATGCAGGTCGTTGATCTTGGTCCTGGTTGCGACGATGAGACTGCATGTAACTACAATGCATTGGCAACAACCAATGACGGTAGCTGTGTGTATGCTGAAGAAGGGTTTGACTGTGAAGGCAATTCCCTTGTGGTTTACGGTTGCACTAGCGCGATTGCTTGTAATTACAACGGAGCGGCCACAGATGATGACGGAAGTTGCGACTTCAATGAGTCCACGACGATCATTACAGGTGCTGAGTCTTTGTGGTTAGTCGGTGTAACGTTGACGGGAACGGAAAACGAAGCCTTTGCAGCGGATTGTGAGGCAAGCGGTGGAGTGAACCCTAACGTAGCATTGAACGGTGTCTTTTTGGGAGACGGTACGGACGGCCCTATGCACTTTAGCAATATCAGCGATCAAACCGGCGGTTTGCTTGCAGATTTAGTAGGTTTGGCCGGAGCGGCCTCCATTTCTTTCTGTGATGATCTCATCCGATTTGTCGATCCTCTTTCAGGTGCGACGGTTATTCTGAGCGAATCAAATGGGGTTTACCAATCTGCTGTGCCTGTGATTGGTGCAAGCTACTTGTGGACTGCCCCCATGTCTGCGTTCAATTTGGGTTGCGGAGATCCAATGGCCTGCGGCTTTACAGATTTCTGTGACTTGAGTGTGGCCTGCGATTACACAGACACTGACGGCGATACAGTTTTGGATTGCCAAGAAGTTGTGGGGTGTCAGGATAATACAGCCGATAACTTCAATGAAAGCGCAACAGATGCGGGCGATTGCAACTACAACGGTTGCACTGATTCTGCCGCACAGAACTATGAGGAAGGAGCCAATGTGGATGACGGAAGTTGTTCTTACTTGGTTTCATTCCGTGTGAATATGTCCAATGAGATGGTCGCTGATGCCGGTGTGCATCTTGCGGGAAGCTTCCAAGGATGGGATCCTTCGTCCATCGAAGTAGCCTTGGTTGGCTATGGAGTGCATGAGGTTGTGCTGCAGCTTCAAGCGGGATCATATGAGTACAAATTCATCAATGGTGATGAGTGGGATGCAGATGAAACCGTAGGTGACTGCGGTAATGAAGGCAACCGAGTGATTGAGGTCTCAGGCAATGTTGTGACTTCAGGCGCTTGCTTCAACAGCTGCGACCAGTGCGCAGGTTGCGCAGATCCTGCCTATGCAGAGTACAATCCATTTAATGTTACAACTGACGGCTATTGCATGAATGCAATTTCAGAAGGATGTACATACGCAGACGCCGAAAATTATAATGCTGCAGCCAATTCAGACGATGGTTCGTGCGAATTTGCTAGTGGAGGAAATTGCCCTGGAGATTTGAACAATGACGGTTCTGTTGGAACTCCTGACTTGTTGCAATTCCTGTCGGTATTTGGTACTTCTTGCGAATAAGAATGGCCACTGTGATTTAGAAAGAAGGGACGCGCTCAGGTGCGTCCCTTTTTTGGCTTAATAGTTGGTAGATATCAATGAGAAATGAGAAAATGGCTCAAAATTCAAAGAGTACGTTTCCATTTCCATGAATCTCACTATCTTTATATCTCGAATAACGAATAATTGCCATGAAACAATTTTTGACTGCTTGCCTTTTGATCGCTGGATCGTTTACCGTAGCTATTGCTCAGGGACCCTCAATATCCTTGGACAAGGATGTGCACGATTATGGAATTATTTCTCAAGGTACCGATGGAGGATGTGAGTTCATAGTGACGAATGATGGCACGGAGCCGTTAATCATGTCACGTTGCAAAGGGTCGTGCGGATGCACGGTTCCTAAGTGTGAAAAAACACCAATTATGCCCGGTGCAACGTCTGCGATTAGCGTGCGCTATGACACAAAGCGAATTGGCCCAATTAATAAGAGCGTGACCATCACTTCCAATGCAACGAATGATCCTACTAAGGTGATTCGAATCAAAGGAAAGGTCGAAGCTTCAGATATCAATAAGTCTGGAGGTGCTCCTATGAAGCCTGCTGCTGCCGGTGCTCCATTGAACAAGGAGTAAAGCGCACAGAAAAATAAGGCGAAAACGCCATTTGAGAAGTCGCTCCTCCACGTTGAGGAGCGACTTCTTTTTTGTGCCATTTTTGCATTAAGACAAACCTCTGAAAGAATAGTCATGGAATTGCCCGCTCAGTATAACCCCAATGCTTCGGAATCGAAATGGTACGAATTCTGGCTGGAAAATGGTTTCTTCGAATCCAAGCCGGATGACAGGGAGCCCTATACGGTCGTGATCCCACCTCCCAATGTTACCGGTGTTCTGCATATGGGGCATATGCTGAACAATACGATTCAGGATGT
>DDEH01000031.1 GCA_002336085.1 Flavobacteriales bacterium UBA1959 | reverse complement strand
GGAACAGGTTCAAATTCTTGTTTTTTCGATGGACATTCTACCCGAGAAGAAGTGCCTGCGCTTGCATACATTTTAGGCGATGAGGCGAGTGGTTCATGGTTCGGAAAGCGATTGCTGGCATTGCATCTTTATCATAAGCTTGATCCTATCGTGGACAAAGATTTCCGAGATACTTTTGGTTTTGAAAAGGATGAGATCGTAAACCGTGTTTACCAAGAGCCTAATGCAAATGTATTTCTTGCGTCCTTCATGACTTTCATAGGAAAGCACCAAGAGATTCCTCAAATCATCTCGTTATTGGAAGAAGGGTTTCAGGCTTTTGTAGATGTACATATTAAATGTTATGATGGCTACAAGGATTATCCTGTCCATTTCGTAGGCTCTGTGGCGTATCATTTCCAAGATATTTTGCGCCATGTGTGTGCCCGTGAGGGAATTCAACTCGGACAAATTATCAAGCGACCCATTGATGGTTTATCTAAGTATCATCTGAAGTATATATTAAATTCAGTGTGAAATGATTGAAGTGAAAGCCTGCATTTTTGATTTGGATGGCGTGATAGTTGACACAGCACGCCACCACTTTGCTGCATGGCAATCGCTTGCGAACGAATTGGGCATTCCATTTACAAAGGAGGACAATGATCGTCTGAAGGGAGTGTCTCGTGTAGACAGCCTTGAGTACATCCTTAAAAAAGGAAATTTGGTCCTAGATTCAGCAACAAAGCTTCAGTTGATGGAGAAGAAGAATGCTATATATCTCTCGTTATCGGAAAAAACATCGCCAGAAGACACCATGGATGGCATTGTTTCATTGATGGACGAACTTGCTGAGTCAGGCCTTCAAATTGGACTGGGCTCGTCTTCAAAGAATGCGCGAATGATTTTGACGAAACTTGAGCTGATGTCTCGATTCAGCACTATTGTCGATGGCAACAACATCACACTTTCCAAACCTGATCCTGAAGTTTTTCAAAAAGCTGCTCAACTGATGGGGGTGATTCCAAGCCAATGCATCGTCATCGAAGATGCTCAAGCAGGCATTGAAGCTGCTCTCTCTGGTGGATTTCACGTTGTAGGAGTGGGTGAAGGGCTGAAAAATGCTCACCTGCATTTGAACGATTTAAAAGGCATTGGTTTCAATTATATTCAGGAAAACCTTAGTGCACACTAATGCTGGCCTCAGGGATATTGGACGAATGGAGCATTGGACTAGAGGGCTGGAAGCCGAAAGATCTGCAAGCATTTGAATCCATATTGTCGATCGGTAATGGTCGGTTTGGTCAACGCGCAAATTTTGAAGAAGGATATTCTGGCGAATCGCTGCAGGGTTCTTACCTAGCTGGCATTTACTATCCTGATAAAACAAAGGTTGGTTGGTGGAAAAATGGCTACCCCGAATACTTTGCCAAAGTTCTAAATGCGACCAATTGGATTGGGATTTCGATCAGCGCTAATGGAGAGGAGCTGGATCTTAACACGGCTTTGAACGTGAGTGAATTCCAGTGGACCATGGATATGCGCGAGGGTGTTCTTAATCGTTCGTTTCGAGTCAAATTAAATAACGGAGTCGAACTGGGCGTGCAATCTGAGCGCTTTTGTTCCATGGATCGTCCCGGTATGGCCGCTATGCGCTACCGCATCATTTCTTATTCTGCGGATGTTCGCGTTGATGTTTCACCTTTTTTAGATGCTGGAGTTGCGAATGAAGATAGCAATTGGGATGATGCGTTTTGGAAAATTCATTCTGTCAAAGCTGACAAGGATGGAACAGGTTGTATTCAAACTGAAACAGAAAAATCTGGTTTTCACGCGGCATTTGCAATGACAAATCAAGTGCTTGTCCTAAGGCAAGGGGTAGAGAATGCGATTCATTCACATACGGCATCAGAAACTGACACGAAATCGAGCTGTAGCTATTCTTGTTTATTGAATCAAAATGAGTCTTTGCTTGTTGAGAAATTCGTGGGCATCACAACTTCTCTTCAAGAAAAATCCAGTCTTGTTGTCTCCAGTGCTAAAAGCTCAGCGCATCTGGCCCTTCAGTCGGGATATGCCGCATTGAGAAAAGACCATATCGACGCTTGGAAGGAAATATGGGAAAGAGGAGATATCAAGATCAAGGGAGACATTGCATCTCAGCAAGGCATTCGATTCAATGTTTTTCATTTGAATCAAACCTACCGCGGTGATGACGCACGACTGAACATCGGACCAAAAGGATTCACGGGTGAGAAATACGGTGGAGCCAGCTATTGGGATACAGAGGCCTACTGCTTGCCTTTTTTTCTGGCTGGCCATGAGTCCAAGGTATCGAGGCAATTGCTATTGTATCGTCACAGCCATCTCCAAAAGGCCATTGAAAATGCCGAAAAACTTGGCTTTCACAGCGGAGCGGCGTTGTATCCTATGGTGACAATGAACGGCGAAGAATGCCACAACGAATGGGAAATTACATTTGAAGAAATCCATCGCAACGGAGCTATAGCATATGCCATTTGGAACTATGTCAATTACACGGGGGACAGAGCATATTTGCTTGATTATGGATTCGAAGTTTTGTTGGCCATTGCGCGATTCTGGGAGCAGCGAGTGCAGTGGTCAGAGTCAAAGCAAGCCTTTGTCATTCTGGGGGTCACTGGCCCCAATGAATATGAAAACAACGTCAATAACAATTGGTACACCAACTACTTGGCATCCTGGTGCCTAAGGTACACGGCTGAAGTTGCTCTGGAGTTGCAGAGAAATAATCCTGCAGAATGGAAGTCTCTGGAGAAGAGACTCTCATTTTGTTTTGAAGCGAGTCATACGCAGTGGCAGACGATCCAAGACCAGATGTACTATTCCAAGTTGGATGAGACAGATGTCTTTTTGCAGCAAGATGGGTTCATGGACAAGGAACAAAAAGCCGCATCAGACTTGAGCCCTGGTGATCGACCCATCAACCAGCATTGGAGTTGGGATCGGATACTTCGCTCGATTTATATCAAGCAAGCAGATGTACTTCAGGGTATTTATTTTTTCTGGGATGACTTTAGTAAATCAGAGATTGTTTCGAATTATGATTTCTATGAGCCCAAAACCTTGCATGAGTCGAGCTTGTCACCTTGCGTGCATGCTGTTATTGCAGCTCGTTTAAATCGCAAAGAGGAGGCCTTCCAGCATTACTTGAGGACAGCCCGCTTGGATTTGGATGATTATAACGCGGAAGTGCGCGAAGGTTTGCACATTACTTCAATGGCCGGAACATGGCTTTCCGTTGTCGAAGGGTTTGGAGGCTTTCGTGTGGTCGATGGCGTTCCACATTTTGATGCTGCAATGCCTGACGAATGGGAAGCACTGGACTACAATATCCATTTTAGAGGAAGGGACCTTTCTGTTTCATCTAGCCCATCAGGGACAGACGTAGTGTTGCACTCAGGTCCATCGCTCGAAGTGAAAGTAAATGGTAGATTCTTGCAATTGGAGGTTGCCCCTGCAAGATGAATCACTCATTCTCTGAAAGTCCCCACATTGAATTGGATGAACCGGGCGTTCCTCCAAAACTGAAAGAAGCTGCCCAAGAAGCAACCTCAGCGTTTGGTAAATTTATGTCCATCAACTCCAAAGATGGTCCCTGGCCATCCGGAGCGGTTACCCACCCGTCATTGTCTTCATAAGAAACAGTTGCCACAACGTCATTTTGAGGATCTAACAATGTCACGGTCTCACCTGAATTGTTCAAGCCTTCATTGTTGCCCCATTGAATGATTGGTGTTTCGCTTGGCACGAAATCTGCCAACGTGTCTCTGTTTCGAGCAATGACAAGAAAACCATGAACACCTATAAGGTCAGATTCTTCGAATGAATGTTCGATTGCGTTGTCCAATTGCCAGCCCGCTAAGGGCACTGCGAAATCATTGGGATTGAAAAGTTCAAGGAACTCCCAATTACTGTCATTGCCTTGAGATGAATGAGGATTGTAGTGGATTTCTGAGACTATGATTGTGGTGTATGAGGGCTCCAGTATTTGACAGCTATCTCCAAAATGTGTTAGTATGGACAGCAAATCATGCAAATTGACAACGAAGTCACCGTTGAGATCAGCATCACAACTCGTTTGACCAAAAGACGATCCAGCTGAAAAGACGTGGACTAACGTCCATAATATCAAGTTCCTCATGTACTCAGTTATTTGTTTATTACTGAGCAAATAAATCGCATTGAACTCCTCAAAAGACGACCTTGTTGCCGACGATGATACGGACGTTATAGCTGAATATCTAGTGTTACAGGACAATGGTCCGACCCTTCAATAAAACGATGGATTTCTGTGCCAGTTACGTGCTCCATGAGTCGCTCACTAGTCAGTAAGTAATCCAGTCGCCAGCCAACATTCTTCTCTCGTGCACCACCGCGGTAGCTCCACCAAGAATATGCCGTTTCCTCGGGGTGATTTTGACGCCATGTATCAACCAAGTGCAAATCTGTGAGTAGGTGACTCAGTCCATCAATTTCGTCCTGTGTATAGCCAGGAGTTTTGTTGTAATTCGCGGCAGGCCGAGCCAAATCTATCGGTTTGTGTGCCACATTCAAATCACCACAACAAATCACCGGTTTGTCATCATCAAGCTTTTTGATAAACGCTTTGAAAGCTTCATCCCATTCCTTTCGAAAGGGCAATCTTTTCAAACCTGATGAAGAATTTGGTGTGTAGACAGTTACAAAGTGAAATGCGTCAAATTCGGCGTGCAAAACCCTTCCTTCTGTGTCCAATTCTTTGATGCCAATTCCAGACGAAGTTCGGATGGGATTTATACGCGTAAGAATCGCAGTGCCAGAATATCCCTTTTTGACCGCTGAACTTGAAAACAATTGATAATCCTCCAAACCATCGAGACCAAAAAGTGCTTCGCGCACTTGGTCGTCTTGAGCCTTAGTTTCTTGTATGCCTATAACATCTGCCGCTAATTCTTGGAGGGAGGCCGTGAAATTCTTTTTCACAATGGCCCGAATTCCGTTGACATTCCATGTTGCTAGTCGCATGTGGGAGGAAGTTTATCGATACGGAGCTGCCACATTTCGATAGCGAAAAGGAGCTCTTTAAGAGAGTTGAAAAATGTCCGGTCACCATATTCCATGAGGTGGCTCAGATAAATAGATTTATCGCCGAATTCATTTGCATGTTCCATGTTGATGAAGTGCTGTTCATCAGGGCATGGATGAACATGGCAAAGCATAAATGACTTTTTCTCCGGGCAAAATCCTGCCATGAAGGTTCCGTCCAAATCATGCCCAAGTTCCAAAACCCAGGGCATGTGCAGAAAGCGATCTTTCCAGAGTGGCATGTACCCCATGCTGAAGAAAGGATAAAACCAGTTTTTGAAAATAACACGCTCTTTTTCCAGGTTGCCTTGAAGTTCCATCATCTGATGGCGCAACTTATGAGCAAAGGTTTCCTCCGGATTAAAGTTGACTAGCTTTCCCCATCGTTTTCCTGGTGTGTAGTGTTCCATTTCTCCGAGTTCTAACTTATAATCAAAGCGAGAAGGGAGATCGAGGACATACCCGGGGTAATAAAGTTTTCGTCCCGTTTGCTTACCAAATTCAATCTCCTTGAGCATTGTATATGTCCCAAGGCTGTAGGCATTGTATTCGGAATCGTAAACCGCGAGGAGGGAAGCCATGCTTCGGTCACCCAAATCAAAAAAGGAGGTAGCAATCAGTCGGTCTTCATCATAAATACACACTTCCATGGTTTCAAAAACAGTGGAGTGAAAACCTGCATACAGATATTCGTCAAGGGTCTGATGAATGAATCCCTTGAAACGCGATTTATGCTGTTCATAAAGCAACTGTTTTTCGGCTGTAATCTTCGCAGGTCCGCAGGTGATGTTGAATCGTTGCTCGACTTTGCGTTTGATTTTTCGATGACGCTTCTTTAATGCATGCTTGGCCAAGTCAAGGCGAATATTTACTACCGAAAAAACATTTGCATCAATGCAAAGCAGATCCATTTTGTAAAGCATAACGGACCCTCTAAACCAGCCAGAAGCCAAGTACTGGTCATATCGGCTACGTGTAAGCCGCCGGGGGAAGTGGGTTTGTACGAGCAAAAGGTTTGGGTGCGTACAGTCAGTCTTTTGCCGCAGAAAGAAGTTCCTTCATTCCACCAACGCTACTCATCAATCCGCTGGCTTCAAATGGCATGAAAACTGTTTTGCTTCCAGCGCCGCCGTCCCTCAATATCTCTTCTAAAGTTTGAATGTACTTCATCGCTATGAGGTACTGAGCCGGGTCGGCTTTGCTGCCCTCTACCGCTGAAGTAATGAGTTGAATCGCCATCGCTTCGGCCTCTGCTACCTTGAGTCGTGCGTTGGCTTCTCCCTCCGCACGTAAAATCAAGGCTTGCTTTTGACCCTCTGCTTCGTTGATGTCTGCTCCTTTCTGTCCCTCTGCTTCGAGAATTGCAGCTCGCTTGGTACCCTCTGCTTCAATGATTTGAGCACGTCGGGTACGCTCTGC
>DDEH01000087.1 GCA_002336085.1 Flavobacteriales bacterium UBA1959 | reverse complement strand
GCTGAACCAGCTTTTGGGATTGTAGTGAATCATGAGAAGACCAAAGGTGCAAAATTAAATACAGCCATTACACAATGGAGACCAACAGAGCCTGTCGTTCGTAAAATAGCCCAAGCTTCAAAGAAGATTCAATCTAAGATGCGGTTCTTAAGATCGGGTCGCCATTCGCAAGCGATGTTTTGGGAGAAGATGCGTGTTCTGTTTTTCGCGACCATTTGATAACCCCAATGTGGACATTGACGCATCAAAAATGACCACGGTGGATTTAGAAATTCGGCAAGGGCCACAATTGCTTTGCTGCCAGTGTACGATGTTTGATTGTGATAAAAAACAACGCCCTCATATGGTGGAGTTCTCAGCGCTTGGTTGAGGAATTTTTTGGCGGTGACCCCACCGAGAGGGGCAAACTTAAGCGACTGAGATTTCTCATGTCGCGCCAACCATTGCACGCTTTTTTGGCACAATGTGCAGGGTCCGTCGAAGAATACAATTGACTCTTCCACAATCAATTCGATTGATAAATTAATGTGACACGGGCATTGATGCCATCCGCAGGTAAAATGCCTGGTCCTGGATATGCAAGGGCGCGCCGGGTGAAATAATTGTTGTTGGTCACATTATTTACCTTAATCCCAAAGGTCCAGTTTTCCCTGATTTCTCGACCGATTGATAAGTCACAAATGGCAAATGCAGGAATGAGACCGTGCAGGGCTGAGGAGGTATATTTAGAGTTGGTAGCCTCAGTGAATTGTTCGCCGGTGTATTGACCAAAAATCTGGAACTTCCAGGGTTCGCGCCGGTGCAAAAGGCTTCCACGGCAAATGATTTTGGGCATGAATTCAACTCGATTCCCTGTGACTGCGTCGTTTGGACCTTTTCGATACTCGCCGTATAACCAGGAGAAAGATCCCGTTACGACAGTAGAATAACGTTCGGATTTTTGGATGAGTCGCTGGCCAGCGGCTTCAAAGCCATAGGTGATCGCATCCGCGATATTCGTTCTCAGTAAAACCGGCTTTTCTATGATGTTTGGATCGGGAATTGTAGTGGCAAGAAGCCCTATTTTATTTGTATAGAGGAGAGAGAAAATGCTAAAGTCGAAAAAGGAACGAGGCGTTTTTACACGGTAACCAAAATCAAAATTGGCTCCTCGTTCATCTGTCAAGGAAGGATCGATTTGCACGCCCAGATTATTGATTTGAATATCGCTGTAATTGACTGCGCGATAATTGCTCACGGCGTTGCCGTATAGTTCAAAATCATTGTGCTTGAATGAAAACCCTAGGCCAGGCAAAAGAAAGCTACGGATGTTGCGCTTTGCACTCGAGAAAATGGTGTCTTCAATTACGTTTCCAGCGCCATCTTGAATGGCAAAGTAATACGTGCCATTCGCCTGTGTCAAGATGTTTTCAAATCGCAAACCGGGTGTTATTGAGAGCTCGGGACTGAGCGCTATAATGCCTTGTGCAAATACGGAGCGTTGGTCGTTTGGCAACTCATAGTCAGAGCCGTCATCGACTCCGGGTGTGAGTAAAAATTTGAAGTCAGGGTCGTCTCCGGTTGACCCCATTCCTTGTCGAGCACGGTTTCTTCCCCGGTAGCCTTGAATTCCAAAAACCAAGGCATGAATGCGGTCTTTTTCTGGAACTACCCAACGTTTTGTGCCCCGTGCGTCAAAGCCCAAAGAGGTGAAGTCCCCCCAAATCAAATCACGCTCGAGCCCATAGTCGATGCGGTTTGGTGTGCCCAAAAACCCAAGAGACCGACGCGAGGCGCTCAAAGCATAGCTAGAAATATTGAGCTCAATGCCGCTTTTTGTGGGCAAATACGAAACGTCCATGCTGGCGATGTTCCACGCAACATCAAACCAATTTCGGTCTCTAAAGCTCGAGCGGGGCTGACTCGCCTGTTGCTGATCGGTCAGACCTCCAGGTTGCTGTTCGGTTCTTCTCATGGCAGTAAACCGTTCTTCGAATCTCCACTTGCCTCCTTTTTCGTCGAGCCACTTTTGCTTCCCATTCAACGTAACAACGGTGCTCTCAAAATGGGTGTTTGCGCGCCAGCTCTCTCCTGATTTGTGATCTGCCGAGGCCAACCAATTTGCGGTATTACCACCACCAGAGGCTTCAAAAAAATAATTTTGATTGCTGTTCACCATTCCATCTTGTGGAGCATAAAATATGGATGTGATGATTCCTCGTACTTTGGGCGTTGCGTTCCATTCGCCACTTCTTAAATTGAAATTAATCATGCCTCCAAGTTGGGAACCATACTGCAGCGCTGAAGCTCCTGTGGTGAGTCGGATATCTTCGACCATGTTTAGCGGTGGCGTGTAGTAGGCCTCTGGATAACCAAGAGGATCTGCTGCTATGGGATGATTCCCTTGCCGGATACTGATGTGCGCAGACCGGTTGGGACTGAGGCCTCGAACACCAATCCCAAGCTGCAGCCCGGCTGCATCGCTTTCCCAAATGTTTGCGCTCGGAATTCCAATGAAGATGTTTCGGGCCTGTGTTTCGCCTCCCAGTCCAAGGCTTTTTGCAGGCTGCAGAATGGCACTTTTGATGCCTCGGTACAGCCCTCCTCCTTGCAATGAATTTAGGGCTCCAATGGACAATGCGGCATCTTCGGAAATAGTAGCTTCGTCGAGAGTGACAAGGATGGGACTGAGTAGGATTCGAACATCTTGAAGTGACGTGTTCGGGCTCAAGTGTATGGAATCATTCTGGAAGCCACTTGCGCTGGCAATTAGGAAGTGCGATTCACAGGAGGCTAGTAGACTTGAAACGAGAAAATTTCCCACTCCA
>DDEH01000133.1:4969-16795 GCA_002336085.1 Flavobacteriales bacterium UBA1959 | reverse complement strand
TTTGGTGGAGGTTGTTGCAGAATATCGAGGTTTACTTATTGAGGCAGCTGCTGAGCAGAACGATACCTTGATGGAGAAGTACTTCGAGGATCCAGACAGTTTGACAGAGGATGAGATTATCGATGCGATTCGCAAGGCGACCATTGGAATGAAGATCACTCCGTTGTTGTGTGGTTCAGCATTTAAGAACAAAGGAGTTCAGACCATGCTCGATGCGGTCATGCTTTACTTGCCTTCCCCGTATGATGTTGAGGCAATTACAGGGACTTCAGTGGACGATGAAACTGTAGAGATTCATCGAAATCCTGATCCAGATGAGCCGTTTGCTGGTTTGGCATTCAAAATTGCAACGGATCCTTTTGTTGGTCGTTTGTGCTTCGTCCGAGCTTACTCAGGAACTCTTCCTGCAGGATCGTACGTGACGAATACACGATCTGGAAAAAAGGAACGTATTTCACGTATTTTCCAAATGCACTCGAACAAGCAGAATCCAATCGATGAGCTTGAGGCAGGGGACATTGGAGCTGTTGTTGGTTTTAAGGATATCCGCACGGGCGATACGCTCTGTGCTGAAGGTTATCCAATGGTACTAGAAAGCATGTCTTTCCCAGATCCTGTAATTGGTATCGCTGTGGAGCCGAAGTCACAGGCTGATTTGGACAAATTGTCCAATGGTCTAGCGAAGCTCTCGGAGGAGGATCCAACTTTCCAAGTCCGTACGGATGAGGAGACAGGTCAAACAGTGATTTCGGGAATGGGCGAATTGCACTTGGAAGTTCTTGTAGACCGTTTGCGTCGTGAGTTTAAGGTCGAGTGCAATCAAGGCGCACCTCAGGTTAATTACAAGGAAGCGAT
Source organism: Flavobacteriales bacterium UBA1959 (assembly GCA_002336085.1). Taxonomy (GTDB): domain Bacteria; phylum Bacteroidota; class Bacteroidia; order Flavobacteriales_D; family Sanyastnellaceae; genus UA16. The sequence goes on along the minus strand of DDEH01000133.1, from coordinate 15,940 downwards.
CTTTGGAGAAGCAAACCACCGTGAGGTATACAAGAAGCAGACAGGTGGTCGTGGTAAGTTTGCTGACATCGTCATCAAGCTTGGACCGTCTCCAACTCCTGAATTAGAAGGATTGGTTTTCAAAAATTCTGTCAAAGGGGGCAACGTTCCAAAAGAATTTGTTCCATCTGTTCAGAAGGGTTTCAAAGAAGCGATGAAGAACGGTGTGCTTGCAGGTTACCAGATGGACAGCATGAGTGTTGAGTTGCTGGATGGATCGTTCCATCCTGTTGACTCCGATCAGTTGTCATTTGAACTTGCAGCTAAAATGGCTTATCGTTCAGCTGTTCGTGGATGTCAACCAAAGATTTTAGAACCTATGATGCAATTGGAGGTTGTGACCCCCGATGCCAATATGGGCGATGTTATTGGTGACCTGAATAAGCGTCGAGCGTTAATTGAAGGTACTGGAGAGCGCGCTGGAAAGACCATTGTTAACGCGAAGGTCCCATTGTCAGAAATGTTTGGTTATGTGACTGACTTGCGAACGCTGACTTCAGGTCGTGCGACTTCATCCATGTCATTTAGCCACTACGCGAGTGCTCCGAATCATGTCCAAGAAAAAGTGATCGCAGAAGCCCAAGGCTGAAGCATAAATTGATACAGATGACTCAGAAAATCAGAATCAAACTCAAGTCTTACGATCACAACTTGGTCGATAAGTCAGCTGAGAAGATTGTAAAGACCGTAAAGACGACGGGTGCAGTAATTAGCGGACCGGTTCCGTTGCCAACTCATCAGCGTATTTACACAGTTTTGCGTTCACCTCACGTGAATAAAACCTCGCGTGAACAATTCGAATTAAACGCTTACAAGCGATTGATTGATATATATAGTTCGTCCTCGAAGACCGTTGACGCTTTGATGAGACTGGAATTGCCCAGTGGAGTCGAAGTCGAGATTAAGGTCTGACAGAGCGATATCATTTATTGTAATTAATACACTAAAACCATGCCCGGACTAATAGGGAAGAAGTTAGGTATGACCAGCATCTACAGTGCCTCTGGAAAGAATATTCCATGTACAATTCTAGAAGTTGGTCCTTGCGTAGTAACGCAAGTTCGTACCCTCGAGAAGGATGGCTATACAGCCATTCAACTCGGATATGGTGAGCGCTCAGAGAAGCGCACATCGAAGGCAATGCAAGGCCATTTCAAGCGAGCGGGAGTAAGCTTAATGCGCAAACTTGTTGAATTCAAAGGATTCAAAGGAGAAGTTAAAACTGGCGATGCCATGAAGATCGAAGATGTCTTCAATGAAGGCGAGTATGTCTCGGTCGCTGGTAAATCCAAAGGAAAAGGTTTCCAGGGAGTTGTAAAACGACACGGTTTTGCCGGAGTCGGTCAAGCAACACACGGCCAGCACAATCGTCTTCGCGCACCAGGTTCCATTGGTGCAGCGTCTACACCGTCGCGCGTCTTCAAGGGCATGCGTATGGCTGGTCAAATGGGAAACTCCCGTGTAACCATTGAGAATCTTGAAATCGTAAAGATTTTGGCAGAAGATTGCATAATGGTTGTCAAGGGAGCAGTCCCAGGGCACAAAGGTTCAACTGTTGAAATCCGCAAACCTGAAGCGTGATGAAAGTAGACGTATACAACTCGAAAGGTTCAAAGACCGACAAGTCGGTAACATTGAACAAAGCGGTTTTTGGCATTGAGCCCAACGACCACGCGATCTACCTCGATGTGAAGCGTTACAACGCAGCACAACGCCAAGGAACGCATGACACATTGCACCGTGGCCTCGTCTCGGGATCGACGCGCAAGATTAAGAAGCAAAAAGGTACAGGTACAGCACGTGCTGGTTCCATTAAGAATCCATTGTTTCGTGGAGGAGGTACTACCTTCGGTCCGGAGCCGCGTGATTACACGCAGAAGCTGAATCACAAGGTGAAGCAGTTGGCACGTCGAAGCGCACTGAGCTACAAGGCACAGGAAAAGTCCATCATGGTTCTTGACGGGATCAAAATGGACGCTGCCAAAACGAAAGATTTTGTTGGTATGATGAGCGGATTGAAACTCGCAGATTCAAAAACACTCATGGTTTTATCCGCTCCAAACGAGGCGGTTTACATGAGCAGCCGAAATCTTTCAAAGCACCGTGTAATGGTAGCCTCTGACCTGAGCACTTATGACATCATGAATTGCAACACCCTCATCTTTGTTGACGACGCTCACAAAGTTGTAGAAGGAATGCTCAAATAAAATCGGTCATGCAGGAGATTTTAATAAAACCACTCATCACCGAGAAGATGACCGCTGATACAGAGAAGAACAACTCCTTTGGATTTGTTGTTGCTGACGGCGCGAATAAGGTGGAGATAAAGAAGGCGATAGAAAAGGAGTACGGTGTGACCGTTACTTCGGTTCGGACGCTGCGCGTTGACGGCAAAAGCCGACAGCGATTCACGAAAACTGGTATCGTCAAAGGACGAACAGTCGGTTACAAGAAGGCCATCGTAAGTTTGGCCGAAGGAGAAATGATTGACTTCTACGAGAACATCTGATCACATGGCACTTCGTAAATTCAACCCCATAACACCAGGCACCCGCCACAAGGTATTGTCCAAATTTGAAGACATTACTGCGGGTAAGCCTCACAAGCCATTGTTGCGTTCTCTGAAAAAGTCAGGTGGACGTAATGCAGATGGAAAAATGACCATGCGTTACCGTGGTGGCGGACACAAACGCCGTTACCGTTTGATTGATTTCAAGCGAAACAAGCACATGGAAGCGACTGTCTTGACAGTCGAATACGATCCAAACCGTTCAGCACGCATTTGCCTTGTTGAGTATACGGACGGAGAGAAGCGTTATATCGTCGCGCCAGAAGGTTTGAAACCGGGCATGAAGATTAACAGCGGAAAAGAATCTTCCCCAGAAGTAGGAAATGCTCTCTACCTGTCGGACATCCCATTGGGAACAGTGATTCATAACATAGAGTTATATCCTGGCAAAGGAGCGTCTATGGCGCGAAGTGCTGGTTCATACGCTCAGTTGAACGCCCGTGACGGCAAGTATGCGATAGTAAAGCTGCCAAGTGGTGAGACACGCATGATCCTTGTGACATGCATGGCTGTCATTGGAAGCGTAAGCAATTCAGAGCACAACCTTCAGGTTTCAGGAAAAGCTGGGCGATCACGCTGGCTTGGACGACGACCACGTGTGCGTGGTGTTGTTATGAATCCAGTCGATCACCCGATGGGTGGTGGTGAGGGCAAGTCCTCTGGAGGACATCCTCGCTCACGCAATGGCGTGCCTTCGAAGGGTTACAAGACGCGAAATCCGCGCAAGAAGAGTTCCAAGTATATCATTGAACGTCGGAAGAAGTAATAGCCATGTCTCGTTCACTAAAGAAACCCCCATTTGTACACTACAAACTCAATCAACGAGTTGACGCTGTACATGCATCCGGCAAAAAGTCGGTAATTAAGACCTGGTCTCGAACCAGCACCATTACCCCAGACTTTGTTGGCCTTACCATTGCCGTCCATAATGGACGTCAGTTCATTCCTGTGTTTGTCACAGAGAATATGGTTGGACACAAACTTGGAGAATTTTCACCCACCCGTACGTTCCGTGGTCACGCGGACAAGAAGGACAAGAAGCGTTAATCGTCATGGGAAAACGAAAAAGATTAGCCGCTGAAGTGCGGAAAGAGGAAATGAAGAGCATGGCTATTGCCAAGCTCAACAATTGTCCTACATCGCCTCGCAAGATGCGTTTGGTTGCGGACAGTGTCCGAGGCAAAGACGTATTTCAAGCATTGAATATATTGAAGTTCAGCCCCCAAGAAGCGTCAAATCGATTGGAGAAGCTATTGCTCTCAGCGATTGCGAATTGGGAAGCTAAGAATGACGGCGCTCGCCCTGAAGAAGCGGATTTGATTATCCGTGAAGTCAAAGTGGACAGTGCTCGAATGTTGAAGCGACTTCAACCAGCTCCTCAAGGTCGCGCGCACCGCATTCGCAAGCGCAGCAACCACGTAACCATCATTGTAGATTCCGTCAAAAACTGATTCATGGGACAGAAAACAAATCCAATTGGCAACCGCCTGGGTTTCATCCGAGGATGGGATTCGAACTGGTACGGAGGCAACGACTACAAGGACAAGCTCGTAGAAGACGAGAAGATCCGTGAGTACCTCATGGCACGTTTGCGAAAAGCGAGCGTTTCTAACATCATCATCGAGCGTACCTTGAAATTGGTAACCGTGACGGTGAAGTCTGCCCGTCCAGGTGTCATCATCGGAAAGGGAGGCCAAGAGGTCGATAAACTGCGTGAAGAGTTGAAGAAATTGACTGGCAAGGAAGTGCAGATCAATATTTTCGAGATCAAACGTCCGGAATTGGATGCAAAACTTGTGGCAGAGAGCGTTGCTCGACAAATTGAGGCACGTATCTCGCACCGTCGGGCTATTAAGATGGCCATTGCAGGCACGATGCGTTTAGGAGCTGAGGGCATCAAGATTAACATTGCTGGTCGTGTAAATGGTGCAGAGATTGCACGTTCTGAATCTTACAAGGAGGGACGAATTCCATTGCACACTTTTCGTGCTGATATCGACTACGCGTTGATGGAAGCACACACCACCTACGGACGAATCGGCATTAAGTGCTGGATTTGCCGAGGAGAGATATATGGCAAGAAAGACTTGTCACCGATTCCACCTCAGAAGCAATCGAAGGATCGTCGCCCAGGTAACGCAAGTCGCCCAGGACAAGGCGGAGGACGTCGACGAACTCGAAACTGATAGAAGATTTAGGTCATGCTACAGCCGAAAAGAACCAAGTATAGGAAAATGCAAAAGGGACGGATACGCGGATTGGCGTATCGCGGAAGTACCCTTGCATACGGATCGTTTGGAATCAAGACGTTGGATGAAGGTTTTATCACTTCTCGACAAATTGAGGCCGCTCGTATTGCGATCAATCGATATATGAAACGTGAGGGACAAGTTTGGATTAGAATTTTTCCAGACAAGCCGATCACGTCAAAGCCTGCAGAGGTTCGTATGGGTAAGGGAAAGGGTGCTCCCAGTCATTGGGTAGCTCCAGTCCGTCCCGGACGTCTGATGTTTGAGGTAGACGGAGTATCTCCGGAAACCGCTCAAGAAGCCTTGCGTCTCGGTGCACAAAAGCTGCCCGTGAAATGCAAATTTGTTGTACGCCCAGATTATGCACAGTGATGATTGAGATGACAGAAATTCGACAGCTTTCCGATACCGATTTAACGGAACGGATTGTGGCAGAGCGTGAGGCGCTCGCTAAGCTGCGCTTTAACCATACCGTTGCGGGGTTGGAGACGACGACGGCCTTGAAGAATCAAAAGCGCAATGTTGCGCGTTTGCTTACAGAATTGAATGCACGCAATAAGAACTCATGAGCACTGAAACTACTACCACGGACCGAAAGGTGCGAAAAGAGCGTATCGGCGTTGTGACCTCCAATTCCATGACCAAGAGCATTGTTGTTGCTGTTGAGCGGAAGGAGAAGCACGTGAAATATGGGAAGTTCGTCAAGAAGACAAGTAAGTTTATGGCTCACGATGAGTCGGACACTTGCAACATTGGCGATACAGTGCGCATCATGGAAACAAGACCATTGAGCAAAAGCAAATGCTGGCGCTTGGTTGAGGTTGTTGAGCGTGCGAAGTAATCCCTTGGATTGAATAAAGAGAAAGAAATCAAAAGATGATACAGCAAGAATCCCGCATGAAAGTGGCTGACAACAGCGGCGCAAAGGAAGTCCTTTGCATCCGTGTGTTGGGTGGTACACGACGGCGATATGCAAGCATCGGCGACACCGTTGTTGTGAGCGTGAAGCATGCAGCGCCAAATGGTGGCATCAAGAAAGGTGCAGTCTCGAAAGGTGTCGTTGTACGCACAAAGAAGGCGGTTCGTCGCCCCGACGGTTCGTACATCCGCTTTGATGACAACGCCATCGTTTTGTTGAACGCAAACGGTGAGATGCGTGGAACACGGATCTTTGGTCCTGTTGCCCGTGAACTTCGAGAGAAGGATTTCATGAAAATTGTTTCATTAGCCCCTGAGGTGCTTTAATCTGAACGATGATGTTTAAGCGATTGAAAGTCAAAAAAGGCGATACTGTGAAAGTGCTAGCTGGCGGAAGCAAAGGCAAGCAAGGCACAGTTATGCAAGTGGATCGGAAGACCGACCGCGTTAAAATTGAAGGTATAAACATGGTGAAAAAGCATGTGAAGCCTGGACCTGCAAACCCGCAGGGTGGTATCGAGTCGATGGAAGCAGCTATGCACATTTCCAATGTGATGGTAGTGGACGCGGCCGGAAACGCCACACGAGTTGGTCGTCGCCGAGGCGATGATGGAAAACTCGTTCGCTATTCTAAGAAAACCAATGAGGAGCTGAAGTAATGAGCTACATTCCACGACTCCAGACTCAGTACGCTGAGGAAATTGTACCAAATCTTAAAGATCGATTTGAGTACAAAAGTGTGATGCAAGTACCTAGCATCACCAAAATTTGTCTGAACCAAGGATTGGGTAAGGCGATTGCTGACAAGAAAGTAGTAGAATATGCTATTGATGAAATGTCGCGCATTGTGGGCCAGAAGGCTGTGAAAACGATCTCAACGAAGGATGTCTCGAACTTTAAGTTGCGTAAGGGCATGCCCATTGGCGCACGTGTAACATTGCGACGCAATCGCATGTTTGACTTCCTCGATCGTTTGATTGCGGTATCGTTGCCACGGACGCGTGACTTTCAAGGAGTGAATTCCAAAGGCTTTGATGGCCGAGGTAATTTCACCTTTGGCATCAAAGAGCAAGTGATTTTTCCGGAAATCAACTTGGACGAAGTGAAGTACTTCAATGGCATGGACATAACAATTGTTACATCGGCGAATACAGACGAGGAGGCGAAGGCGCTCCTTGAAAGTTTCGGATTCCCTTTCAAAAAGAACTAAGATGGCTAAGGAATCAATGAAGGCGCGAGAGCGCAAGAGAGAACGAATGGTGGCCCGATACGCTGAAAAGCGAGCAGCATTGAAAGCTGCGGGCGATTGGGAAGGTTTGCAAAAGCTTCCACCAAACAGTGCAGCTGTGCGCATGCACAACCGCTGCCAAATCACGGGCCGTCCCCGTGGTTACATGCGACAGTTTGGAATCTCGCGTGTTTTGTTCCGAAAAATGGCACTGTCAGGAAAAATTCCTGGAGTCAAAAAAGCCAGTTGGTAACCTACGATTTGAAGCATCATGAATACTGATCCAATAGCAGATTACTTGACCCGCATTCGCAACGCGCAAATGGCGGGACACAAGGTTGTTGAGGTACCAGCCTCGAACATGAAGAAAGAGATGACCCGAATTCTTTTCGACAAAGGTTATATCTTGAATTTCAGGTTCAACGAGGAGGGCTACCAAGGCATAATCAAAATTGCTTTGCGCTACGATAGCAAGTCAAAGCGACCGGCCATCACTGAGTTGAAGCGTCTATCTTCGCCTGGTTTGCGACGGTATGCATCTTCAGGTGAATTGCCACGTGTCTTGAATGGCTTGGGCATTTGCATCGTTTCTACCTCAAAAGGTCTGATGACTGACAAGGAGGCACGACGAATGAACATCGGAGGTGAAGTAATTTGCACGGTTTATTGATTTAGAAAACGGAACATCATTATGTCACGTATAGGAAAAGCACCCATAAATGTACCAGACGGCGTCTCACTGACGCTTGAAGGGCAGTTGGTCAAAGTGAAGGGTCCCAAGGGGGAATTGGAGCAGGCCATTGACGCTGAAATCGGTATGAATCTTGAGGAGAACGTTTTGACGTTCAGCCGTCCATCGGACCACAAGAATCACAGAGCGAAGCATGGATTGTACCGCGCACTAGTCAATAATATGATTGTCGGTGTTACGGAAGGATACAGTATTAAATTGGAATTGGTAGGTGTCGGTTTCCGAGCATCTTCTCAAGGACAGGATTTAACATTGTCTTTGGGTTTCAGTCACCAAATTGTAATGCGGATTCCCGCAGAGATCAAGCTGGAAGCGGAAACTAAAAAAGGAAATAACCCTTACGTTTTGTTGTCGTCTCACGACAAGCAACTCATCGGAACGGTTGCCGCTAAAATTCGGTCATTGCGCAAGCCTGAACCTTACAAAGGAAAAGGTGTGCGTTATGCAGGAGAACAAATTCGTCGCAAAGCCGGTAAGACCGCAGCTAAATAATCGAATAAAATGGGAACGAGGAAAACATTCGCTCGCAATCGAGTCAAGCGTCGTGTTCGTGGAAAGATCCAGGGCACATCTGCACGTCCACGATTGTCAGTATTTCGAAGCAATAAGCAGATTTACGTTCAAATCATTGACGACCGGGAGGGGCGCACGCTCGCATCAGCCGGTTCATTGGGAGCAGATGCTGCCAACGGAGCAAAGGTTGAACAAGCTGCAGTTGTCGGTAAGATGATCGCGGAAAAAGCGAAGGCTGCAGGTATCGAACAAGTTGTGTTTGATAGAAACGGTTACTTGTATCACGGCCGGGTTAAGACCCTGGCGGAAGCTGCTCGTGAAGGCGGGCTAAAATTCTAAGGAAAGATGGAACAACGTCAACAACGAAAAGGACGAGACCAGCAACAGCAGTCGCGTACAGGTGATCCCGATTTGAAGGAACGCTTGGTTGGAATCAACCGTGTTGCTAAGACCACCAAAGGTGGACGTACTTTCAGCTTCAGCTCCATTATGGTGGTTGGAGATGAGAAGGGACGTGTCGGACATGGTTTGGGCAAGAGCCGTGAGGTGGCAACATCGATTCAAAAAGGAATCGAGGATGCCAAGAAGAACATGGTAGAGGTTCCTTTGGTGAAAGGGACAATCCCGCACGCACAGGAAATGAGATTTGCAGGTGCGCACGTTATGATTCGCCCCGCATCGCCTGGTACCGGTGTGATTGCAGGAGGTGCAATGCGAGCGGTGCTTGAAAGCGCAGGTATAAAAGATGTTCTCGCGAAGTCATTGGGTTCAAGCAACCCACACAATGTTGTAAAGGCAACTTTCAATGCATTGCAGGCTTTGCGCAGCGCCAAGGACATTGCTGATTTGCGTGGGATTTCTGTATCTAAAGTATTCAACGGTTAATCGCAGTCATCATGGGAAAAATCAAAGTCACCCAGGTGCGGAGTGCAATCAACCGCCCGAAGCGTCAAAAGGCCACTATTCAGGCCCTTGGCATCAAGAAATTGCATAACCCAGTCGAGCACGAAGCGACTCCTCAAATTTTGGGGATGGTACGGAAGGTGTCTCACTTGGTTCAAGTCGAAGAATTATAATTTAACCAGCATATACCATGAATCTTAGCAATTTAAAGCCAGCAGATGGTTCGCGGAAGCAGCGCAAGCGAGTTGGCCGTGGAGAAGGATCCGGACACGGAGGCACTTCTACTCGGGGACACAATGGTGCGAAGTCGCGTTCAGGTTACAGCCGTAAAATCGGTTTTGAGGGTGGTCAACAGCCGCTTCAACGTCGAGTACCGAAGTTTGGATTTACCAATCCAAACCGTGTTGAGTACAAAGGCATCAACTTGGACACGCTTCAAGAACTTATCGATCGTAAGAAGTTGAAAGCCGTTACCGTAGCAGACTTGATGGAAAACGGACTTGCTGGAAAGCGAGACCTTGTCAAGATTCTCGGACGCGGAGAGTTGAAATCAGGAGTTTCTATACAAGCGCACAAATTCTCTTCAACTGCACGAGCAGCGATTGAGTCGGCCGGCGGCGAAGCAGCGGAAGCATAACCCTTTTTAGATGAAGAATTTCTTTACTCAAATTTCGAACATCTGGAAGCACGAAGAATTGCGCCAGAAGTTGGGCATCACGTTAGGATTGATCTTGGTCTACCGAGTCGGTTCTTTCATTGTCATACCAGGCGTAAATAGTGATGTCTTAGCTGAGCAGATGGCTGCGTCAGGCTCCGGTGGATTGGGAGACTTGTTGTCACTCTTCACAGGAGGTGCCTTTACGCGTGCTTCTATTTTCGCTCTTGGTATCATGCCATACATTTCTGCATCCATCATTGTCCAATTGCTCGGTATTGCTGTTCCAGCAGTACAGAAAATGCAGGCAGAAGGAGAGAGCGGAAGAAAGAAAATTAATCAGTACACGCGATTTTTGACAATTGCGATTACGCTGGTGCAGGCCCCAGGATATCTTGCAACTTCTGTTGTAGGTGTTCCAGGTGCAGTGGCCAATCCAACAACTTTTTGGTGGTTCAGTGCCGTGTTAATCCTTGTGTGTTCCACACTCGTGATCATGTGGCTGGGTGAGCGTATCACAGACAAAGGAGTAGGCAATGGAATTTCCTTGCTCATCATGATTGGTATCATCGCAACATTCCCACAAGCCTTGATTCAGGAATTTGTTCACCCCGATACAACGTTGTTCTTCTTCTTGGTAGAGGTGGCCTTTTTGCTCATTGTCATCGGCGCGAGTGTAGCGTTGGTTCAGGCCTTGCGAAAGGTCCCTGTGCAAATGGCAAAGATGCAGACAGGAGGATCACACATGCCACAGGGAGAGGGCGCTCGAAGCTACATCCCATTGAAGGTGAATTCAGCAGGTGTTATGCCAATTATCTTTGCGCAAGCAATCATGTTTGTGCCTTTGTACATGACACAAAGCGAGACATTCCAGGAGAATGAAATTCTTCAAAGTCTATCTGATTTCAATGGTCTTTGGTACAACGCAATCTTCTTTGTGATGATTGTGGTCTTCACATACTTCTACACGGCGATAACGGTCAATCCCAATCAAATGGCGGATGACTTAAAGCGTCAGAATAGTTTTGTGCCCGGCGTGAAGCCAGGAAAACCCACTGCGGATTTCTTGGAGCGTATTCTTTCGAATATCACTTTACCAGGTTCATTGTTTTTGGCTTTCATTGCAATCCTTCCAGCGATTGTATT
>DDEH01000133.1:4160-4567 GCA_002336085.1 Flavobacteriales bacterium UBA1959 | reverse complement strand
GTCATCCTAGATACACTTCAGCAAATTGAAAGCTATTTGCTTTCACGTCATTATGACGGTTTGATGAAGTCTGGGAAGTTGCGTGGTCGACCGCAGTCACCTGTGGGAGGCATTACAGGATAAATCGAAATGAGTTTCGGCCGACGCGTGCACATAAAAACGGACGAAGAGGTTGAGCTCCTTCGAGAGAGTTCTTTGCTTGTTGGGAAAACGTTAGCTGCTGTGGCAGAATGGGTAAAACCAGGAGTCACAACACTTCAGCTCGATGCTGTGGCCGAGGAGTTCATCCGCGATCATGGTGCTGAGCCGGGATTCAAGGGATACGGAGGCTTTCCGAATTCCTTGTGCACTTCGGTCAATGAGGCTGTAGTGCACGGCATTCCAAATGACAAACCTTTGACCGATGG
>DDEH01000133.1:0-3774 GCA_002336085.1 Flavobacteriales bacterium UBA1959 | reverse complement strand
AGTGCGTACACCTTTGCGGTGGGCGAGATTGATCCAGAAGTTCGGCAGTTATTAGAAGTCACTAAAGAATGCCTTCAAAAAGCCATTGAGCAAGCTGTGGTTGGAAAGCGAATCGGAGATATCGGATTTGCTTGCCAGCACCATGCGGAGCAATATGGTTATGGAGTTGTTCGGGAATTGGTGGGTCATGGTTTGGGACGGTCGTTGCACGAAGCACCGGAAGTTCCGAATTACGGAAGACGTGGTAACGGACCGCGTCTGATGGATGGAATGGTTTTGGCCATTGAACCGATGATTAACCTAGGTCGTAAAGAAGTCTTTCATGAGGAAGATGGATGGACGATTGTGACAGCAGACCGCAAGGTTTCGGCGCATTTTGAACACGATATCGTGGTGCGCAAAGACCAAGCGGACGTTCTCTCAAGTTTTGATGAAATAGAAAAGGTGTTACAACAACAAAAACGAAAAGTCTAAACGATTTAATCATATGGCGAAACAAGCGTCCATAACGCAAGACGGGACCATCCTGGAAGCATTGTCTAACGCAATGTTCCGTGTGGAATTGGAAAACGGGCACATTATCACTGCCCACATCTCTGGTAAGATGAGGATGTATTACATCAAAATTTTACCGGGCGACCGCGTTCGCGTTGATATGTCACCGTATGATTTAACCAAAGGACGGATCTCGTTCCGATACAAGAAATAATTGCACTATGAAAGTTCGTGCTTCACTCAAAAAGCGTACCGCCGACTGCAAGATTGTACGTCGCAAAGGCCGCTTGTATGTCATCAACAAGAAGAATCCTAAAATGAAGCAACGTCAGGGTTAATCCTGATTTTGTCAAACCCATCGCCCATGGCACGTATAGCAGGTATAGATATCCCCCGCAATAAGCGAGGAGTCATTGCACTCACATACATCTACGGTATCGGACGCAGTCGTGCGTCTGAATTGCTCGGAGAATGCGGAGTGTCTGAAGATAAAAAAGTCCAGGACTGGACTGACGAAGAAGTCGGTTCAATTCGTAATGCCATCTCAACTAGTTTTAAAGTTGAAGGTGAGCTTCGCTCTGAAGTGCAATCGCACATCAAGCGTCTAATGGACATTGGAAGTTACCGTGGCATCCGCCACAGAAATGGTTTGCCCCTTCGTGGACAGCGAACCAAGAACAACTCGCGCACCCGAAAAGGAAAGCGTAAGACGGTAGCCAACAAGAAGAAGTAATAACAGCATTTAATCATTGAGTTCCGAAAGGAACTGATCACCTAAATATTAAGACGATGGCGAAAAACGTCAAAAAGAAGAAGAAAGTGGTTGTCGAGGCAACAGGCCAAGTGCATATCCACTCATCCTTCAACAACATCATCATTTCGTTGACCAACAACAACGGGCAAGTGATCTCATGGTCAAGTGCCGGAAAGATGGGTTTCCGGGGCTCGAAAAAGAACACTCCTTATGCAGCTCAAGTAGCTGCTGAAGATTGTGGTCGCGAGGCACATGAACTTGGTCTCCGCAAGATTCGCGCTTACGTTAAAGGTCCCGGAGCGGGCCGAGAAAGCGCAATGCGTGCGTTGCACAATATGGGAATTGAGGTCATCGAGATTATCGATGTCACTCCTTTTCCTCACAATGGATGCCGCCCACCAAAGCGTCGTCGCGTATAATCTCATCGTCGAACCAGAATAGAATCAAACGATATGGCACGTTTTCGCGGACCCAAATCAAAAATCAGTCGCCGTTTTAAAGAGGCGATCTTCGGACCTGACAAGGCGTTGGAACGCCGTCCCTATGGACCGGGACAACACGGCAATACCCGCCGTCGTAAAAAGGAATCGGAGTACTCTGTGCAATTGGCTGAGAAGCAAAAAGCAAAGTATACGTATGGCATATTAGAGAAGCAGTTTTCTAATATGTTTAAGCAGGCCAATGCTCGACAGGGCATTACCGGTGAAATTTTGCTTCAATTCTGCGAAAGCAGATTGGACAATGTTGTATACCGACTAGGATTGTCAAATTCTCGTCGGGGTGCTCGCCAGCTGGTCTCTCACCGTCACATAATGGTCAATGGCCATTTGGTAAATATTCCATCCTACCGGTTGCGTCCAGGAGACGTTGTAGCCGTGCGGGAGAAGAGCAAATCTCTGACCTCAATAACTAGTTCTTTGAGTGCTGCACCAAAACGTTTGGAGTGGTTAGACTGGAATGTCCAGCACATGTCAGGAACGTTCATCAGTGTTCCATTGCGCGATCAGATTCCAGAGAATATCAAGGAGTCGCTCATCGTCGAATTGTACTCTAAGTAAACCAAATCCTTTCAACAAATGGCTATTCTCGATTTTCAGAAACCAGACAAGGTCATCATGTTGGACTCTTCGGAGTTCAATGGCCGATTTGAATTCCGACCGCTAGAACCCGGATTTGGGATCACCGTTGGAAACGCGTTGCGTCGAATCATGCTTTCATCTCTTGAAGGTTATGCAATTACCAGCGTAAAGATTGACGGTGTAGAGCATGAATACTCGACCATCAAGGGTGTGCAAGAAGATGTGACAGAAATGATTTTGAATCTCAAGCAGGTTCGATTCAAGCGTCAGATTGAGGGCACAGAGGGAGAGACGGTGACGGTTAAAGTTGCCGGCAATAAGATGTTCACCGCGGGTGACATTGGTAAATTCACGAGCGCCTTCCAGGTGATGAATCCCGATCAGGTGATTTGCAATATGGATGACAAAGTGAATTTGACTTTGGAACTCGTTATCAGTAAAGGACGTGGATACGTGCAAGCTGAGGACAACAAGCGTGAAGGTGCATCCATTGGAACGATAGCAATGGACGCCATATTTACACCCATCCGCAACGTCCAGTACGATGTGGAGAACTACCGTGTAGAGCAGCGCACAGACTACGAGAAACTAAATCTTCAGATCGAATGTGATGGAAGCATTACACCGAAAGACGCTTTACAAGAAGCTGCGAAGATTTTGATTCAACACTTTATGCTCTTTAGTGACGAACGCATTTCCCTGGAGTTGGAAGAGCGCGTCGAAGTTGAAGAGTTTGATGAAACTAGCTTGCACATGCGCCAGTTGCTCAAGACGAAATTGAGCGACATGGACTTGAGTGTTCGTGCCTTGAATTGCTTGAAGGCGGCGGACATTGAAACGTTGGGTGAGCTGGTAAGCTACAATAAGAACGACCTGTTGAAATTCCGAAACTTCGGTAAGAAGTCACTCACGGAATTAGAAGATTTGGTCGAAGGAAAGAGCCTCACATTCGGTATGGACGTGAGTAAGTACAAACTCGATAAAGAGTGAAGTCATGCGGCACAATAAGAATTTTAATCATCTAGGTCGAAAGACCGCTCACCGTAAGGCCATGCTTTCAAACATGGCGTGCTCACTGATTGAGCACAAGCGAATCAATACAACGGTTGCGAAAGCGAAAGCTTTGCGGCAGTTTTTTGAGCCACTTGTTACTCGATCTAAGGAGGACACAACACACAGCCGTCGTCTTGCTTTCCGTTACTTGGGAAACAAACTCGCCGTAACTGAGTTGTTTCGTTCGGTTGGACCAAAGGTGTCAAGCCGTGATGGTGGATACACTCGAATCATCCGGACCGGCAATCGTCTCGGTGACAACGCGGACATGTGTATGATGGAGCTTGTTGACTTCAACGAGATCTATGGTGCAGATGCCACGAAGAAGAAGTCACGCCGTTCACGTAGAGGAGGCGCTTCAAAAGTTGAGGCTCCTGCCGCTGAAGCTCCTGC